>CBFHNK010000005.1:0-50432 GCA_965657195.1 uncultured Schleiferiaceae bacterium
TCTCGGTTTCGAACGCCCAATTCGTCCATTTTCTCTTTCACTGCTTCGATAGGGTCGGGTAGCGGAACCGGATGCACCTCATCCTCGTACTTTTTCACGAGAACTAACGCAACCTCAAGAAGATTTCCTTGGGGAGTTCCGGCCTGAACGCCGGCATCGAACTGCTGGTCAATCCACTCTAAAACGGCTTGGTACTGTGGCTCGGATCGGATTACTGCTAATTCCATACTCATTTTTTGATAGGTTGAATGAGGCTCACATCAATGCGATCATAGGCCGCATGCGTTCCAAACCATTTGACCTGAACCACCCGAAACGCAAATACAATTCGGACCACCAAACGATACTTGGTTCCCAGAATATTAAACACCACTCGATCGTCACCGACAATGCTCGCGGAGGGGTAATCTGCCTGGAGTTCATTCCAACTTTTAACTGATGACAATCGAAGATCATGGTACCATTCCCGAAGGGCTTTGGCGGCCTCAGGATGATCCATGGCATACGAATTAATTGCCTTGCAATAATGTTGAACACCTCACAAACGTAAAGATAGTTCACCATTAGTAAACATTTACATTCGTTTGTTCTCGGGCAATTAGCAAGATTAGCTGAGATTGGCTCTTTGGCAAGATGAGCTGAGATTAGCCGATTGGCTAGGTTCGCTCATCGCTGCACGGCCTTAGTCCAGAACGCAGCGAGAAACCAGTAGCTAGAAACCAAAGGAGAGAAGCCAGCGGCCAAAAGCCAGTAGAAGGTTCCGCACCCGCAAAGTGCAGCGATTACCTTTGCAGCTATGTCTGCAGAATCCAATACGCCACAGCCCGTCGGAAGCTACCCCGCTACGCGGCGCGTGGGCAACTTGCTGTTTATTTCGGGAATGGGTCCGCGCCTGCCCAAGAGTCCGGCGGCGGCCAGCTCGGTGCCGGGTCTGAAGCTCGACGCCAACGGAAACTATTTGGAATTCAGCTTTGAAGACCAGGTTCATAGTGTAATGGCCAACGTGAAGTCCGCACTCGAAGAGGCCGGCGGACGCTGGGACCAGCTCGTAGACATCACCGTGTTTTTGACCGACATGAAGCGCGACTTTGTGGCCTTCAACCGCATCTACGCCGAGTACTTTGCCGACGTGGACCCCAAGCCCTGCCGCACCACGGTGCAGGTCACGGCCCTCCCGACGCCCATCGCCGTCGAACTCAAGTGCATCGCCGCGTTATGAGCCAGCGTTTTACCGAGCGCGGGCCGCTGAACCTGCCCGAAATTCAGCGCGAAATCCTCGAATACTGGAAGGCCGAAGGTGTCTTTGAGAAGTCGCTGCGCGAAGGCGCTCCGTCGTTTGTGTTTTATGAGGGTCCGCCCTCAGCCAATGGGATGCCCGGGATTCACCACGTCATGGGCCGCGCCATTAAGGACCTTTTTTGCCGCTACAAAACCCAACAGGGATTCCGCGTCGACCGCCGTGCGGGCTGGGACACCCACGGGCTGCCCGTCGAACTGGGCGTCGAAAAAGAGCTGGGCATCACCAAAGAAGCCATCGGAAAAACCATCAGCGTCGCCGACTACAACGCCGCCTGCCGCGAGGCCGTCATGCGCTACACCGACGTGTGGAACCGTCTGACCGAGCAAATGGGCTACTGGGTCGACCAAGAAAACCCCTACGTCACCTACACCACCAAGTACATCGAGTCGGTGTGGTGGCTGCTGGGTGAACTGCACCGCAAAAACCTGCTCTACAAGGGCTACACCATTCAGCCGTACTCGCCCAAGGCGGGGACGGGCCTGAGCTCGCACGAACTCAACCAGCCGGGCTGCTACCGCGACGTGACCGACACCTCGGTGACGGCTCAGTTCGAGGTGGTTCCGAGCGACCAAAGCCGCGACATGTTTGGCGACCGCCCCGTGCACCTGCTCGCGTGGACGACGACGCCTTGGACGCTTCCGTCGAACACCGCGCTGACGGTGGGCCCGAACATCGAGTACAGCCTGATCGCGACCACCAACCCCTACACGGGCATCGAGGTCAACGTGATTTTGGCCAGCGCCTTGGTGGCCAACTACTTCAAAGCTGACGAAGAGGGCGGAACCTGGACCCGCCTCTCCACCGCGATGGGCAGTGACCTCGTGGGGCTTCGCTACACCCAACTGGTTCCGGTGGCGCTTCCGTACCAGGACGCCGACCAGGCGTTCCGGGTGATTCCGGGCGACTTCGTGACAACCGAGGACGGAACTGGAATCGTGCACACCGCCCCTACGTTTGGTGCGGACGACGCCCGGGTGGCTGCCGCCGCGGGGGTTCCGCCGATGCTCGTATTGGATTCTGAGGGCAACCCCGTGCCGCTCGTCGACCTTCAGGGCCGATTTGTGGCCGAAGCGGGTGCGCTGGCGGGTAAGTACGTGAAAAACAGCTACTACGATGCGGGGCAAGAACCCAAACTCAGCGTCGACGAAGAAATCGCCATTCAGCTGAAGACCGAAAACAAGGCCTTCAAAGTGCAGAAGTACGTGCACAGCTACCCGCACTGCTGGCGAACCGACAAGCCGGTGCTCTACTACCCGCTCGACAGCTGGTTCATTCGCAGCACCGCTGCCAAGCAGCGCCTTCAGGAGCTCAACACCACCATCAACTGGAAGCCCGCAAGCACCGGAACCGGCCGCTTTGGCAACTGGCTCGAAAACCTCAACGACTGGAACCTGAGCCGCAGCCGCTACTGGGGCATTCCGCTGCCGATTTGGCGCAGCGAAGACGGCCGCGAAGAGGTGTGCATCAGCTCGCTGGAACAGCTCCGCGCCGAACTCGAGCGCAGCGTGGCCGCGGGCCACATGGCGAGCAACCCGCTTAGCGACTTTACGCCCGGCGACATGTCGGACGCCAACTACGCCGGGGTCGACCTGCACCGCCCGTTTGTGGACGAATGGATTTTGACTGGCGCCAGCGGCCAGCCGCTGTACCGCGAGAAGGACCTCATCGACGTGTGGTTTGATTCCGGAGCCATGCCCTACGCCCAGGTGCACTACCCGTTTGAACACAAGGATGCGATTGACGGCCGTACCGCCTTCCCGGCGGACTTCATCGCCGAGGGCGTCGACCAAACCCGCGGGTGGTTCTTTACCCTGCACGCGATCGCCGGGATGGTGTTTGACTCGGTGGCCTACAAAACGGTGGTTTCGAACGGATTGGTGCTCGACAAGAACGGCCAAAAGATGTCGAAGCGCTTGGGCAACTCCATCGATCCCTTTGAGGCGATGGCGAAGTACGGCAGCGACGCCTTGCGCTGGTACATGCTCACCAACGCCCAGCCCTGGGACAACCTCAAGTTCGACCCCGACGGCGTCACTGAGGTGCAGCGCAAGTTCTTCGGAACCCTCCACAACACCTACGGATTTTTTGCGCTCTACGCCAACGTAGACGGATTCGACCCGAAGGCACCGCAGGTTCCGCACCGCGACCGCCCCGAGCTGGACCGCTGGATTTTGAGCCGACTGCACAGCGTGGTGGCTGAAGCAACAGAGGCCATGGAGGCCTACGAACCGACCCGCGCGTTCAGGCCCGTCGCCGACTTCGTCGTCGACGAGCTCAGCAACTGGTACGTGCGCCTCAGCCGGCGCCGATTCTGGAAGGGCGCGATGGGAGACGACAAGTTGTCGGCATTCCAAACCCTGGACGAGTGCTTGGACACGGTGGCGCGCTTGATGGCTCCGCTGGCGCCGTTTTATGCCGAGCAGCTCTACCGCGACCTCAACGGACCGAGCGCTTCGGTGCACTGGAGCCGCTTCCCCGAGGCCGACCCCGCACGCATCGACGCCGACCTCGAGCGCCGCATGGACCTGGCCCAGCGCATGACGAGCTTGGTGCTCAGCGTCCGTAAAAAAGAGCGAGTTCGGGTGCGCCAACCGCTGCCACGCATTGTGGTTCCGGTGCTCAGCCCCACGCAGCACGCCGATTTGGACGCCATCGAAGAGCTACTGCTCAGCGAGGTGAACGTCAAAACGCTCGAACGGGTCGAGCCCAATTCGGGACTATTTGTACAGCGCGCCAAGCCCGACTTCAAGGCCCTCGGGCCAAAGGTGGGTCCGCGCATGAAGACCGTCTCGGCCGCCTTGGCCGCACTGACCGACGCCCAGCTGCGCGGTCTTGAGCATGACGGCCAGCTTGAGCTCGAGCTTGCCGACGGTCCCTACACGGTAGAGCCGGGCGACGTGATGGTGGTGACCGACGACATTCCCGGTATGTCGGTGGCCAGCGAGCGCGGAACCCTTTTGGCCGTCGACCTTCAACTCAGCCCTGAGCTGGTAACTGAAGGTTTGGCGCGCGAAGCCGTGAACCGCATTCAAAACTTGCGCAAAGACAGCGGATTGGACATCACCGACCGTATTGAGCTCTGGATTTCGGGGGCTGCTGAGGCCCTAGAGGCCGTGGCGAAGCACCGAGACTACGTGGCCGCTGAAACGCTGGTAGCCCAGTGGGGGCAAGGTTCCGCGCCAAGTGATGCGCACGCGACCGAGACCGACCTCGAAGGCCTAGCCGTAACCCTAGCGTTAAAAAAAGCGTAGATATCTTGCGCAGGAGTTCAGATTGACTAAATTCGGGCCTCTTATGGAACCTACTATTCGCTTTTCCGACGCCGAGCTCGCCGAGTTTCGCCAGCTAATCCAATCTAAGATTGACAAGGCTGAAGAAGACCTGCGCATTCTTAAGGAGCAGTTTACCAACAACATGGACAACGGCACCGAGGATACTGCGCCGATGTTCAAAAGTTTTGAAGAGGGCTCTGAAACAATGAGCAAAGAAGCCAACGCCATGCTCGCGGCGCGCCAAGAGAAGTTCTTGCGCGACCTCAAGGCGGCGCTCGTGCGCATCAGCAACAAGACCTACGGAGTCTGCCGCGTAACCGGCAAGCTCATTGAAAAGGATCGCTTGAAGCTGGTTCCGCACGCGACCACCAGCATGGAAGGCAAGATGAGCAAGCGTTGAACCGCCTGCGCAACCCTCTCATTCTCGCACTGGTGCTGATTCTTGCGGATCAGGCACTCAAAATCGCCATTAAAACCCAGTTTGCACTGGGGGACGCGGTCAAACTGACGTCCTGGTTTCACCTGCACTTCACCGAGAACCCCGGGATGGCCTTTGGCCTGAATTGGGGTGGCGCCACCGGTAAGGTGATTCTCAGCCTCTTTCGCATCACCGCCATCGGGGGCATCGTGTGGTACGCCATTCGCTTGGCCCGCCGCGGTGCGCATCCGTTTGTGCTGACCACCCTCGCACTCATTTTTGCCGGAGCCCTTGGCAACGTCATCGACAGCCTTTTCTACGGGGTTTTGTTTGACCGCGGCCTCACGTGGTCGCCTGAATACGAATTCTGGATGGCCTACGACGGCGTGGCGCAATGGGGCAGTGGCTACGCGGCTCCGCTACTGGGCAACGTGGTCGACATGCTGTACTTCCCGCTGTGGGCGGGCTACCTGCCCGACTGGTTGCCGATTTGGGGCGGAACCTATTTTCAATTTTTCAGACCCATCTTTAACTTGGCCGACGCCTACGTCTCTGTGGGCGTAGTCTTTTGGTACTTTGCGAGCCGCCGCCCTGAATGGTGGCCCGCCTAAACAACCCTGGCATGCGCACCTTGATTATTGCTTTTAGCATTGCAGCCTTTCCGGCTGCTGCCCAAATCCTCCGAGGGGAATACCCTGAAACCCAACGTTCATTAGAGCTTCACCTCAACGAGCTCGCCAACGACGACATGGGTGGACGCCTTCCCGGAACCGAACAAGGATTTCGGGCCGCCAAGTACATCCAAGCTCAGTTTGAAGAGGCTGGCCTCGCTGGAATCTTCGGGGGCGAGTACACTCAAATGGTGAGTATTCCTGAGAAAGGAATTCTGCCCGAAGCCGGAAACTACCTTCGCGTGGGCGACGCTCCGCTGGCGCTCCGCTCCGCCTACTGGCCCCACATTCTATCAGACAACCGCGAGGTCAAAGGGCCCCTTACCTGGCTCGGCTACGGTACGCCGGCCGAAATCGCCAAGGCCAAAAAGGGCCGCATCGCGGTGATCGTAGCGGAACTTCCCGCCAAAAAAGCCAAGAAATTGGGCAAACTCGCCTCATTGACCGAGCGCATCAATGCCGCGCGCGCCCACGGAGCCCAAGCCGTCGTCCTCCTTCAGCCCGTGGACGGAGGCCCCAAATTGGACCTCTTGCGCCGCATGCGCCCCATCGGAATGCCCGTGGTCGCCGTACACGACCTCGACGCGTGCAAAAGCCTGAAAAAGAACGCGAAAAAATCCGCCCGCGCGGCAATTGGTGTTCACGTGATTCCGCAAATGATTAAAGCGCCCAACGTCGGAGCGTGGGTAAACCGTGGCGCCCCCGAAACCATCGTCATCGGAGCGCACTACGACCACGTCGGCTGGGGCGCGTGGGGGTCCCGTACGCCTGAGGCTGAAGGCCAAGTGCACAACGGAGCCGACGACAACGCCAGCGGAACCTCAGCCATGCTCGAGCTCGCCCGAAAACTATCGCGCGCGCAAGGATTTGAGCACGTGAACTTCGCGTTTTTGGCATTTACCGGCGAAGAAAGCGGACTCCTTGGGTCGCGCGCTTTTGTGGCGCGCATGCCTCCCGAAATGGGCAAAGTCAAGGCCATGGTCAACCTCGACATGGTGGGGCGCCTCAACCGGTCTGACAGCCTGCGCGTGTACGGCGTCCACACGGCGGCAGAATTCCGCGATATGCTTCAATCAATCCCCACTGAAGGCTTTTACTGGGATCTTCGCGACGAAATTTTTGCGCGCTCTGACCACGCTCCGTTCATTAGCGCCGGAATCCCCGCCGTATTCTTCTTCACCGGACTCCACGAGGACTACCACGCTCCCGGCGACGACATTGAAAAGATTGACTTCGAGGGCCTCGCTGAAGTGGTCGCTAAAGTGGAACATTTTGTGTCCATTCTCGCACAAGCCGGGCCCATTTCTGCCCAAATGCCCAACGACGAACGCTGATGGGTAAAAATCCGAAAATCGCGGTAATTGGAGGTGGATCCTGGGCCACCGCGATCGTCAAAATGCTGACTCAGAACGAGGACTACGTGGGCTGGTGGGTGCGCCGCGAAGAGGTAGCCCTGCACATTCGAAAGCACCACCACAATCTAAATTACCTCTCGGACGCAGCACTCGAAACCGACCGTATCTATGTTGACCACGACTTGATGAGCGTGGCCTCACAGGCGGAAATCCTCGTACTTGCAGTGCCTTCAGCCTTCTTAGCCGAAGCCATTGAGCCGCTGCGCGAAATCCTCCCCCAGAAGTGGGTAATCTCTGCGGTCAAAGGCATTGAGCCTGGGTCGCATCAAATCATTGGCGAATACCTGCACGACAATTTGGGGCTCGACTACAGTCGTTTTGGTGCGCTTGTAGGCCCCTGTCATGCTGAAGAAATTGCCCTCGAACGCCTCTCGTACCTCACCGTCGCCAGCGAAAACATCGAACTGTCTCGTATCGTGGCTTCGAAACTTCGCGGGTCGTACGTGAAAGTCCGCTGTACCGAAGACATATACGGCACTGAGTACGCTTCAGTCCTCAAAAATATCTACGCTATTGCCGCTGGATTGGCCCAAGGGCTCGGGTACGGCGACAACTTTCAAGCGGTGCTCGTCAGCAATGCCCTTCGCGAAATGAAGCGCGTCATTGGGGCCGTGCACCCTATCAAACGGCAGATTATTCAGACCGAATATTCAGGCGACCTCTTTGTCACGATGTACTCGCCTTTTAGCCGCAACCGACGGCTGGGTCTACTGCTTGGCAAAGGCTACAGCCTGTCGGCAGCACGTGCCGAGATGAGCATGATTGCTGAGGGCTACTACGCTGCCAAGCTTATTCGCGAGGTCAAGCGCAAGCGCGAAGTAAAAATGCCGATCGCTTTAGCCGTGTACAAAGTGCTCTACGAGAACGCGTCTCCGAAAAAAACGCTGCGCGCCTTGGCCGAAAAGCTCAAGTAGGGCGCGGCCAGGTTGTACCTTTACCCTTTATCTAGGTAAACTATGGCACTAAGCGTATTTCTGGGCATGGTAGGCCCCTGGCAAATCGTCTTGATCGTGGCTTTGGTTGTGCTCTTGTTTGGCGGCCGCAAAATTCCCGAGCTTATGAAGGGATTGGGCGGTGGCGTGAAGGAGTTCAAAAAGGCTATGCGCGACGACGAGGACGACAACTCAAAGGACGACAGCAAGAAACTGTCATGACCTTCGATCGGATCGAAGACCTGCACCGGGCTTTAGATTCCGGCCAAGTGACCTGTGTGGCGCTGGCTGAGGAATCGCTGCGCCGTGCCGCCAATGAAAACCCTTCACTGAATGCGCTTGCAGAGATCTTTGACGACTCTTCTCGGGCCCAAGCCGCGGCCGTCGATTCACGCCGTGCCCAAGGCGAGCGCCGCGCCCTCGACGGCGTCACCATGGTCATCAAGGACAACATGGTCTACGCGGGGCACTCTGCTGGAGCAGGTTCAAAAATCCTGAGCGGATTCGTAAGCCCGTACACCGCTACCGCCGTACAGCGTCTGATCGACGCCGGAGCCATCATTATTGGCCGAGCCAGCTGCGACGAATTCGCGATGGGCTCGTCCAACGAAACCTCGGTCTACGGTCCGGTCCGCAATCCGCTCGATCCCACTCGCACGCCCGGGGGGTCGTCGGGAGGTTCCGCCGCCGCCGTGGCCGCCGGATGGGTGCACGCAGCCCTCGGCAGCGACACGGGGGGCTCCATTCGCCAACCCGCCGCGTTTTGTGGCATCTACGGAGCCAAGCCCACCTACGGACGCGTGCCGCGCTACGGCCTGATTGCCTACGCCTCTTCGTTCGACCAAATTGGGCCGTTCACGCGCAGCGCCAGTGACTTGGCCCGCATCACCGAGGTGATTTCGGGCGCCGATGCCTACGACGGCACGTGCAGCGACCGCCCGGTTCCGCCCATGATGCAGTCCGAGTGCGACCCCAAAACGCTCAGTTTTGGCTACTACCAAGAGGTGCTCGACAACCCCGCGTTGGATTCCGAATTGCGCGCCGCATTTATGGCCCGCATGGACGCGCTCAAGGCCGCCGGACACCGCGTCGAGGCCCTTCGCTTTGACTACTTGGACGCGCTGGTTCCGATTTACTACATCCTCACCACCGCCGAGGCGAGTGCCAACCTGGCGCGCTTTGATGGGGTGCGCTACGGATTCCGCGCCGAGGGCGCCAAAACGCTCGACGAGCTTTACAAACGCACGCGTTCTGAGGGCTTCGGAACCGAGGTTCAGCGCCGCATTTTGCTCGGAACCTTTGTACTTCGCAGCGGATACTTTGACGCCTACTATGGCCAAGCCCAAAAGGCGCGTCGGGCGGTACAAGACGCGACCAACGCGGACCTCAGCAAGGTGGACCTGCTCATCAGCCCCACCACGCCGCACACCGCGTTTGAATTGGGACGCGAAACCAGCGATCCCACCGTTATGTACCTCGAGGACATCTTTACGGTTCAGGCTCCCATTGCCGGACTGCCCGCACTAAGCCTGCCCATGGGCACGCACTCCAACGGGCTCCCTATGGGACTGCACCTGACTGCAAAGGCGTTCGACGAACCCACCTTATTTGCCGCCGCGGCCTACCTAAGCGAATGATTTTTAGAACGCTACTACTTACCCTTGGCCTGGTGGTCAGCATTGGCTCGATGGCATTGCCACCGTCAGCTGGTGATACCACTGCTCGATTTGGCCTCGCGACCAAAGTGGACACGATGTACGCCAAGTGGGCGCTCAGCAGCAGCCAGCGCAACTGGGTGAGCCAATTCAAGGGTCCCGTCGATAGTTTGGCCGGAGCCGCACTTTCAGTGAGCGACGAGGTGCTTAAGCAGCGCCTTGCGGTGCTTGACAAGCGGTCGCCCATGGACTTGCGCTACACCCCCGACGTGCGCAATGCCGTCGCCATGTACGTGGTGCGCAAAAAAGACCTCGTTGCCCGAGTGATGGGCCGTGGTCGCTACTACTTTCCCATTTTTGAGGCCGGGCTCGACCGCTACAACCTTCCGTTGGAGCTTCGGGCGCTGCCCATGATTGAGTCTGCGTTGAATCCGCTTGCGACCAGCCCCGCTGGAGCCAAGGGGCTTTGGCAGTTCATGTATGCTACGGGCAAGCTTCAAGGCCTCGAAATCGGAAGCTACGTCGACGAGCGCTCCGACCCCGTCAAGTCCACCGACGCCGCCTGCCGCTACCTCAAGCGCCTCTACGACATGTTCGGCAACTGGGAACTCGCCCTCGCCGCCTACAACGCGGGGCCCGGAAACGTTTCAAAGGCCATTCGTGCCTCGGGGGGCAAGACCAACTACTGGGAAATCCGCCCGTACCTGCCCCGCGAAACCCGCATGTACGTGCCCAATTTCATCGCCGCAAACTATGCCCTCGCCTACGGTGGTTTGCACGGAATCAAGCCCGACCTGCCCCCCGCGACCTTTTTTGACGTCGACACGGTAAACGTTACCGCGACGCTTGACCTCAACGTGGCCGCCGCAGAATTCAGTGTCGACACCACGCTGCTCAAAGTTCTGAATCCGATGTACAAGCTGCACGTGGTTCCGGCTCCGCGCGACGGGAAAATGTACCCCCTCATACTGCCCCGCGCGGCCGTGGCGAGCTTTCAGGAGTGCGCCGACTCTGCCTACCTCGCGACCAGCAAGGCGCGTACTCGCCCCGAAATTCCGGAACAAACGGCAACCGCGGCAAATTCAAGCTCGAGCAGCAGCCCGAAGCGCCACACAGTGCGCTCCGGCGAAACCCTCAGCGCCATTGCCCGCAAGTACGGAGTTCGCGTGAGCGACATCCAAAAATGGAACGGCCTTCGCGGAACCACCATTCAAATCGGCCAGCGCCTCATCGTGAAAAAATGAAGTGGCTCGCGGTCGTCATCCTAAGTCTTGGCGTCGCGAGCTGCGGCCCTGACGGGGCTGATCCGGTCAAGAGGGAGCGTACGCTTCCGCCCAGCAACGGATCGCACAACGACCTCACCGTAATCTGCCCACAGGACTTGTGGGAGTCGTTTGCCGGACTCGCCGTAGCCACCGAGTTGGGCAGGCCTGCGCCTGCGCTTCCGCAGTCCGAACCCACCTTTTCGATCATTCACGCCGTGCCCCAAAAGGTCAATGACCTGCTGCGCCGCGGTAAGAGTTTGCTCAACCTCGCGGTGATTCCGGACTCCACCGCGATGCTCGTCGTCCACAATGTGTACGCCCGGCCCCAAATCGCGATTCAAGTGGTCGCTCCGTCGGCCGAGGCCCTGCAGGCCATGCTTCCACAGGCGTTGGCCAAGGCCAGCGCGCTGTACCGCGAGCACGATGCCACCGTTTTGGCCGCGCGCATGCGCAAGAACGCACAATACCCACTCCCCAAGGAGGTTAAATCGCTTGGGATCAAGTCAATGACCCTTCCCGAAGGCTTTGTAGTCACCTTGAGCAAACCCGACTTAGTGGTCCTTCGGCTCGAAACCAAAAAGAGCACCCAGTACCTCATGCTCACGCGCACCCCCGACAGCGATTCACCGACCCCCGAGGCCGACGTAATCACCGACCGCGACGCGCTGCTGCGGCAGTACTTCGAGGGGCCGCAGGATAAGAGCCACCTGACGACCGAGATGCTCCTGCCTCCGGTCCAAGAATTTGACGACGCCCACGGCGTTCGACGTCTGTCCACGAAAGGGCTGTTTAAGACTGTGGGCGGCTACGGCGGCGGACCCTTTGTCAGCGTCCGCAGCTTTTTGAACGACGGCAGCATCGGAACCGCCGATGCCCTGCTCTTTGCCCCGGGCACCAGTAAAAACCGCCTTCGCATGGAGCTCGACCTCATCACCGCGTCGGTGGTGTGGGAATAGACGGTGGCTGCGCCACGTTTCTGGGTTCTTGTGGCTGCGCCACGTTTCTTGTTGCTTGTTTCTTGTGGCTGGCGCCACACTTCTAGTTGCTTGTTTCTTGTGGCTGGCGCCACTTTCTCGTTGCTAGTTTCTTGTGACTAGTAACCAGAAACTGGAAACCAGAAACCAATGACCAGAAACCAAAGACCAGTGACCAGTAACTAGAAACCGGCTGCTAGCAGCCAATTATAAGTTCCTCAGAATTTCCACCGATTTGAGACGGCCCCATCCCGTGTGCTGGGCCTCGAGGTAGGCGAGTAGGGCGTCGAGGGCATCGTTGCGCTCTGCCCGGTCAATCGGTGTGCCTGCGACGGCGCGCGCAAGGGCCTGAGATGGCCCGGGGGGGAGGGCAGAACTGGCGAAGGATCCGATCGGGGCCCACGCCCCTTCTGCAGGGAAAAACGGCCAAATCCCCTCGGTAGCGTGTGACTCGGGCGCCTCGAGCTCAAATCCGAGGTGGCGGCACACCAAAAGGGTTGCCTCAAGTGCCCCGTAGGCCACGGGCTCTCCGCGATCCCATCGGGCCAACAACTCGTGAACGTCGTCAAAGAAAGCCGCGTTGGCGCTGCCCTCGTACAAAACGGCCCTCAGCAACTCTGAAGTATACATGACCAGCATCTGGAGCTGCGGCTCGTCGTGCAGGCGGCGCCACGGTGGATTGAGTCGGGCCTCTTGAATGCGCCCCAGCGAACCGCGTGCGCGGGCCGGAACCAACTCCAAGCTCGCCAGCGGCTGCGCCATCGCGGGCCGAAATCCCCCTGCGGCGGACCGCAAACTAGGAATGTAGGCTGACCACGTTCCTTCGGTGCGCAACCAAAGTCGAAGCACTGCGGCGCGGTCGCCCTGGGGGGTGCGTCCCAGCACCAGTGCCTGGTGGGCATGTGGGGAACTCAACAAACTCACGGACGCACCAAAAGCCCTTGGACCACGGTGGTTTGGGTTCCGAAGGGGTTGTTGATCCAGAACTGGTACAGGCCGCTCGGAACCGGATCGCCCGCGCCGTCCATCGTGTCCCACACGAACTGGCCGCCCGAGGCATAGCCCTCAGCAACGCGGCGCCCGTCGGCCGTGGTCACCTTCACGTACGATTGGTCGACGAGCCCGGTGACGGTCCAGATTCCGCGAAATTCAGGTCGGTAGGGATTAGGAAACACCAGCGCGCCCTCAAAGCGGTCGCTGGGCTCCACCGAGGCTGAGCGCAGCGAAAACAGCCCGAAGTCGGTGGCGATGTACGCGTAGCCTTGGTCGACGTCAAGGGCCAGGCCGGTAATGCGGTTGCCGGGCAGCGGACTGTTGTCGGAACGGTAGTGCGCCAACTGCGTAAGCCCGTCGGGCGAAAGCACAAACAGGCCCGCGGTCGCGGTGGCCACCCATTTGCGGTTGCCTCCGTCCACTGCAATGGCCGTGATATCCTGGCCGGCGAGGACCGCCTGAACGCGTCCGTCGGCCTCGACCAAAAGCTGCTGGGCCTCAAAGTTGCCGCCCGTAAACGCGTTTTGCGGCGTGTACAGCACGGCGAGACCGTTGGCGGTTCCGACCCAAAGTTCGCCGTCGCGGTCTAAGCTGAAGGCGCCGATGCTGGCGCTGGGGAGGTTGCCGTTGCCGGTTCCGGCACTCAAACTTCGGGCGGAGGCTGCGCCGCCCACCACCCGAACCGTCACGATGCCGGCCGTGCGCGTCTGAATCCAAAAGTCGCCGTTTTCAGACGTAGTGATGCGCCGTACCGCCTGGCCGTTGAGGGCGCCCACGGAGTAGCCTTGCCAGGTTTCGGAACCCGGATCGTAGCGGTGCAGCGGAACATCCGACAAACTGTTGGTCACCCACAGGGCACCGTCGTCGCCCCAGGCGAGGCCGCCGCAGCGGACGTCGTTGGGACCCGCCCCGTTGGCCGAGCGCAGCGACGAATTGCCGACCGTCCAGCGTCGGTACAGGCTGTTGGCGCGGAACTCGAGTACGCCTCCGCCCCAAGACGCCGCAAACCAGTGGGTCGAATCCGCGGGGTCGGTCAGCACTTCAAGGATGTCTTTGGCCCCGTCAAAATCAGAAGCGCTACGCCATGAAGCGCCTGGGTGGGGTTGGCGGTACAGGCCGCCGTTGAGGTAGAGCGGAGTCCACGGGCCCTCGACGGCTCCGGTGAGTACGGTGGTTCCGCGAAGGGCGTCCCAGCGGACGTCAAAGGCTTCGGGTCCGGCAGGGCCGCTCAGGCTGCGGTGCTGGGCGTAGCTGGCGTTGTCAAAAAAACTAATTCCCCTGGATGGATTGGCCACCCAGCGAACCGGTTGGCCGTCTTGACCGTCGAATCCGCACGCGAGGTCGCGGGGCGCAAACCCGGAATTGCCCGAAAATCCTCCCGAAAGCACCGACTGGACTTGGCCCCCGGCGTTGAAAAGCTGTACGTCAAACGGTCGCACGACACCCCACCGGCCCGCACACGCGCAGACGCGCTCGGCCTCCTGACCGTCCGAAGGGGTTGCCAGGGCAGACCACCCGCCCGCCGTGCGTCGGTAGGCCTTGCCAGCCGAAACCGCGGCCAGTTCGCCGTGCGAGGCGGCCAGCGAGGTAAGGACCGAGTCCGCAAAGCGGCCGCGCGCCTGCCAAACCGACGGAAGGTAGAGGGGGTCCTGCAGCGACGCCGCGCGCAGTCCGAGTTCCGTCGCCGCAAAAATGCTGTCGCCCAAGACGGCCACCGAGGTGACGTTGGTGGGGTCGCTGTTGGTGCGCATCCGGTAGGTTCCGCGCACCGCATTGAGCGACAGGTCAAGCTCAACCACCCCAAAGGCGGTCGCCGCAAACACGCGGTCGGAACTCGCAAAAGCAAACTCGAGCACCTCGGTTCGGCCCTGAAACTGCCCGCTGCGGGGAATGTCGTCCAGCGTCCGCACGTCGTCGGGCGTCCACCGGTCGATGCGTCCGTCGCGGTATCCGAGCAGGGCAAAACTGCCGTCGGGGCTCGCAGCCAGCCCAGATAGGCCGACGCCGCTCAAGCCCTCGACGCTACTGTGGCCGGTGAGGACGCGGTCGGGCCACTCCAAGCTGGTGATTCCGAACTCCGAAAGCGCCAGCACGCGGTCCTGCATGACCGCTACCCGTTGGGTGGTGCGAAAGGGGGCGTGGTACTGCCATTCCGCCACCGGAGTCTGTGCCAGCGCGGCCCACGAAGCGAGCCATGCGGCCGCCGTGATCGGTATGTAGCTTCCTCGTCCCACCTCACAAAGATGCATACCTTCGCAGTATTAAACGTATGAATCGCGTACTACTCACTTTGGCCACCACATCCTTGCTTGCTGCGGCGAGCGTCGGGTGCAGTCCCAGTCCGGAATTTGCCGTTGTTCGCGACATTCCCGGCGAGGCCTGGTACGTCGATTCTATGCTCGTTTTTGACGTCGAAATCGCCGACACCACCGCTACCTACCGCGTCGAAGTGGACGTTCGGCACGCCGGAACCTACGCCTACCGCAATCTGTACGTAGGCCGCGACGTGCTGAATAAGGGCGGAACCGTGTACCACGACACCGCCGAGTTCCAGCTTGCAAGCCCCGAGGGCCAATGGATCGGCGACGGTATCACGGGCCTCAAAACCGTCACCCTGCCCTACCGAAGTGAGGGCTTGCGCTTCCCGAAGCCCGATACCTACCGCTTTCGCCTACAGCACCTCATGCGCGACGAACCCCTTGAAGGCATCCACTCGGTGGCCCTAAAATTGTACCGCGAAGCCCCTTAAGCACCCCAACTATGGCTAAACAATCTGATCCGGATTTTCGTCCCTTGGTACGTTGGTTCTGGTACGCCGTCGTGGGCGGTCCGCTCTTTTTAATTCTCTTGCTTTTGCTGACGTGGGCGGGTCTGTTCGGAAGCCTTCCGTCCACCGAAGAGATCGCCAACCCCAAGAGCTACCTCGCCACCGAAATCATCACTTCAGACAACCGCCAGCTCGGAACCTTTTTTACCGAAAACCGCGTTCACGCGGACTTTAGCGAACTGCCTCCGCACCTGGTGCAGGCACTCATTGCCACCGAGGACGAGCGTTTTTACAACCACGGCGGAATCGATTTTCGCTCACTCGCCCGCGCCGTGACCGCATTGGGTCGCGACGGCGGCGGATCCACCATCACCCAGCAGCTCGCCAAGCAAATGTTTCACGAGCCCGCCGGTGGCCTTGGTCGCATCTTTCAAAAGCTCAAAGAATGGATCATCGCCATGCAGCTTGAGTCCCGCTACTCCAAGGACGAGCTCATTGCGATGTACTTCAACCAGTTTGACTTCCTGTACCAAGGCGTCGGAATCCACAACGCCGCCAACGTCTACTTCCGCAAAACGCCCGACGAGCTGACCATCGAAGAGTCCGCTATGCTCGTGGGAATGTGCAAAAACCCCTGGCTGTACAACCCTGCCCGGGCCGGCCGCGAAGAATCCGCCCTAAAGCGCCGCAATACCGTCCTCAACCAAATGGAGCGCAACGGATTCCTCACCGAAGAGGCCGCCGACTCGCTGAAGGCGATTCCCATCACCCTTCAATTTACCCCGGGTGGCCACGACAAGGGCCTTGCTCCGTACCTGCGCGAGCACATCCGCCAGTTTATGAAAGAGTGGGTACAAACCCACCGCAAGCCCGACGGATCCGAATACAACCTCTACACCGACGGCCTCAAAATCTACACCACCATCGACAGCCGCATGCAGCGCGCCGCCGAAGAGGCCATGGAACAGCACCTCACCCAGCTCCAAAAAGCCTTTTTCAAGCAGATCAAGGGCCGCGCCGCGGGTCCCTTCTACTTTCAGGGCGGAAGCTCCGTGGCCGGAGCCAACCAAATCCTGACCAAGGCCATGAAGCAGACGCAGCGCTGGCGCAACCTGCGCGCCGAGGGCCTCAGCGAAGAGGCGGCCACCGCCGCCTTCAAAAAGCCCGTCGAGATGAAAATCTTCGCCTGGGGCGGAGACCGCGATACCGTGCTCAGCCCCTGGGACTCCATTACGTACATGAAGTCCATCTACCAAGCGGGCCTTCTGAGCGTCGAGCCGCAGACCGGCTTCATCAAGGCATGGGTCGGCGGAGTCGACTTTCGCCACTTTAAGTACGACGCGGTCCGTCAGGGCCGTCGCCAAGTGGGTTCGACGTTTAAACCATTTGTGTACGCCGCGGCGATTGCCGACAAAAAGTACTCGCCGTGCATGCAGGTTCCCAACATCCAAACCTGCATCGAGGCGGGCCAGTACGGACTCGCCGAGACCTGGTGCCCCAGTAATTCCGACGACAAGTACGGCGGCGTGCTCACCCTCAAGCAGGCACTCGCGGGCTCGGTCAACACCGTGACCACCTACCTGATGAAGCAAATCGGACCCGCTCCAGTGGTGCAGCTCGCCCGCAATTTGGGCGTGACCTCAGACATTCCCGTGGTGCCCTCGATTGCCCTCGGAACCGTCGACCTCAGCATCTATGAGCTCGTCGGAGCCTACACCGCCTTTGGCAACCAAGGCCTCTACACCGAGCCCATCGTCATCCTGCGCATCGAGGACGCCAACGGCGTCGTGCTCGATGAGTTCAGCCCTGCTTCGCGCGAGGTCTTCAGCCCCGAGGTTGCCTACACCATGGTCAACCTTCTTCAGGGCGTTACCCAGGGCGGAACCGGCGCACGCCTTCGCTACGCCGGCGGCGGCTATCCCGACGGCGTGGCCACGGGCTTCCCGTATTCGTTTGACATGCCGATCGCGGGTAAAACGGGTACCACGCAAAACAACTCCGACGGCTGGTTTGTCGGAATGGTTCCGAACCTCGTCACCGGCGTCTGGGCCGGATGCCAAGATCGCTCTGCCCACTTTGGGTCGACCGCCTACGGTCAAGGCGCAAGCACCTCACTGCCGATTTGGGCCCTTTACATGCGCCGTCTGTATGCCGACCCCAAAATCGGAGTACGCCGAGACGGATTCGATGCCCCGTCCACCCCGATGACCATCCCCCTCAACTGCGGCGAATTCTTCAGCGACCAGGCTGAGGCGCGCGAGGAGGGGTCGGAATTCAATTAGCGTACTTGGCAAGGCTGGCTGAGATTGGCTCGTTGGCTTTTGCCCTTCGGGCCGTTTCTTGTTCCTTGCTTCTAGCGCACGAGCGAAAAAGTAAAATCCGGTTAATTCCGAATGCTTCGCGGCTTCGCCGCAGCAAGCAACCAGTTACTAGTTACTAGCGAGCCAACGAGCCAACCTTGCCAATAGCCAACGAGCCAACGAACTAACAAGCAGGCGCCATGCGCCCTTAACTTTAAGGCATGATTCGCAAAGTTGTTGCCAATGCCGACGTGGCCCTTGACGGGATCCAGGACGGCATGACCCTCATGGTGGGCGGGTTTGGCCTCTGTGGCATTCCCGAAAACCTCATAGCTGCGCTTCGCAAGCGCGGAACCCGCAACCTTACCTGCATCTCAAACAACGCGGGGGTCGACGGGTTCGGTTTGGGTTTGCTGCTTGAAACGCGTCAAATCCGCAAAATGATTAGCTCCTACGTGGGCGAAAACGATGAGTTTGAGCGCCAAATGCTGTCGGGCGAACTTGAGGTGGAACTGATTCCGCAGGGAACCCTCGCCGAGCGCTGCCGGGCGGCGGGCGCGGGAATTCCGGCATTCTACACACCCGCGGGCTTCGGTACCGAAGTCGCCGAAGGCAAAGAAATCCGCATGTTTGGCGGTAAACCCCACCTGCTGGAGCACGCGTTTGACGCCGACTTCGCGCTGGTCAAGGCCTGGAAGGGCGACGAGGCCGGCAACCTGATTTTTAAGGGAACCGCACGCAACTTCAACCCCATGATGGCCATGGCCGGACGCATCACGGTGGCCGAGGTCGAAGAGCTCGTGCCCGCAGGTACGCTCGACCCCAATGCCATCCACGTTCCGGGCATTTTTGTGCACCGCATCGTGCAAGGCACCCACTACGAAAAGCGCATTGAGCAGCGCACCGTCCGTCCCAAAAACCCCACGATCTAAGCCATGGCACTTGACAAAAACGGAATCGCACGCCGCATCGCCCAGGAGCTGCGCAACGGCTGGTACGTGAATTTGGGCATCGGAATTCCGACCCTCGTTGCCAACTACATTCCCGACGGAATCGACGTCGAGTTCCAGTCCGAAAACGGAATCCTCGGCATGGGGCCCTTCCCTTTTGAGGGCGAAGAAGACGCCGACCTCATCAACGCCGGAAAGCAAACCATCACCGCGCTTCCCGGGGCCTCCCTGTTTGATAGCGCCACCTCGTTTGGCATGATCCGCGCCCGCAAGGTGCAGCTCACGGTCCTCGGAGCCATGGAAGTATCCGACCGCGGCGACATCGCCAACTGGAAGATTCCGGGCCGAATGGTCAAAGGCATGGGCGGAGCCATGGACCTCGTCGCCAGCGCCGAGCGCATCATCGTCGCCATGCAGCACAGCAACCGCGAGGGCGAATCCAAGCTCTTGAGCGCGTGCACCCTTCCCCTCACCGGAGTCGGATGCGTCAAAAAAGTCGTCACCGACCTCGCCGTCCTCGACATTGATCCTGAACGCGGATTCATCCTCCGCGAGCGCGCCCCCGGCGTCAGCATCGACGAAATCATCGCCAAAACCGCCGGCCGCTTGGTGGTCGAGGGCGAAATTCCTGAAATGCTCCTTTAGCGAGGTTGGCTGAGATTGGCTCGTTGGCTATCTGCTACTGGTAACTAGTTACTAGTGACGCCGAAGCCGCGAAGCGCCGCTAGGCATTCGGTACTAATTGGATTTTTCTTTTTCTCTCGCACCCTAGATGCAAGGAACAAGAAACAGCCCGAAGGGCCCTAGCCCAGAAGGGGCCCCAGCGCGCAGGGTCGAAGGCCCGAAGCGCAAAAAGCTAACGAGCCGAACTTGCTAGCCTCGCCAATCTTGCTAAAGCACCATCGTCCGATCACTCATGTAGCGCACCACCCGTGCGTCATGGCTGATGAACAGGTAGCTAAAGCGAAAGCGATCCTTGAGGTCGTTCAACAGGTTCAGGACTTGAGCCTGTACGCTCACATCGAGGGCGGCGACGGACTCGTCGCAGATCAGGAACTTGGGTTCGAGGGCGAGGGCGCGGGCGATTCCGATTCGCTGGCGCTGGCCACCCGAAAATTCGTGGGGGTACTTAAGCGCTGACTCTGGCGAGAGGCCCACGGCCGCGAGCAGTTCCGCCACCCGGGCTTGGCGGCCCGCGGCGTCCCCCGCAAGCCCGTGAACGCGGAGCGGCTCATCGAGCAGGTCCCCCACACGCATGCGGGGCGGGAGGCTCGAAAAGGGATCCTGAAAAATGTACTGGATTTCGCGGGCGTAGGCTCGGCGCTGACCGCGTGAAAGCTGGTCGATGCGGACGCCGCGGTACGTGATTTCACCTCCGTCCGGCTGTTCGAGCCCTACCAGACAGCGGGCAATGGTCGACTTCCCTGAACCAGAGGCCCCGACCAGCCCGAGGGTTTCGCCCTCGTGCACCACAAAATCCACTCCGCGCAAAATAGGAGCCCCCTTGAACGACTTGCGGAGCGCGTGCACCCGAAGCACCTCGGTTCCGCCTGAAGCACGGGGACGCTCGCCTGCCGCGGGAAGTGTTCCGTCCAAAAAATCCTGAACCGTGGGAAGGCGCATGGGGCGACCCTGCTCGGGCGGACGCGAAGCCAGCAATCCCTGCGTGTAGGGCTGCTGCGGGCGCGTCATCACGTCGGCGAGCGGACCTGCCTCCACCACTTCGCCCTGGCGAAGCACCACCACGTGGTCGGCGACGTGGGCTACGGCTTCCCAGTCGTGGCTGATGAACACCATCGCCATGCGGCGCTCGCGCTGCAGGTCGCGAAGCAGATCAAGAACTTCAAACGCCACCGAATGATCCAGCGCGGTGGTCGGCTCGTCGCAAACGAGTAAATCAGGGTCCATGGCCATGGCCATCGCGATCATCACCCGCTGGCGCTGCCCCCCCGAAAGCTGGTGGGGGTACTTATTCATCGCCGATTCGGGGTCCGGAATCTGAACCCTGCGAAGCTCAACCAAGGCGCGGTCACGTGCCGCCGAGGTCGAAAGGCCCAGGGCGGATTCCGCCGCCTCGGCGACCTGACGCCCAACACGCATCGTGGGATTCAGCGCTGACATCGGCTCTTGAAAAACCATGGCCTTGCGGGGCAGGCCGTCTGAGACCGAATCCCACGACGCCGAGAGCTTTGAAGGCAGTAAGCCCATGAGGGTGAGGGCCGTAAGCGACTTTCCCGAACCCGATTCGCCCACGAGGGCGACGCATTCGCCCGAATGCACCTCAAAGTTGAGGCCCTGAAGCAGCACGCGGTCCGCGGCCGATACCCTCAGATTAACCCCAATAAAGGCACTCATTTCCAGGCGTACTCGTCGGCAAGGGCGCGAAACGGAACCGGTTCCCACGAGCCCTTAGGGCGCTCACCTTCGGTGCGGCCCAGGCGCACCACGACGCGGCCGGTCTCCGGAAACGCAATAATCCACTGGCCCAAGTGCCCGCGCAGCGCGACGTAGCGTCGGGCTGGCGCCTGTCCAGCTGGATCTGAAGACTCGCCAAGCCAAAAGCTTTGCCCGTAGTAGGCCGACGTAGTGGGCGAAGTAGCTACCGAAATCCATGCACTGTCGAGCAGCGGCTGGCCGTTCCAGCGGCCGTTGTGCACCAGCAAATGCCCGAGCCGTGCGTAGTCGCGGGCCGTCGAATTGAAGCAGCAAAATGCCAAGGCTTCGCCTTGGCCGTCGACGTGCCATGAAGCGTCCGATTCCGCGCCCAGCGGAACCCACAGTTTGCGCGACGCGTACGCCGGAAGCGATTCGCCCACCGCCTTTTCGAGGCAGACGCTGAGCAGTGTCGTGGCCGCGGACTGGTACTCGTAGCGAAGCCCCACCGAATCGCCCACCTCGCGCTCGAGAATCAGGGCCATTTGGTCGTCGCCGTAGTACAACTTGGCGGTCTCGCCAAAGGGATCGTAGTAGTTCTCGGTCCAGTCGAGGTCGGCGTGCATCGAACTGAGGTCGCGCAAGGTCAAGCGGTCGGCGCCCGGCCCGTGCAGCCCGGGGATGTAGGTCTTGGCTTTGGCTTCCCAGCTCGGAATCTTGCCCTCTTGAATGGCAAGCTGCACGAGCATCGTGACGATGGACTTGGACATTGAGAACGAATTCACTTTGGAATTCGAATCAAAATCACTGAAGTAGGCCTCGTGGCGCAGGGTGTCGCGGTCAAACACGAGCAGTGCTCCCGTTTGGCTGGCGTCGAGCAGCAACTGAGTAGCGTCACTCGGAATCATCGCGCTGTCGATCGCCACCGGCCAGGCCACGGGCTGTGGGGCGGCCGGAATCTTCTCGGTGTCGAAGTAGGCGGCGTCAAAGGGGTCCGACGTTGTTCGGCCCTGCAAATAGGTGGCGTACACGCCTTTAAACAGGTATCCGTACCACGAAAAATAAACGAGCAGGCACAGAACCCCGAGGGCCACGGCCACAGACACAATGCGTTTCATGCGGTGCAAGTTAGGAGAATCTATGCCCCAAGCAAACGGTCGACTGGGGTCTCCACTAAGTCAACCTCAAAAAGTCGGGCGAAGTGCCCGGCCACCCGTGCTTTGGCCTCGACCTCGTCGATGGGGCGACCCAGCTCGCGCTGGAGCGAGGTGACGGCTTTGTCCTTGATTCCGCACGGAATAATGTACTCGAAGTAGCGCAGGTCGGTATTGAGGTTGAAGGCCCAGCCGTGCATGGTCACCCAGCGCGACGCCCGCACACCCATCGCGCAGATTTTGCGGGCAAAAGGGGTTCCGACGTCGAGCCACACGCCGGTTTCGCCCGGACTGCGGTCGCCGCTCAAGCCGTAGTCCGCGAGAGTGGCAATAATGACCTCTTCGAGGGTGCGCAGGTAGCGGTGAATGTCGGTAAAGTACTCGTCCAGGTCGAGGATCGGGTAGCCCACGAGCTGGCCGGGGCCGTGGTACGTGATGTCGCCGCCGCGGTTGGTGCGGTAGAACTCGGCTCCGATGGACTTGAGGCGCTCGTCGTCGGCCAGCAAGTTGCCGAAGTCGCCACTTTTGCCCAACGTGTAGACATGCGGGTGCTCGACAAACAGCAGGGTGTCGTGAGTCGCAATACGCTCTTCTTCAAGGAGTTTGCGGTTTGCAGACTTGCGTTCTACGACTTCGGTAAAAATGGACTCTTGGAAGTCCCAAGCGCGCTGGTAGCTCCAGCTTCCAAGGTCGGCGAATCGAACAGGGCGACGGCTCATGCCTTGCCCAGGGCGTGTTTGAGGTCGTCAATGACCTTGATGTCCATGATGTCCACCGCGTTTCGCACGCTGAGCACGTAGCTGACCCAGTCGCCGAGGGCTACGAGGTCGAGGGCTTGCTCCAGCGGAGAGGCTCCGTAGGCGTGCAGCTCGGCCACATGGGTTCCGTGGGCGCGAATCGCCGGGGCGTTGAGCTCCATGCGCATGCGGTTTCGGGGGGCGTCAAAGGCGGAATGCAAGAAAACCGCGCTGTAGCGCGATCCGCCGCCGGCCCAACCGACCATTTCGTTGTGGTTCATCTCGGGAACCTCGGCGTCCCACCCCGGCATTTTGCTGTTTTCATTGAGCTGCTGGCGCCAGCGCGTGGCTACCCCGGCCATTCCGCTCGCCGCGTAGACCGCGAATGCCGTTCCTTCAAGGGTGTCGGCGATGGCCTCGGCTTCGCTCAAATGCTCCTCGCGGCGAACAATCAAATCCGCGACCGCTTGGGCTGCCTGCTTCTGCCACTCGGCCGGAGCACCGGCGCCCGCCAAATCCAAGTGGGCCAAAATCTGAATCAGCGCATAGCCGAACATCGAGCGCGGAGGGTTTCCGCCCGGAACCACGCTGGTATTCCACCCATACTGGTCCGCGCGGCGCTTGAGTTCGCCTCCACTGGTGATCGCCGAAACCATGCATCCGGCCGCCACCGCCTGGTCAAGGGCCGTAAGCGTCTCTTCGGTATTGCCGCTGTAGCTGCAGGCGACCACGAGGGTATTCGCGCCCACCCAGTTCGGAAGCGAATATCCCTTATTCACCACCACCGGAACCGTCGCCGTGCCCGCGCAGAGGTCTGCGGCTATAGTTCCGCCGATGCCGCTTCCGCCAAGGCCCGTGACCACCACCTGGTGTACAGGGCGCGGCAAAGGCTGCCAAACCTTGGCAACACCTTCGGCAATGTTCAGTGAATCAGCAATATGCTGTGGAAAGTCTTGAATGAGCTTGAGCATCATGGCGTGGGAATTATTGAGGTAAAAGTACGAACTTGAACCCACCATGTCCGCACGCTTTTCGTGGCAGTTTGCCCCCTTTTCAGAGCTCTCAGCCAACGCGCTGCACCGCATCCTCGCGCTGCGGGCCGACGTCTTTGTCGTCGAGCAGAACTGCGCGTACGCTGACCCCGACACCAAGGACCGCGTGGCGCACCACCTTTGGGCCGAGGACGAGCAGGGAGAAGTTGTGGCGGTTGCGCGGGTGGTTCCGCCCGGAACCTCGTACGACGAACCCAGCATCGGCCGGGTGGCCACCGCGGCGTCGGTGCGCGGAACCGGCCTTGGCCGCGAACTAATGCACCGCGGCATTCACTACGCACAGCAGCTGTTCCCAGGCGACGACGTGGTCATCAGCGCCCAGCACTACCTACTTCGGTTTTACACTGAATTTGGGTTTCAGCCCGAGGGCGACGTCTACGACGAAGACGGAATTCCGCACATTCAAATGCGGAAAACCAGTAACTAGAAGCTACAGTCGAGTTTACGCGTCGTAGCTCACGACCACCCGCTCGCTGCGCGGCATCGCCTGGCACGTGAGCACGTAGCCATCGGCCACCTCGTCGTCGGTCAGCGAGTAGTTCATCGCCATTTCGACCTTGCCCTCAAGCACTTTTGCGCGGCAGGTACAGCACACCGCGCCTTTGCAGGCGTAGGGCACGTCGGCTCCGGCATCAAGGGCCGCGTCGAGCACAAATTCTTTGGACGACTGGGTGAAGTGCGTCTCTTCGCCGTCGAGGACGACGGTAACGTGGGCGTCGCCTGAGGCGGAACCTTTGTCCGTCTTGGCCGAAGTCCCCGCCACGGCCGGAGCCGCCGAAGTAAACAGCTCAAAGTGGATTTTTTCTGGAGCTACACCCGCTGCCTTGAGCACGTCGCTGGCAGCATGGATCATGGGCTCAGGGCCGCATAGGTAGTAGCCGTCGGCTTTGGTCACCGTGGGGATGTGCTCGGCAAAGTAGCGAATGCGGTCGGCGTCGAGGCGTCCAAAAAGGGCGTCGCTGCCCTGGTCTTCGCGGCTGAGCACGTGGTGCACCTCGAGGCGGCCGAGGAAGCGGTCCTTGAGGTCTTCAAGTTCGTTTTTAAAGAGGATGCTCGCGGTTTTGCGGTTTCCGTAAAACAGCACAAACTCAGACTCGGGCTCGCGCTCGAGCGCTGTTTTGAGAATGGACAGCACCGGCGTGATGCCCGATCCTGCCGCGAATCCGACGTAACGGCGGCGGGCACTCGGGTCGGTTTCGAGAATGAAGTTGCCCATCGGAGGCATGGCGTCCAAAATGTCGCCCGCCTTGAGCTCGGTGTTGGCCCAGGTCGAAAAAATTCCGCCCTCGACCTGCTTGATTGCCACGCGCAACTCGCCACTCAACGGGCTCGAGCACAGCGAGTAGGAGCGGCGAACTTCGGTTCCGCCAATTGTGGTGCGCAAGGT
Organism: uncultured Schleiferiaceae bacterium; assembly: GCA_965657195.1. Lineage (GTDB taxonomy): Bacteria > Bacteroidota > Bacteroidia > Flavobacteriales > Schleiferiaceae > TMED14. The sequence goes on from CBFHNK010000005.1 coordinate 25,616, forward strand.
GAGGTACTGACCGGGGATGAAGCGAAAGCTTCCGCCCGAAGGCACGTCAAACGCGACCGACACGCTGTCGGACGTTTCACGGCGCACCTCGCGCACGGTCAGGGGTTGAAACTGCGCCTTGGCGCCTTTTTGGTCGGCCTTTGTGGCTAACAGTCCCTCGGCCGAAGCGTTGGAAGGGGATTTTTTAAACCAGGAAAACATAGTTGTGTACAAATCTAGGCGTCCAATGCGAACCAGCGGCAGCGACTTTTTGTTCTAATGGCAGTAATTTGCAGCAGAATTAACCCCTTGATTCCGTACCATGGCCCCGAGTATTGACATGGAAGCCCGCTTCCTCGACTACGTTTCTGCCGAAAATAAGGTGGAGCCCAAAGATTGGATGCCCGACGCCTACCGCAAAACGCTCGTGCGTCAGATCAGCCAACATGCTCACTCTGAGATTGTTGGGATGCTTCCCGAAGCGAACTGGATCACGCGCGCTCCCTCGCTCCGCGCCAAGCTCATTTTGCTGGCCAAGGTTCAAGATGAAGCCGGCCACGGCCTCTACCTCTACTCGTCTGCTGAGACCCTCGGAACGTCGCGCGACCAAATGATCGACGACCTTCATGCGGGTAAAGCGAAGTATTCGAGCATTTTCAACTACCCGACCCTTACTTGGGCCGACATGGGCGCTGTGGGTTGGTTGGTTGACGGAGCCGCGATTCAAAACCAAGTCATGCTGTGCCGCACTTCGTACGGCCCCTACAGCCGTGCGATGGTTCGCATCTGCAAAGAGGAGAGCTTTCACCAGCGTCAGGGTTACGAAATCATGATGCATTTGGCGCGCGGAACCAAGGAGCAAAAAGCCATGGCCCAAGACGCCCTCAACCGCTGGTGGTGGCCTTCGCTGATGATGTTTGGACCAAGCGACGACCAGAGCCCCAATTCTGCTCAGAGTATGGCGTGGCGCATCAAGCGCAAGTCGAACGACGAGCTGCGCCAAGAATTTGTAGATAAGACGGTTCCACAGGCCGAGTTTCTCGGCTTGACCCTGCCCGATTCCGACCTCAAATGGAACGAAGAGCGCGGCCACTACGATTTTGGCCCCATCGACTGGGCTGAGTTTTTTGCCGTAGTCGCGGGCAACGGACCCTGCAACACCGAGCGCCTCGAAGCCCGGCGTTCAGCCCACACCCAGGGCGCGTGGGTTCGCGAGGCAGCGACGGCCTATGCGGCCAAGCAAGCTGCCCGACGTGCCGCAACGGCCCCAACTTCCAAAGCATCCGCAGCATGAGTACGCCCGATCAGTGGCCCCTCTGGGAAGTCTTTGTTCGTTCCAAAAACGGGCTTTCGCACAAGCATTCAGGTAGCCTTCACGCGCCCGACGCCGAAATGGCGCTGAAAAACGCCCGCGACGTGTACACGCGCCGCAGCGAAGGAACCAGCATTTGGGTCGTGCCGTCAAGCGCGATTGTAGCATCCGCTCCCGACGAAAAAGAGGTGCTCTTTGCGCCTTCAGACGACAAAGTATACCGCCACCCCACCTTCTACGAGATTCCGGATGAAGTGGGACACATGTGATGCGTCGGTGCAGTACCTGCTGCACCTGGGCGACGACGCCTTGATTTTGGGCCACCGCCTCAGCGAGTGGTGCGGCCACGGGCCCATTCTCGAAGAAGACATCGCTCTGAGCAACTTGGCCCTCGACCTCGTGGGCCTCGCTCGCCAGTACTACCAGCTCGCAGCCCAGCGCATTGGCGATGGCATGACCGAAGATCGCATCGCCTACTGGCGTAGCGACCGCGAATTCCGCAACCACGTGCTCGTAGAGCAGCCCAACGGCGACTTTGGCGACACCATGGCCCGACAGTTTTACTTTGACGCCTTTCACTTTCTGCAGCTCGAAGCCCTGCAGCACTCCAGCGACATCGAACTCGCTGCCATTGCGCGCAAGGCGATCAAAGAGACGACCTACCACGCCCAGCACAGTTCAGAATGGATTGTGCGCCTCGGCGACGGAACCGACGAAAGCCGCGCCCGAATTACCGCCTCTCTTTTGCGACTCTGGCCGTTTACGTCTGAACTTTTTGAGCCTTCTTCGGTAGACCGCGCGGCCCACGGAGCCGGCTGGGGACCCGATGTGGCTAGTCTTCGCGGCCCTTGGCTTGACCTCGTTCAAGAGGTGCTCGAGCAAGCTGAGCTCCAACTTCCCGAGGGGCCTGCCAAGCTCTTGCGCGGCAAGTCTGGAATCCACAGCGAATCCCTTGGATTCCTACTTGCTGAAATGCAGAGTTTGCCTCGGGCCTATCCCGACGCAACGTGGTAAGCGTTTCAGATCTCGAACACTGCCTGCACCAGGTGGCGGACCCTGAGGTGCCCGCCCTTTCGGTGATGGACCTCGGAATCGTGCGCTCCGTGCGCTTTGAGGACGGCGTGTGCCAGGTGGACCTAAGTCCCACCTATACAGGCTGCCCTGCCACCGAACGAATTGAGCGCGACGTGCGCGAAGCACTTGAAGCACTTGTCGGCGCCGGGAACGTCCGCATTCGCACCGTGCTGGACCCGCCGTGGACCACCGACTGGATAAGTGATGAGGGATTGCGCAAGCTTGAAGCCTACGGCATCGCCCCGCCTCCCCGCCGGACCAGCGACAAGCGATCGCTGCTCAGCATCCACAAGCCGCTAGCCTGCCCCCGCTGCCGAAGCACACACACTGAGCGCCTCTCTGCGTTTGGCTCTACGGCCTGCAAGGCGCTTCACCGATGTCTGGACTGCCTCGAGCCATTTGAGGCGTTCAAATGCATTTAAAAACGCCTGTAAACGAAAAAACCCCAAGCATTGATGCTCAGGGTTTTAGGTGGTTTGGTGTGAAGCCGTGCTTGGTTTCGGATACAAATGTGCGGCAAAGACTGATTTAGCATACAATTTATCGTGAGAAATTGTGAGAACTTATTGAATTCACGTATTTTCACAGTGTGAGAGTAGCACATTTTTTTCTTGTACTTTGGTTCGCTGGAGCTCGACTGGGCGCACAAACCATTCAGTATACCTGCCCCGAAATTGGCATTGCGTACCTGTACCACAACGACAGCATTAAACAAATTGACTTTCACCGTGGACAGATCGCTAGCCTTCACAATACGGGCTGGGTGGTCAACGACAGCTTTGAGGTGTTGCCGGACCCTATGCGGCTCCTCTTGCATCCCTCACCTGTGGTTACACAAACTCCCGACACCACAATCATCCACTTCACGGGGTCTGGCCTCGTGTACACGCTGCACAAAAATGGGTCGCTCGAGCGACTTGACCGCACATTTTATGCCGGCTACAACTATGGTGCACTTCGGTACTATGACGGATCCAAGCTTTGGAGCTTAGGCGGTTCAGGGATTTGGAATGTACAAGATCTCGCACTGTTCTACGAACCAGAGCTGCGCGAATGGGAGCGCCGCACGATGACCCCGTCTGTACAAGATGGATTTGTGGGTGGTCTTTACAGCCCGAATGAGCCTGGCGTTCTAACCAGCATTGTACAAGATGGCGCCCCTTCATCCAAGCCCGAGCCCACTTATTCTGCCTACCTGATGGATCTGAATAGCGCGAGCTACACCCGGTTAGGTGTTGCTGCAGTACGAAGCAAGGGGCCCAAGCTCCACGAGATTAACCCATTTGGCCAATGGGGCAGCACAAATATTGCACTCTTTGAAGGGCGACTTTACCTCGCGGACCTCGTGGCAAATGAGCTCAAGAAGTGTGAAGCCCTGCTCGACGTCTACTCTAATCCCTTCAACGGCACACACGGAATCCTACTTACGCCAGGTAAAGTGATCCTCATCCAAACTGCCAGCACCATCACCAACGTACACGTTAAAATTGAGCGCTTAACCTATGATGCGTTTATCGCCCAACTCAAGCCCCAAACCATTGGTCCTATCTACGAATCTGGACCCTTGTCTTCAGTTCGAACAAACTGGAAGGCATTCTTGCTCTTGGCCGTATCGTTTGTTGTCCTAACCGCTTTCATCCTTCGCTACCAGCGTTCTCGCCCTTCGGTTGAGCGCAACTTCGCGCAATCCCTTAGTCCTATGGCGCGCATTGCGCTCCGCCACTTACTGCTTCAGTCGACAGACAGCCTTGTGACTCCGGACGAACTGAACCAAATTCTCGGAATCGAGGAAAAAACTTGGGATAACCAGCGCAAGATTCGCAGTACGGTCCTGCAAGAAATCGAAGAAAAGGGCATGGAGTTCTTGGGCGTACCTTCGTTTATCGAACGCGTAGCCAGCGAAGAAGATCGCCGAATTCGCCGCTACCGAATCAAACTCGAACTCCGCGACGACTTGCTTCCCATTTTAAAGTATGTATAAGTATTTAAGTGCCTCCACTCACGGAGCGACTCTGCGCCTTGCCCTCAACAGGCCTGATGTGTACAATGCGTTTCACCGTGGAATGGCCCTCGAGCTGCAGCAGGCCCTCGCTGAAGCCGACCGCGATCCCGAAGTGCGCGCCGTACTCCTCACCGGCGAAGGAAAAGCCTTTTGCAGCGGCCAGGATTTGAGCGAAGCCATTGACCCTCAGGGTCCTGGCCTTGATCGAATCCTCAGCGAGCACTACAACCCCCTCGTGCTTCAAATGCGTTCCCTGCGTAAGCCGGTCGTGGTTGCCGTGAACGGAGTCGCTGCTGGGGCCGGCGTCAACCTGGCGCTTGCAGGCGATGTCGTCTTGGCCGCGCAGTCTGCCAAGTTCATTCAGGCCTTCAGCAAGATTGGCCTGATTCCCGATACGGGCGGAACCTTAACCCTTCCGCGCCTCGCCGGATTCGCTAAAGCCAGCGCGTGGATGATGCTGGCCGACAGCGTATCGGCTGAAGAGGCGGAACGCCACGGACTCGTATACCGCGTGGTGGCCGACGACGCCCTAGCCGAAGACGCGATGGCTGTGGCCCAAAAGCTCGCCGCGATGCCTACCGAGGCGCTGGCCCTTACCAAAGAAGCACTCAACGCTACCGTCTTTCACGGCTTTGCAGAACAGCTTGAGCTTGAACGCTCACTGCAAAACCGCGCCGGAGCCACCGCCGACTTCGCTGAGGGCGTTGCGGCATTCCTCGAGAAACGCCAACCTCAATTCCGCGGCCAATGAGTCCCCGATTCTTCAACCAAAAAGCCATGGTCGTCGGCGCCGGAGCCATGGGTGGCGGCATCGCCCAAGTCCTGGTAGAGTCCGGCTGGGAAGTCCATTTGTACGACACCCAAGACGCCGCCCTCGAGAACGGGATTGCCCGCGTCCGCGGCGTGTGGGACAAGCTCGTCGAAAAGGGCAAAATCAGCGACGCGCAGCGTTCCGCCTACAACCAGCAGCTGAGCGCCGCCTACGTGCTGCGTGAGGCGACCGACGTGAGCCTTGTAATTGAGGCCATCTACGAAAACCTCGACGCCAAGCGGTCCGTGTTCACCACCCTTGACGACGTGGTGCGCGAAGACTGCATCCTGGCGACCAACACTTCGTCGCTCAGCGTGTCGTCGATTGCCGCCGGAGTGAAGCGCGCCGAACGCGTGGTGGGGCTGCACTTTTTTAATCCGGCTCCGCTGATGCCGCTGGTTGAAATTGTGCCCGGAATCGCCACCGCCCCCGAAGTCGTCGAGGCCTGTGTGGGCGCGGTCGCCGCATGGGGCAAAGTGGGCGTGGTGGCCAAGGACACCCCAGGGTTTCTGGTCAACCGCATCGCACGGCCGTTTTACGGCGAGGCGCTGCACCTCTTTGAAGAACAAATGGCCGACATGGCCACCATTGACTGGGCGCTGACTGAATTGGGCGGGTTTCGCATGGGGCCATTTGCCCTTATGGACCTCATCGGGCACGACGTCAACTACGTCGTCACCGAAACAGTCTGGAAGCAGTTCTACTACGACCCCCGCTTTCGACCAAGCCTCAGCCAGAAGCGCCTGCTCGACGCCGGGTGGTTGGGACGCAAGTCCGGCCGCGGGTTTTACGACTACCGCAACGGGGCGACGCTCCCTGAACCCACGCGCAACGAGGCCCTTGGCCGCGCCATTGTCGACCGCGTCGTAGCGATGCTGATCAACGAGGCCGCTGATGCGGTGTACCGCGGAATCGGTTCCGAGGCCGACGTCGAAACCGCCATGCTCAAAGGCGTCAACTACCCCAAAGGCCTGATTGCCTGGGGTCGCGAGTGGGGTTGGACCACGGTCCGCGATCACATTGAAGCCCTGCACCGCCGCACCGGCGACACTCGCTACCGCGTTTGCCCGTGGATTCACGACCAAATTTCTGCCCAATGAACTACCTAATGTCCGCGGTCGACCGCGTGCGCAGCTGGACCGACGAAGAGTACGGCCAAAGCCTCAGTGTCTTTCTCGATGAACAGCCCATGCTCTTCTCGTGGCTCATTCGTCTGAGCGAAGAATTCGACGACGACGTCCACGAACAGCTGGTCCGCAGCGCCATGGTGCTCCGAGAGGGGTTTCGCGGCATGGGTCTTAGCGTCGGAACCATCTCAGACGCCTGCATCACCGACGTCACCACTGAGGTCGTCGAAGCGTTTGAATCACTTGAAAACGAGGTCGAAGTCATTGACCTCGAGGGAATTGAAAAGGTGGCCCGCTCCCCTTTTGTACACACCGAAGTGCGGAACTTTTTGCACCAAGAGCTCCGCGCCGGACTTCCGCGCGGTGAGGCCGAACAGCACAACCTCATGCTCGTCGTCGACATCCTCATCGGATGCTTCGAAGAATCCGTCGAACAGCCCGGATCCAACGCATGACCGCCCCCGAGATTGTCGCCCAAATGATGCGCCGGGACGCCTTCAGCCAGTGGCTCGGCGTGACAGTGCTCGTGGCGGAACCCGGACACTGCGTCCTCGAAGCCCGCGTGCGCGACGAAACCCTCAACGGCTTTGGAATCGCCCACGGCGGACTCTCCTACAGTTTGGCTGACAGCGCCTTAGCCTTCGCCAGCAACGGACACGGCCAGCACGCCGTATCCATCGAAACCAGCATTGCCCACCTCAAGCCCGTGGCCGCCGGCGACCTCCTCACGGTCGAAGCCGTAGAGCGCCACCGCAGCAAAACCCTTGGGCGCTACGACGTCACCGTCCGCCGCGACGGCACCGACGTGGCCCATTTTCGCGGAACCGTATTTTTTAAAGACACCCCATGGCAACCCGAAGCGCATTCTTAGTTGACGGAGTACGAACCCCCATTGGCAGCCTCGGCGGAAGCCTGAGCGCCGTCCGCGCCGACGACCTCGCGGCCCACGCGCTGCGCGCCCTCGTCGCCCGCCATCCCAACCTCGACCTCGCCGCAATTGACGACGCCTTCTTAGGCTGCGCCAACCAGGCCGGCGAAGACAACCGCAACGTGGCCCGCATGGCCACCTTGCTCGCCGGCATTCCGCACACGGTGCCGGCCGAAACCGTGAACCGCCTCTGCGCCAGCGGCTTATCGGCCGTTCAGCACGCCGCCCGCGCCATCCTCTCGGGCGAAGGCGACCTCATCCTCGCCGGAGGCGTCGAGCACATGACCCGCGCCCCCTACGCCATGTCCAAGCCCTCTAAGGCCTTTGGCAACGACAGCCAGATGTACGACACCACCTTCGGTTGGCGCTTCGTCAACCCCGAAATGAAGCGGCTCTACGGAACCGACGCCATGGGCGAAACCGCCGAAAACCTCGCTGACCAGTATTCAATTTCGCGCGACGACCAAGACGCCCTCGCCCTGCGCAGCCAGCAGCGCGCTGCCGCGGCCGTCGCCCGCGGCTTCACCGCCGGTGAACTCGCCCCCGTATCGATTCCGCAGCGCAAAGGAGACCCCGTCGTCTTCGCCCACGACGAATTCGCCAAGCCCGCCACGACCCTCGAAGGACTCGCGGGGCTGCGCCCCGCCTTTCGCCCCAACGGAAGCGTCACCGCCGGCAACGCCTCAGGCCTGAACGACGGCGCGGCCGCCCTCCTCATCGCCTCTGAAGATGCCCTGCGCACCCATTCACTCACTCCATTGGCCCGAATCGTCGCGAGCGGAGTCTCTGGCGTCGAACCCCGCATCATGGGCATCGGCCCCGTGCCGGCCACCCAACTCGCCCTCAAGCGCGCCGGCCTCACCTTGGCCGACATCGACCACATCGAACTCAACGAAGCCTTTGCCGCCCAAGCCCTTGCCGTGACCCGCAGCCTCGGCCTCGACGACCTCGACCCGCGCATCAACCCCAACGGCGGAGCCATCGCCCTGGGCCACCCCCTCGGAATGTCCGGCGCCCGCCTCGCCCTCACGGCCGCCCGAGCCCTGCACGAAACCCAAGACCGCTACGCCCTCGTCACCATGTGCATCGGGGTCGGCCAGGGTTATGCGGTGATTTTGGAGCGCGTTTAGCTTGTTAGCAAGGCTGGCTCGTTGGTAAAATTGGCGAGATTAGCTTCTTAGGCTGATGGCCTCGTTTACACGTTACTAGGCTTGGTATTTCAGTGCGGTGCAGGACGTTAATGAACCCTGACCCTTCTTTGGAAGTAAAAACCAGTAACGAGAAACAAGAAACCTGCACACAGCTAACCTAGCCAACTTTACCAACGAGCCAACCTGGCCAAAAAGGCCAACGAGCTAGTAGCTCAGCAGTCCCTCCAGCGCCACCCGGACCTTGTCCGCATTGGGCAAGTACGTGAATTCGAGCGTCTTGTTGAGTGGGATGGCCGGCGTGTCTTCGGCGCCCAGCACGCGCACCGGCGCGTCGAGGGCGGTAAAGCACTCCTCTTGAATTCGTGCGGCGATGGAGCGCGCAAACGGCTGTACGGACGGTTCTTCGGTAAGCACCAAGATGCGGCCGTGGACGCGGGCTCGATCAAACACGAGGGTTTCGTCCCAAGGTGAAAGGCTGCGCAGGTCGAGGACTTCAACGGGCAGACCGGCGGCCGCTTCGAGCGCCCAGTACACCCCGCGGCCGTAGGTTACGACCAAGGCTGAAGGTTCGCCGTCGGGCTCGACGGCGCGCACCACGCGGCCCTTGCCGATGGGAATGACGTAGTCAGAGTCTGGCTCGACGGTTTTGGCGCCCTCGGTGCCCTTGATTTTGGACCAGTACAGGCCTTTGTGCTCGAGCACCACAACGGGGTTGGGGTCCGCGTAGGCGGCCTTCAGCAATCCTTTGAGGTCAGCCCCGGTCGAGGGGTATACGACTTTGATTCCGCGAATGGCGGTCACGACCGACTCTACGCTCGAGGAGTGAAACGGTCCGCCGCTGCCGTAGGCTCCGATCGGAACACGCAAAATCATGTCGGCCGTCCACTTGCCGTTCGAAAGGTAGTGGGCGCGCGATAGCTCGGTAAACAGCTGGTTGAGACCCGGCCAAATGTAGTCGGCGAACTGCACCTCAACGATGGGCTTGAGGCCCACGGCGGCCATGCCCACGGTGCTTCCGACGATGAAGGCCTCTTGGATCGGGGTGTTGAAGACGCGGTCGTCGCCAAACTGCTGGGCGAGCGTGGCGGCTTCGCGAAACACGCCTCCGAGTCGGCGCCCCACGTCTTGGCCGTAGAGCAGGGCTTCGGGGTGGGCGTCGAGGATTTCGCGCACGGCAAACAGGGCGCTGTCGACCATCACGGTGCGTTCGCGGCCGGCGGGCTCGCGGGTTCCGCGCTCTTCGGTCACGGGCGTCGGAGCCAGTCGGTGCGTGTACAAATCACTGGGCGTGGGGTCCGGAGCCTCCAAAGCGCGCTCGTAGTCAGCTTGCACGCGGGCACGGGCGGCATCGACTAGGGCGTCGAGCTCTGCGGGCTTGTGCCCGTCGGCCAGCAGGGCGGCGCGCAGCTTCGGGAAGGGGTCGCGGGCGCGGGCCTCGTCGAGGTCGTCGCGGTACCACTCCATGCGAACGCCTGAGGTGTGGTGGTTCAAAAGCGGAACCTTTGCGTGCACCAGCACCGGACCGCGCTTTTTGCGCATCGTGCGCAGCACGTCCTTGAGGGCTGCGTGGCAGGCGGCGTAGTCGGTTCCGTCGACCTGAACGACGTCGATGCCGGGAAAGCCTTGGGCGTACTGTGCGGCGTTTCCAGCCCTCGTTTCGGCCGCGTTGGCCGAGATGTCCCAACCGTTGTCTTGGACCAGCACAAGCAGCGGGAAGCGTTTAAGCGCAGCCATTTGAAGCGCTTCACTCACTTCGCCCTCGGTCATGGCGGCGTCGCCGATCGAGCAGACCGAAATGGGCTTGGCTCCGCCCCACTCGGCCGTAAGGCCCTGCTTCTCGCGGTACTGAATGCCCATAGCGGCTCCAGCAGCCGGAATCGCCTGCATTCCCGTAGCCGACGACTGGTGCGGAATTTTGGGCTTGTCGGCGTCGCGCAGCGACGGGTGGCTGTAGTAGGTGCGTCCGCCCGAAAAGGGGTCGTCGCGCTTGGCCAGCAGCTGCAGCATGAGGTCGTAGGGCGTCATTCCGATACCCAGAAGCATCGCGTCGTCGCGGTAGTAGGGGTACAAAAGGTCGTTGGGCTCGAGCTGGGTTGCCAGGGCCAACTGAATCGCCTCATGCCCGCGCGCGGTAGCGTGCACGTAGGTCGCCGTCACCTCTTTGTTGGCTTCGTACAGCTCGGCCATGGCCTTGGCCGTGGCCATCAATTCAAACGCGTGAAGTGCGGAACCTTTTTTCATTTTTTGCCGAATTCGTAGGTGAGCCCAAGGCCCATAAACTGTTTGGTTTGGATGCCCGAAGCGTCCAGCTTGCCGTCGCCGTTGGTGTCGCGCAGCAGCACGTCGCGGTCAAAGAGGTTTTGGCTCCGAAGCGTGATGCTGAGCGGACCCTTCGACTTGTAGACCAGAAGGAGGTCGCTGTCCAAATCCACGCTGAACGGCGCCTGCAGGTAGTTCGCAAAGGCGTTCAGGCGAAAATCCACCTTGATTCCGCTTTTGAACGAATGCTGGTAGCGCGCGTTGCCGTACAGTCCCAATTCTTGGCGGAACCGCTGGCCCGGCATCAACCCAAACACCCCTTGGGCGCTCAGGGCGCTGTCGAGCACCCACGTGAACTTGGCCGTCACGGGCGATGCGTACAGATCCAGTCCGTCCGTTTTGTGGGTTAGGCCGACGCCCGCGATTCCGTACGCCGGAGCAAACGCCCGCGAGACATAAACCGTATCCCCAGGTTTGGCAAAGCCCTTGACAAACTGGGTTTTAAAACTGGCAAATCCTGAAAGCTTCCAGAGTGGATCCTCGCGCAACAGGTAGTCGAAGCGCGTGGCGTACTCGAGTTTGTCATCAATTTTGCGCGTGATTCCCTCTTGAATGTTGAGGCTGTAGGTGGCATCCAAAAGCTGTTCCCAGCGCCACTTTCCGCGTACGGCAATGGCCTGCTGGCGCAGAATGGCTCCGGCGGCGAGGTTGTTTTGGCCTCCGGCATTCCACTGGCGCAGCACGGTCTGGTTAAAACTCACGCCGTAGATGGCCGGAAACGACCACTGGGTCGTGTCGCTCGCGGCCCACATACTGCCGCTGGTGAGGCCCAAGGCCAAGAGCAGCAGACGCCTCACGACTTCGTCAGAATAGCTTGAATTCGAGATTGCGCGTCGTCGGTGCGAACCAGGCGGCCTGAAATAGCGGCGCGCTCCAAAAGGAGTTCGCCCCAGTGCTCGGTTCCGTGCCACAGGGCATGCTTCAGGGCTACAGTGGCCTCAACCGACTGGGCCGCGAGGCGCTCGGCCAGCGCGTCCACGGCGGCGTCCAGCGCTGCGGCGTCGTCGACCACTTGGGCATAGAGTCCGTGCTGCTGGGCCCAGGCGGCACTGCGAAACTCCGTGGCGTCAATGGCCAACTGGCTCATGGCGCTGAGGCCCATTTTGCGCTCCACAGCGGGCCCGACCACAAAGGGACCAATGCCCACGGCCAGTTCGCTCAGTTTGACCGCGGCATGCTGCGTCGCGATGCAGTAGTCTACGGCTGAGGCCAATCCAACTCCTCCGCCCACAGCCTTGCCCTGCACGCGGCCGACAACAAACTTCGGAACCGTGCGAATCGCGTTGATCACGTGCGCAAATCCACTGAAAAACGCTAAGCCCTGCGCCTCGGTGCGAATGCTGGCGAGCTCGGTAAAGCTGGCTCCGCCGCAAAAAACGCGGTCACCGCCGCTGCGGAGCACAATAACGTGTACCGCGGAGTCGTGGCCCTCGGTGAGGATCGCTTGGGCCAAGTCGGCCAGCACGGCACTCGGTAGCGAATTGCTCTGGGGGTGAAAAAACTCGATGTGACTTAAAGTTCCGCGGCGTTCGACGCGCACGTAGCCTTCGCTAGGGTTTGGATTCATCGCTTGAAAAAACTGAGTTGTTCGATCGGGCACACGAGGCTGCGGTAGCTGTCGTACCACTGTTCGCGTCCTGCTGCTTTGGCTTCGGCGTGCAGTGCGGCGTGGCGCCAGGCGTCCACCGCGGCCGCATCGCGCCAGTAGCTGACAAAAATGGCGTCGGTTCCGTTTCGCACCACCTCGTACCCCAGGTATCCGTCCAGCTGCGCTACCGCGCGCATCGTCGCATCGTCCATGGCGTCGTAGCCCTCGGGGCTCGGGTTCACGGGACGCTCTGACGCAAAAATCACGGCGTAGTTGCCGGGCTTCAGGTCGAGGTTGGGGTTGAGGAAGCTCACGCCTGATTTCGCTTTTTAACCATAGTCAAAATGGTGGCCACCGCGACCACTTCGGTCGTTTCGTCGACCACCTCGACGTAGTACTTGACGATGCCCTTGGCAATGTCTTCAGGGCTGCGCTTCTCTTGGTCGACCTTTTCTTGGACCGTCAACTTCACCTGAATCGTAGAACCCGGATACACGGGTTTGGTAAAGCGGCACGTGTCAATGCCGTAGTTCAGCAGCACGGGGCCTTTGGGCGGATCCACAAACAGTCCCGCCGCACGGCTCAAAATGAAGTACCCGTGGGCCACGCGGCCGGTAAAAATGGTGCCCTCGAGGCTGCTGGCGTCCATGTGGGCGTAGAACTTGTCGCCGCTGAGCTCCGCAAAGTCCTCAATGTCCTGCAGGGTGACCGTGTGGGTCGCGGTTGTGACGGTGTCACCGATGCGCAGATCCTCAAAGTGCTGGCGAAACAGGTGCGGACTCGCTTCAGGGCGATCTGCGCCGGGGTAGTAGCGCTCGGCAACATGGCTGAGCACGTTGGGGTGGCCTTGAACCGCCACGCGCTGCAGGTAGTGCATCACACCGCGGATTCCGCCCATCTCTTCGCCGTCGCCGGCGCGTCCTGGTCCGCCGTGGGTGAGCAGCGGCATGGGCGATCCGTGGCCCGTGCTCTCTTTGGCGGAACTGGAATCCAGCACCAGCACGCGCCCGTGGCTGTAGCCCGCCTCAAGCACAAATTCTTTGGCCGCATCCTTGTCTGCGGTCACAATTGACGAAACCAGGGATCCGCCGCCCATCGCAGCAATCTGGGCCGCTTCGGCCACGTCGCGGTAGGGCATCAAGGTTGCCACCGGTCCAAAAGCCTCGATGCGGTGTGCTGCATTCGCCTTGAGCGGACGCGCGCAGCGCATCAGCAGGGGCTGGTAGTAGGCTCCGTCTGCGCCGCCGTCTACCGAACCGTAGACGACTTCGTTCTCGACTGCCAAGACCTGAGCGGCCTCGCGCACGCGCTCGGCTTGAAGCCTCGTCGCAAGGGGGCCCATGCGGACGCCCTCTTGAGCGGGGTCTCCCATCCGCACGCCGGCAAGGCGCTGGGCCACTGCTGTTTGCACAGCCTCTAGTTGCCCTTCCGGAACAATAATTCGGCGCACCGCCGTACACTTCTGACCGGCCTTGATGGTCATTTCTTTGGCGACTTCCTTGACAAAGAGGTCAAACTCGGGGGTTCCGGCCACAGCGTCGGGCCCAAGAACTGTCGCATTCAGCGAGTCGGCCTCGAGGTTAAACGGCACGCCCAACTCGGCAAACCGGCCTGTAGACTTTAGCCGGTAGCCGGTTGCGTAGGATCCCGTAAACGTCACCACATCTTGACGCTGCACCGGATCAAGGATTCCGTGGCCCTTGCCCACCACCAGCTGCAGCGCGCCCTCGGGCAGAATTCCGCTCGAAATAATGTCGCGCACGACGCGTTCGGTCAAAAAGCTTGTGAATTCAGACGGCTTGACCACCGCTGGAACGCCCGCCAAAAGATTGACCGCAATCTTCTCGAGCATTCCCCAGACCGGGAAGTTGAACGCGTTGATGTGGACTGCCACCCCGCGCAGCGGAAGCATCAGGTGCTGGCCGCCGAAGGTTCCGCCCTTTGAAAGCTTAACGAGGCCGCCGTCGACGTGGTAGGGCAAGTCCGGAAACTCACGGCGCAGCGACGCGTAGGTGAACAGGTTACCAATGCCGCCCTCGATGTCGATCCACGAGTCAACGCGGGTGGCTCCGGTCGCGTAGCTCACGGCGTAGTAGTCCTCTTTGCGCGCCTGCAAGTGCATGGCGAGTGCCTTGAGCATGAGTCCGCGCTGCGGAAACGTCATGGCCCTCAAGGCGGAACCACCCACGCGGCGCCCGTAGTCCAGCACCTCGGCGTAGTTCAGGCCAAGGCTCGAAACGGAACCCAGTTCCGCTCCCGTCACCGCATGCCGGGCGACGTATTCGGCGTCTGCACCCGGCGTCCACTGGCCGAGCACGTAGTTTTCAAAACGTTTCATTCGCTTAAGCGCTTAATTCGGAAGCTTCGTAAAGCCCATATTCCACAACGCAAAGCCAAACTTGTCGATGGCCTCTTCAATCACCATCGCCGTCGGCTTGCCTGCTCCGTGGCCTGCGTTGGTTTCAATGCGAATCAGGGTGGGGTTGCTGCATCCCTGCTTGGCCTGCAGCTCCGCCGCAAACTTGAATGAGTGCGCCGGAACCACCCGGTCGTCGTGGTCCGCCGTCGTCACCATCGTCGCGGGGTAGCACACGCCCTTTTTCACGTTGTGCACGGGACTGTATCCCAGCAAGTAGCGGAACATTTCTTCGCTCTCTTCAGAAGTTCCGTAGTCGTAGGCCCAACCCGCACCCGCGGTAAACGTGTGGTAGCGAAGCATGTCCAGCACGCCCACCGCCGGGAAGGCAACCTTGGCCAATTCTGGGCGCTGCGTCATCACGGCGCCCACCAAAAGTCCGCCGTTCGATCCACCGCTCAGCGCGAGGTAGTCCGACGACGTATACTTTTCGGCAAACAGGTACTCGGCAGCCGCAATAAAGTCGTCAAAAACGTTTTGCTTCTGCATTTGGGTGCCGGCCACGTGCCACTTCTCGCCGTACTCACCTCCGCCGCGGATGTTCGGAATGGCCAAAATTCCGCCTTGCTCCATCCAAACCACGTAGCTCGTGCTAAAGCTCGGCGTCAGGCTGATGTTGAATCCGCCGTAGCCGTACAAAATAGTCGGGTTGACGCCGTTGCGCTTCAACCCCTTCTTGTAGCTCACTGTCATCGGAACCTTGGTGCCGTCCTTCGACGTGTAAAACACTTGCTCTGAAACGTACTGCGCGGGGTCAAAATCGATCTTCGGAGCAAAAAACACCTCGCTCGCTCCGCTCGCTGGATCCAGCGAATAAATGCTCGACGGCGTAATCGCGTTGGTGAAGCTGAAGTACAGTTGTTCGTCGCCGCGGCGTCCGCCCAAACCGCTCGCGGTTCCGACCCCGGGAAGCTTCACGTCACGAACCTTCGTCCCATCGTGGCGGTACTGCGCCACCGAACTCAGCGCGTGCTCCATGCGCTCGACCCAAAGGAATCCGGCACCCGACGACACCGACATCGGGAACTCACCCTCGGGAATCACCTCCGTCCACGTGTCTGGGCCCGCCTGCGCGCCCTTTAAACGCATCAAACGGTAGTTCGGAGCCTTGTAGTTGGTCAGCACGTACAGCGCACCGTCTACGGCGTCCACCACGTTGAACTCTTGGCTAAAGCCGTCCACCACGCGAACCAACGTGCCTTTGTTCTTTAGGTCTTGGATGTACAGCTCGTTTCCCGTCGTAGAAACCGCCGCAGTCACCACCAAAAACTGCCCGTCCTCGGTCAGCGAAGCACCAATGTAGCGGCGCGGAGTCGCAGCTCCGCCAAACACCAATGCGTCCGCGGACTGCTCAGTGCCGAGCTTGTGAAAGAACAACTTGTGCTGGTCGGTCATGCCCGAAAGCGCCGAGCCTTCCTTGGGCTTGTCGTAGCTGCTGTAGTAAAAACCTTCGTTGCCGCGCCAGGCCAAGCCACTGAACTTGACGTCGACCAGCGTGTCCTCAATGACCTTCTTGGTTACCGCGTCAATCACTACGACGCTGCGCCAGTCGCTACCTCCCTCAGAAATCTGGTAGGCCGCGCGTGACCCGTCGGGGCTGAACGACAAACCTCCGAGCGACGATGTTCCGTCGGCACTAAAGGTGTTCGGGTCCAAAAACACCTCTAACTCGCCCTGTGCCACTCCCTCCACGAGGAGTTGGCGGTACAGCACCGACTGGCTCTGCAGCCCGTCGTTGCGGTAGAAGTACTGGTAGTCGCCCTCGATGAACGGAGCCCCACGCTTCTCGTAGTTCCACAGGGCAGTCAAGCGCTCGCGCAGCGCCTTACGGTACGGAATCCGCTCCAAATAGCCCTGAGTCACCTCGTTTTGGGTCTTCACCCAGGCGCCCGTTTCTTCGCTGCGGTCGTCTTCCAACCACCCGTAGGGGTCGGCGACGTCGGTCCCAAAATAGGTTTTTACGTCTGCGGAATCGAAGCGAGTTTGGGGGTATTCCACAGCTACGTCAGTCGTTTGGCAGGCTGCAAAGCCCGCAGCGGCAGCAGCCGCAAGCGTCCAGTGTTTCATAACGCAAAGTTTGGTTCAAGGGTTCCGTAAAGATAGGGTCAAAAAAAAGGCCGCCCCTTGCGGAGCGGCCTCTCATCCCCGAAGGGAGTCGATTACTTCTGAACGCTTACGCGCAGGGTGCGGCTGCCTTCTTCTGAAGTCAGGCGAACCATGTACACGCCGTTGGCGAAGTTGCCCAGGTCGATGCCCAGTGACTCAGCACCAGCATTCCATGTAGCTACCGTCAGCACCTTGCCCTGAAGGTCAAGTACGCTCACTTCTACTTCTGAAGCCGCATCCATACGAGCCAAGTTGAATTGGCCGCGGGTTGGGTTCGGGAAGAGGCTTACGTTCTGCAAGGTCTCGTCGAGGCTTGCCATACAGTCGGTACACTTACCGAAACATACTGGAGCCATAGTGCTGTCGCCGTAGGCAAACGTTGCACCGCGGTTCGTCGTACCGGTTACCGCACATGCACCAGGAACTGGCTCGTCTTGGCCCCATGAGTTGCCGTTGATGAACTTGTACTGGATGCTTGAGTTAGCTGGTACGCTCACCGTCACCTCATAGATGCCATCATTGTTAGCGTCGGTCATTGCAGTAGCACCTGGGTTCCATCCCTGGAAGTCCCCTGCAACGTGGATACCGTCAGCGCTGATCGCGTTGTTGGCAACTTCCCACGCCATGTTGACTTGCAGCGTTACGTCAACCGTACATGCGAAGCAAGAGCTCCAGCACACTACAGGTAGCGTCGTGTCAGCGGCAGGCACTACAAGAACGCGGTTCGTGTAGGTCGCGTTACCGTTCGTACATGGAGCAGTTGGGTCGTTCATCTCTTGGATGGTCCAGGCGTCAGCTGAGTACTTGAACTCCTGAGTCGTTCCTACTTCCAAAGGAATAGTTACTTCCCAGATTCCGTCTCCGTTGGCATCGCTCATCGCGTTACAGTTACCACACCAGTTGTTCCAGAATCCGTTCACCTCAGGCGTTGTGAAGCTTTGAGAAACTTGGTTCATATCAACTTGGAAGGTGACGTTAGAAAGCTGAACACAGCTCATGTCGAACACCACGCTGTCGTATGACGGTGGGTTCGTGGTTGAACCGTATGGCTGAGCACCCGAACCAGTGATCACGTTGTTCCAACCCCATGAGCAAAGCTTGTCCACGGTGTAGGTTCCGGTGTTGGTTCCGTCAAAGAGACCGTCACCGAAGCTGTCATTGATACGGAACTCGTAGTTACCACCGTTTGGCAAGCAAAGGGTGTCTACATGTGTTGCAGCAGCTGCGTTGTAGGGGTTCACGTCTGCGTACGGACCGCCGGTTGCCCAAACGATTCCCGTGTTCACATCTGTTACACTCCAAGTTACCTCTGAGCCGTAGACGTCGGTGACCACCTCAACACGCACGCTTGTGCATGGTGCAAGTACACCACCGATGCTGAAGTTATCAATGGCGGCACCGTATCCCCAGTTACCACCGCCATCGCTGTACGTGAAGCGAACTTGGAGGTTCTGGTTTTGGAATGCGCTGATGTCAATCGTGCGGTGCTGTGGAACAGCGGCCGTACCAATGGTGCCAAAGCCAGCAGCAGCGGTGTCAACACCAACCCAGTTGGTTCCGTCAAACACTTCTACAAACAAGTTATCTGAGTTCAAGTACAGGTCGTACTCAACCGTAAGGGTGTCGTAACCAAAGGCATCTGAAAAGATTGGTGAGGTCAACTGAGCAACCGTTGCAGGAGTTCCACCACCAATTGCATCATCGTCAACCATTACGAATCCAGTGGTGTCGCCACCAAGTGCGCCTACTGACCAGTACAAGCCAGTGTGGTTGGCGGTCCAGAACCAATTGGCTGCCGATGTGGTGCTCGTTGACCACGTACATGGAAGGCCTCCGGTAAATGGCTCAACGTATGGCAGGGCGAACGACGGAGCCGAAGTAACCACCGTGGGCTGCGAAGCCACCGAGGGAGACACACATCCTTCACTTACCACCCAATCGTACGCGTAGTATACACGAACCTGGTTGGTTGCTGATCCAAACTGAACCGAGTCAATGGTTGCTACACCTGCAGCGGTGTAGGGGTACGATCCGCCAGCTGTAGCACGGTGCAGAAGGCCTGAACCCGCTTGCCACGTGAAGTTCAAGAAGTAGGTTCCTGGTGTGAGGTAAATGCCTACCGGAACTTGGTGCGTGCCTGCGGCAGGTACTGAAATCCAATCCGACTGCTGAATTAAGGCTCCTGAGTTACCCGCGACAATAGATCCGTTGGCTTCACTGATGCGAAGGGCAAACGTTGACGCGCCGTTCGAGATAACTGAAATCGAATCGAGGCGGAACGGAGCCAGGGCAGTAAACCACTGTCCGTTAGTGAAGTTTCCGAATCCACCCGTCAAAGTTGTTGCTGGTCCAAAGGAAACAGCAGCCTTAGTGGTGTCGTCAGAGAATGAAGCGGCATTGTAAACCGTACCTGCAACAGGCGTGTTCAACGTCAATGAAGCACCCGATGCAACCACCGCATTGTTGGTGTTCGTCCAAAGAACCGTATTACCTGATGCGGCACCGGCTGCGGTGAATACAGCAGGGTCACCGTTGCACGAAACGCCACCTGAAACAGTAAGTTGGTCAGCGTTGTTGCAAGTAACAGGCTCTTGAATAGTTACGTTGTCAATGGAGATATCGCCTGTAAACGATGTTCCTCGGTAACCCGCAAAGCGGATTTTCACCAATGCCGACGTTGGAAGCGTCACTACGCGCTCTAACCAAGCATCACCCGAAGCAGTTTGCTGCTGGCCCACGATAGAGTCAATAGCAACCCATGAAGTTCCGTTGTAGGATTCAACTAAAAGCTTGTTGGTTGTAGCGCCGTACATATGGTAGAAGAAGCGAAGTTCGGCCGCCGACAAAGAAGACGTGTTGAACTCCGGGAATTCCAAGTACGAAACACTACCGGACAAACCGCTTGAGGTTTCAATAAACATGTAACGAGTACCCGATTGGGGACCTAGGGGGCCCGTTAAGCTTGAAGGAGTAGTTAAATCTTCTACGGTCCAAGGGGGGCCCGAATTTGTGCTTGTAAAGCATGTTCCTACCGCAGTTCCCGTAGCCCATTGGTCAAAGCCTTGGTTGTAAGGGAAAGCTGATATCGGGGCACACAAAGTAGATGCAGCAACTGGACCCGACCAAGAAGAATATCCATTGCTCGAAGCCGTACAATTGTTGCGTACGTACAGATGATACGCACTTGATGGGTTAAGACCCGTAATGGTGCCCGCAGCAGTGGCGGCAACCACGGTACCTTGGCCTTGAGTAAAGCCTTGGGGGCCGTATTCCACCTCATAAACGCTACCGGTGTACGACGTAATGGAGTAGGTTAAAGAAGTTGTCGTCTGGCCTGTAACCGCAATAGTTGGGGCAGGACATGCAGGAATAGTCCAAGTGATAGTAGTTCCTGCAGTTACACCACCGGTGTAGTTAACAGAGGCCGATGCTGTGGTTCCGCTAACGATTGCTGCCCATGTGCCCGTGGCGTTTGTGTAGTCAACCGAAGAGCGCATACCAATAGCGGCTGTATAGCTAGTGCTCGCCGTTGTTAATGTGTTGTAAACCGAGGATATGGTTCCGTTCTCACCAATGCGTATTTGAAAGGTATAGGCGTCACCTGTAGCAGCATAACGTCGTACGTTATTCCATTCTACGATGTATTCACGGTTTGGCGCGGTGCCTTGAGACTTTAAGTAAATCGCTGCTCCGGTTTGTCCTTGAAGGTCCGCAGCCAACGCAGCAACAACCAAACCGCCCGTTGGGGGGGTTGTTGAAATTGCGGTTGAAAGCGACGTTGAAACCGTCATGGTTGCCGAACTTGAAGATCCAAGTGTTACGTGACCATTTGTAGAAATTCCGATTTTATCAAACGAAACTCCATTGATGGTTACTGTAAATCCGAGTGGGAACCCCGGGCCGGTTGAAGACGAAGAGCCCGTAAGCGCTGCGGGGTCAACATATTCTTGGTCGTCCATAGTGGCGCTACCAAGGGTGTAGTCAGGCGACGTTACCGCAGTAAACGTACCTGTAGATACAACAGGCTCGTAGATACTCACCTGTTGGGCTTTTGAGGCAAATGCTATTGCGATGACAAACACGAATGTCAGCCACTGCTTTAAAATTGCCCCACGATAGAGTGAAAATTGCTTCATTCGAAAATGATTTTGTGTTGGGCGTTAAATCTATAACAAATTTTCGCACGTTCGCACTACAAATTGTTAATAAACCCAAATTTTCGTTGCGGAGTCCGCATTGGGCCGGTTAATTACCGCTTGCGGGGCGCGTAGCCTTCGGCGGCCCGAGGACGGTCCAAGTTGTCGGTTTCAAGCGGTTCGCAGGCATCAAGCGTTTGGTCGCATTCGCGGGGCAGCCGTTGGTACCACGCGGTGCCTTCAGTCTTCCACGCGATTTGCTCGTCCGTCACTTCTTTAATGATGCGGGCAGGATTACCCACTACTACGGACCGCGGCGGAACCTGCATGGCTTGCGGCACAAAACTCAAGGCGCCCACAATGGATTCTGCGCCAATGACCGCTTGGTCCATGAGAACGGCATTCATTCCGATGAGGCAGTTGCGGCCGACGTGGGCCCCATGTACAATGGCGCCGTGGCCAATGTGTGCGGATTCCTCAAGCACCACATCGAGGCCTGGAAAAACGTGAACGATGCAGTTTTCTTGCACGTTGGCTCCGTCGCCTACGGTGATGCGGCCCCAGTCACCGCGAAGAACCGCACCCGGGCCGATGTACACGTCGCGGCCAATCCATACGTCACCCGTCACGTTTGCCTGAGGGTGAACAAATGCGGTCGGGTGAACGACCGGGCGCATGCCGTTGAACGCGTAAAACATTTGGTAAACTTAGAGTTCGACGCCCCAGTGCACAAACTGCTTGCGGTCGACCCAGGTTGAAAGCACTCCGCCCAAGCGGACCAAAAACTTGTCGCGGCGAATCTCAAGGACTTCGCCCTGCTGGCGGCCCCCGCCTACGATCTTGACCTTGTCACCCACTTTGACGGGCATGGCGAGCGCGGCCTCAAGCCGCTGCCGGGCTTCGGTTTGCTTCGCGGTCTCTTTGCGCTGCACCAGCTTCTTTTCGGCACCGTTGCGCTCGGCGAACAATTTTGTGGCGCGCTCAACCACTTCATCTTTGGCCTTTTTGCTCTTGGCTTTGGACCAGGCATTGGACAGCTGTTCCAAACGTTTGCCCCACATCAACCGATCGGTTCCGGTGGCATTCGCCTCGGCCGCCTTCGCCAGCTTGTCCTCGAGCTTGGCGATGCGCTTGGACTGGTCTGCCTTGAGTTCTTCGAGGTCGCGCAGGCGCTGGTCCAGCTCGCTTCGGGCACGGTCCAGGGCGCTGCGCTGCTTTTGCAAGCCGACCAAAAGGCGGTCCACGTGGTGGGTTTGCTCGTTGAGCGCGGCGCGCGCTTCGTTCATTAAACGCTTCGGAATCCCGACCCGTTGCGCCACTTCAAACGTGTACGAAGAGCCGGGCGAACCCATTTCAAGCGTGTACCGTGGCTGAAAACTTTCTACGTCAAACGCCATGTTGGCATTTTGGGCTCCGTCCAGTTCCTCGGCAAGTGCTTTAATCGAATTGTAGTGCGTGGTGAAAATGCCCGTTGCGCCCGACTGGTGGATTTCGCGCAAAAAGACTCCGGCGAGCGCGGCTCCGAGGTCGGGGTCGGAACCGGATCCGAACTCGTCAACCAGCACCAAGGTTTCTGCGTCGCACCACGCGAGGATCTCGCGCATCTTGGTCAGCTTGCCGCTGTAGGTTGAAAGCTCGTTCTCAACGGATTGGGCGTCGCCGATGTCGGCCATAACCCGTTCGAACCAGCGCATCGTCGTGCGTGGGTGGGCCGGAACCAAAAATCCGCTCTGCAGCATGAGCTGAAAAAGCCCGACCGTCTTTAGGGCGAGCGACTTTCCGCCCGCATTGGGGCCCGAAATCAGCAGCAGCCGGTGGTCGGGGTCGAGGCGCACGTTGAGCGGAACGATTCCGCGCCCCTTCTCGCGCTGCACCTTGCGCAGCACCGGGTTCACGCCCTGCTCGACGTAGATGACCTCGTCGCTCCACTGCGGAAGCACTCCGCCTTCAGCGCGGGCAAACCGAGCGCGGCCCGCAAGGCTGTCCCAGTCCGTGAGCCGCTCATCAACCCGAGCGATGACGTCGCGGTACGGCCGTAGAGCCTTGGTCAGCGCCTTGAGAATGCGGCGAATCTCTTTGCGTTCGTCCTCAATGAGTAAGCCCACCTCGGCGTTGACCTCAAGGCATTCCGAGGGCTCGAGGTAGACCAGTGAATTTTTGGCGCTGGAACCGTGAAAGGCTCCGCGCGCCTTGTTTTTATGGGACGCCGACAGCGCGAGCACGCGGCGGTCGTTGCTCACGGACTCGCGGATGTCGCCCAGCCAGCCCTCAGTGTCGTAGCGGCGCAGCACTTTGTAAAAGATGCGGTCCGCGGCCACTCGGGCCTTGGCTAAATCTGCGCGTATGCGGGCGAGCTCGGGCGAAGCGTTGCTCCGCACGAGGCCGTTGCGCTCAAACACGCCTTCTATAAGGCGCGGGACTTCGTCTTCAGGCGGAAAAGGACGGGCCAGCGCATCCAAGGTCGGCGCGTACTCGGCGTGGGTCGAAATAAACCTAAAGGCATTGGCGTAGGCCTGAAACTGGGCGTGGATTGCGAGGCACTGCTCGGCGGTCAGCACCGCACCCTCAATGCGCAGCATGGGCAGAGCATCGTCGACCTCGGCGGCCGCAACGGCGGGGAAAAAGTGGCCGCGCTCCATCAAGCGCAGCAGCTCGTCCACCTGAAGCAGTTCGGGCTCTACCGCGGCGCGGTCGGACTGGGGTTGGGCTTCGCGCAGGCGCAGGCGTCCTTTGCGGGTCGCGGCGTGTTCCGCGGCCAAGTCCTTGACGGCCTGAAAGTCAAGCAGGTCAGCAGCCTCGGGCGGGTACAGCATCGTGAATCGCGGAACTTAGTCCGCCTTTTCAGGGCGCATTTGCGGAAAGAACAGCACCTCCTGAATGCTCGACTGGTCAGTCAAAAGCATGGTCAGGCGGTCCATTCCGATGCCCATTCCTGAGGTAGGGGGCATTCCGTACTCAAGGGCACGCACAAAGTCGAGGTCAATAAACATGGCCTCGTCGTCGCCTTTGGCGCTGAGCTTGAGTTGATCCTCGAACCGCTCGAGCTGGTCGATGGGGTCGTTGAGCTCTGAGTACGCGTTGGCAATCTCCTTGCCGTTAATAAACAGCTCAAATCGCTCGGTCAGTCGGTCGTCGTCGCGGTGGCGCTTGCACAGCGGAGACATGTCAACTGGGTAATCCGTAATAAATGTGGGTTGAATGTAGTGGTGCTCGCAACGGTCGCCAAAAATAGCGTCGATCAGTTTTCCGGAACCCATTTCGTCTGAAACCTCCACGCCAATAGACTTGGCGGCGGCGCGGATCTCGTCTTCGGTCTTACCCAAAAGGTCGAGGCCGGTATGCGTTTTAATCGCTTCCAAAATCGGCACGCGGGCAAAAGGAGCCTGGAACGAAATCTCGGTTCCGCCCACCGTGAAGCTGTGGCTGCCCTTGACTTCGAGTGCGATTTGAGCTAGGGCCTTCTCGGTGAAGTCCATCATCCAGCGGTAGTCTTTGTACGCCACATAAATCTCCATCACCGTGAACTCTGGGTTGTGGGTGCGGTCCATTCCTTCGTTGCGGAAGTCTTTGGCAAACTCGTACACTCCGTCAAATCCGCCCACAATCAAACGCTTGAGGTAGAGCTCGTTGGCGATGCGCAGGTAGAGCGGAATATCCAAAGCGTTGTGGTGCGTCACAAAGGGCCGCGCGGCGGCTCCGCCTGGAATCGGCTGCAAAATGGGCGTCTCAACCTCGAGGTAGCCGGCCTCATTGAAGATGCGGCGCATGGCGCTAAAAATCTTGGTGCGGGCCACAAACACGTCGCGCACACCTTCGTTCACCACGAGGTCCACGTAGCGCTGGCGGTAGCGCAATTCGGGGTCGCTGA
>CBFHNK010000006.1:0-45445 GCA_965657195.1 uncultured Schleiferiaceae bacterium
CGAGGCAAACGACGCAGACTACAAGGCGGTATATGCAGAGTACAAGTCAAGCTTCAAGCTTACAAAGCCTGTTCGCGACGGATTTGTCGCAGACTTCCCCCTAGCCCCAAGCGATGAAGACCTTGCCAAGGTGAAGCTCGAATTGAGCACATTGGCTGCAGATTTCGCGGCTTCATCCGACGACAGTTCATTTGCAGCGGCCAATAGCGATGTCTTTGCTACGCCGAGTCTTCGTCCGGAATCTTCGATTAATCCAATCGTACTCGAGGCAATCCAGGGAATGCCTGTGGGTTTTGTGGGTGGTCCCATTCAAGATGGAGACTCGTACCGATTAGTAAAGGTGATGAGCCGTGCCGCGTTGCCAGACTCAGCCCGCGCCAAGCATATTCTCATCGCATACGCAGGATCAGAGCGCTCAAGCGCACAGCGAAGCTATCAAGAGGCCAAGGAACTTGCCGACAGCTTGCTTGCTGCAATTAAGGGCGGAGCCTCTTTTTCCGCTGCCAGTGAGGCGCTCAGCAGTGACGTCGTAGCGGCATCCAAAGGTGGCGACCTCGGTTGGTTCCAGCCAGGAATGATGACTCCAGCGTTCGAGCAGTTCTGCTTTGAGCGCCGTACCGGAAGCTTTGATATGGTCGAGACTGAATTTGGATTCCACCTTGTTGAGGTAACGGGTCAAAAGGGTTCACGTCCTGCCTTGCGCTTGGCAGAAATTGTTCGCCGCATCGATGTGAGCCCCGAGACCGAGCAAAAGATTTACGCACAGGCTAGCGCTTTGGCGAAGGCCATCCAAGAAGGTAAGGCTCCACAAGAGGCTGCGGCCCAGCTCGGCGTTGCAATGCTGCCTGCCCGCAACGTCACTGCAACTGATGCCTCAGTAATGGGTCTTACAGACGGCCGCGAGGTAGTTCGTTGGATGTTCAATGAGGACCGCGAGGTTGGCGACGTGAGTGTCGTCAACAACAACTACAAGTCGTACTCAGTAGTGTACGTTTCTGGTGCGTTTGCAGAGGGTTACAAGCCTTTGGATGCGGTAAAGGACGACCTCAAAGCACTTGCCTTGAACCGCGCAAAGGTTCGCGCACTTGCCGAGCAAATGTCTAAGATCGAGCAGCTTAATTGGACTCCTGCAAACGTTACGCTTGCCTCACCTTTCTTGGTGAGCGGTCGCGAACCTAAAGTCGTGGGAATCGCGGCTGGAAGCAAGGTTGGTACGGAATCTGAGGTTATCGAAGGAAGCAACGGCGTGTACCGCTTTAAGGTGGTGAATACGTTTGACGCCGCACCAAGCCTGACGGCAGCAGACATGGCGGCAGAAAACAACCGCCTTGCGGGCAATGCCCAGCGCATGCTGCTTCAGTCGTTGTTGGGTTCCGCCAAGGTGACCGACAACCGCGGTATATTCTACTAAACTGCTTCGAGCACTTAGAGGCTCTCCCAGCGGTAGGCGTCCCAGCGCAAAAACACAAAGACCATTAGGCTAAATGCCCAAAGGGACGAGCCTCCGTAGCTAAAAAACGGGAGGGGAATTCCAATGACGGGCATCATTCCAAGCGTCATTCCGATGTTTACGGTGAAGTGAACAAAGAGGATGCTCGCTACTGCAAGTCCGTAGTACATTCCAAAGGCGTGCTTTTGACGTTGAGCCAAGAGCGTAATTCGTATGATTAGTCCAGCAAATGCACCAAGTACAACCAACGAACCGAGAAAACCCCATTCTTCGCCGACCGTGCAAAAGATGTAGTCGGTAGTTTGCTCGGGAACAAATCGCAGCCGCGTTTGCGTTCCATCCATGTACCCTTTACCAAAAAGTCCTCCAGACCCAATGGCAATTAGCGATTGTGCCGTTTGGTAGCCTGCGGCACTCGGATCGTCCACTTGGCCCAATAGAAGCTTGATGCGGATTTGCTGGTGCGGCTTTAGAGCCTGGTCAAAAACTTGCTGTACTGCACTTGACCATAGTAATGCACCAAGACCTAGCCATATTGCGGGGTGCTTCACAAAGCGAATAAAATTCAAGCGGGTCCGAATGCGAGTAATGGCCAAACTCAGGACCACGGTTCCGCCAATAATCCACTGTACTGCAGTTGGTGAAAGGGCGAGCGAAAGGACCGAGAGGGCAGTAATGCCAAAAACGCCAAAAAGGTAGAATCCAGGCAGGCCTGCAAAATAAAAAACGAGCAGAAATGCACTAAACACGAGTGCCGAACCGGCATCAGGCTGCAAAAGTATAAGTAGCATTGGTAGACCTACGATTCCCATAGGAAGCCAACGGGACTTCCATGACTTGAGTCCGTTAGGAGTGCGTCCGAGAACCCTTGCCAGTACCAGTGCAGTTCCCAATTTGGCAAATTCCGATGGTTGAAGGCCGAACGCACCGAGACTTAACCATGACTTGTTTCCGCCGCGCTCGACTCCGAACGCAAGCACGGCGAGTAAAAGGGCCAGAGATAGGGCATATACGGCCCATGAGAGCACTTCAAACAGACGTGCGTCCGACAAAAGCACCAAGAGTACGAGCACGCCTGCGAGTCCGATGAAGCCCAATTGCTTTCCGGCCTCATTCGACCAACTCCATGCCCAAGTATCGTCGATGGGACTTACTGTCGCAAAAATATTCATCCATCCGAAGAGGACTAGAAACACGACTAAGCCTGTACTAAGTTGGTCGAGGCGGCCTACAAGGGGAGCGGTAGTTGGCTGACGTTGCATTAATAGGGGGGCAGTTCGGTTTCTACTTGGTTCACTCGGTATTCGCCAGTAAGACTACCCTCGGCCATTCTGCGGTACAAATCAGGACGAGTAATGGTGTCGTTGAGGTAGGATTCCATCATCAAACTAGCAATTGGAGCAGCCCATCGCGATCCCCAGTAGCCGTTTTCAACGATTATGGCGATGGCAATTTTAGGCCTGTCTAATGGGGCAAATGAAGTGAATATAGAATGATCTTGGCCGTGCGGATTTTGTGCCGTTCCCGTCTTTCCGGCCATAGGCAGGCCTTCGAGGCGTGAGGCACGCGCAGTTCCGGATTCAAAAACGTCGTTCATGCCAGCGATGATTACTTCAAAGTTCTGAGAATCAATGCTGGTGCGGTGAACTTCAAAGAATTCTGGATTTGGATTCGGCGTGCCGTTAATACTGCGCACAAGGTGCGGGCGAATCCACCAACCCCGGTTGGCGACCGCTGCGGTCATATTGGCCAATTGTATAGGAGTCACTGCGAGCTCCCCCTGGCCGATTGCGAGTGAAATCACGGTAGGGGATTTCCATCGGTCGGTGCGGTAGA
This sequence comes from uncultured Schleiferiaceae bacterium, assembly GCA_965657195.1. GTDB lineage: Bacteria > Bacteroidota > Bacteroidia > Flavobacteriales > Schleiferiaceae > TMED14. The sequence continues at coordinate 3,287 of CBFHNK010000006.1, forward strand.
CCTTATTGAAGTATGCACCCGTCGGAACAAATCCTTTACGGCCCGTCGGTAAATCGACGCCCAAGAAGTCACCCAACCCAAAACTCTTGACATGATCACTCCAAACATCAATTCCTTGACTTGCAGTCGGGTATTTGTCGAGAACCCGCTTAAATATTTGGCAGTGGTAGTTGTTACAGCTCTTTGCAATTGAACCTCGTAAATCAAGAGTCCCCGCTTTGCAGTGGCAACCCACATGAAGTGATCCAAAGTGGTACCCGTCGACGCAACTATACTGCGTTTCTTCGCGAACTACTCCCTCTTGTAATGCGATGAGCGCATTTAAAATCTTAAACGGAGAACCAGGAGGGTATTCTGCCAGAATCGCTCGGTCGTAAAGGGGTTTATTGATGGAATCTCGGTACAAAATCGTATAGTTTCGCGAACGGTAGCGCCCTACAAGTGCGTTAGGATCGTACGCGGGTGAAGAGACGAGCGCTAGAATTTCCCCTGTTGAAGGTTCAATGGCGACAATACTGCCCCTCTTTCCCCGCATCAACTCTTCGGCAAGAGCTTGTAGTTCGGCATCTAAGGTCAGCTGAAGTTCAACACCCATTACAGGTTGCTCGTCGTAGCGGCCTTCTGCAAAAGAGCCCACGTCCCGGTTTCGGTTGTCCACGGTGATGTATCGCTTACCTGCCACGCCGCGGAGCTCTGTTTCATACGAAGCCTCAATCCCTGAAATTCCCAGGTAGTCGCCAAGGTCGTACTCGGGGTGGCGCGTCATAAGGTAGTCGTTGACTTCGCCAACGTAGCCCATCACGTTGCCTCCAATGGGCATCGGATACTTGCGGAAGCTGCGCTTGCGGAGCTGTACCCCCTCAAACATTGCAATTTGCTCTTGAATCGATGCATAATCCTTGACGGTTAAACCCCTTAGAATGGGGAACGGGCGGTATCGGCCTTGAATTAAAGCTTTCTTGAGCTGCTTTCGAACGGAACCCAAAGGTTCGCCCAAGACGCGTGCAAGTGCGACGGTGTCGAGGTGGGTCAGTTGGTTTGCAATTACTTCGACGTCGAATGCGATTTGGTTGGTGGCGAGTACCGTTCCATTGCGGTCGCGCATCAGTCCACGAGGAGCATAAATTTTTTCAATTCGCTGCGCATTATTTGCTGCATCGAGGGTGTATCGCGTATCAATGAGTTGAATATCAATGAGTCGAATTACAAACAATACAAGTACTACGAGAATCCCGATGGGAATAATCCGACTTCTGTTCATCCCACTTGAGATTTAGGAATAAACCAAGCTACGGCCGTGGCAATTGATGCACTTACGGCAATATTTAAGATTCCCCGTCCGAACACAAGCCCAACAATGTGGGTCCCATGGCTCGCCCAAGCAAAAATCCAAAGGTGGTGAATACCTATGGTAATTAGAATGAGCGTCGTCCATTTTCCGAGTCCAATATCTTGGGGTGCAAACGATAACTGCTCTTCAGAAGCCCGAGGCACAATGGTCTTGAGCACCCAAGGTCTAATGTATGCGAGGAGAGAATTAGCCATCAGGTGTAGTCCACCACTTCCTTCGTGGAGGTCGATTCCAAGCCCCAATACTGCGCCAATTGCCAACAAGCCAAGACGATTAAAGTTGGCTGGAGCAAGAATGACAATCAAAGGGTATAAGTAGGGACTCAGATAGCCTCCTACTTCAATTTGGCTCAATACGAAAATTTGAGCAAGCAGCACCCAAAATGAAAAAACGATCCAAGGTCCAGGTCGGGTCATGGTGCGATACTATCTCGTTCAGGTTGGTGCAGGTTCACCGCGGCGAGCACAACTTGCTGGCGCTGCAGGTCAGCGGCCAGTCGAATTGAAGCCGTAAGGGTAAACTGCAGGCTGTCGACGGTGACTGATTCCACGGTTCCGACAAGCCAGCCGGCGGGGAACACGCTTGAGCGGGCGTCGGTGACGATGCGGTCTCCAGGCTTGAGCTCGGCCTCAATGGCCACGTCGACAAAGTCCGCGGTCCGCGGATTTGAACCGTTCCATTGAATGGTGCCAAAGTGCCCGGTTCGCTCAGCTGAGGCAGAGATCCGCATGCTCGGGTGGCTCAGCGGGCGAACTCGGGAATAGTGGGGTGTGCACTCATAGGCGATGCCGATAATACCCGTCGATCCCAAGACCGCAAAAGGCGGTGTTAACCCCGCATTTGTTCCCACGTCAATAATTCCCCAAGGTTCTGCAGAGCGGTGCTCGATGAATAGCAGACTCCCTGGGGTGTAGGCGAACCCGCCTTCTTCGTAGGTCGCGGCCGAAGAGGAATCCATGGGAATTCCGCTTTTGTAGCGGGCAATCTCAGCAATGAGTTGCTTGTTTTTGTCTTCAAGAGACAAGTAGGACTCCCAGCCGTGCAGCCAGCCACGCCATTGAGCTTGGCGTTCGAGTACATTGGCCCAGAAAATACTTTCGTGCGCCAGTGATCGGGCGTAGGTGAGGCTGAGTCCCAGAACTTGGAACAGCAATAAACTCAGAACGATGCGGTAGCGAACAAAAAACCGCAGAATGTTCTGCATGGCTTAGCGCATCAATAGCGTACGGTACTTCTCGAGGTTCTTGAGCGCGATACCGGTTCCGCGCACTACGGCGCGAAGGGGATCCTCAGCTACGTACACGGGGAGGTCCGTTTTCGTTGAAATACGCTGGTCCAAACCGCGAAGGAGCGATCCACCACCAGCCATGTAGATTCCGGAGTTGTAAATGTCCGCCGAAAGCTCCGGGGGCGTAAGCGACAGTGCTTCCATCACGGCGTCTTCGATGCGGGTCAGGGACTTGTCGAGCGCGCGCGCAATTTCTTTGTACGAAATATCTACCTGCTTCGGCTTGCCAGAAATCAGGTCGCGGCCTTGAACGCTCATGTCATCGGGAGGCGAAGCCAAGGTTTCGAGGGCAGCACCCACGTTGATTTTAATAAGTTCGGCGGTGCGGTCGCCCACAAACAGATTGTGCTGCGTCCGCATGTAGTAGGCGATGTCGTTGGTGAATACGTCTCCGGCAACCTTGATAGACTTGTCGCAGACAATTCCGCCCAGGGCCAATACCGCAATTTCAGTGGTGCCTCCACCAATGTCGATGATCATGTTGCCTTTGGGCTCGAGCACGTCGACGCCGATACCGATGGCGGCTGCCATGGGCTCGTGGATGAGGTAGACTTCTTTGGCGTTGGCGTGTTCGGCGGAATCGCGAACGGCACGCTTCTCAACCTCGGTGATTCCGCTCGGAATACAAATAACCATGCGGAGCGAAGGCGCAAACCAGTTGTTCTTCAGAGCTGGAATGCTCTTGATCATCTCGCGAATCATGTGCTCTGAAGCGACGAAATCCGCAATAACGCCATCCTTAAGCGGACGGACGGTGCGAATGTTTTCGTGGGTCTTTCCGTGCATTTGCATGGCCTCGTGACCAATGGCCAAAATGGCATTGGTGGTGCGGTCTAAAGCGACGATGGATGGGGCGTCCACAACCACTTTGTCGTTGTGAATGATCAACGTATTCGCCGTACCGAGGTCGATGGCGATGTCGTAGGTGAGGAAGTCAAATAGACCCATTCGGGGATTAGTGTTTGAAGTGTCGGAATCCGGTCATTACCATGGCCACGCCGTGATCGTTGCAGTACTGAACGCTCAAATCATCCTTGACGCTTCCGCCCGGTTGGATGACCGCGGTAATACCTGCTAAGTACGCAATTTCGACGCAATCAGGGAAGGGAAAAAATGCATCAGACGCCATTACGGCTCCGTCGAGTGAAAGTCCAAATGACTGGGCCTTGTGAATGGCCTGCTGCAGCGCGTCCACGCGCGAGGTTTGGCCAGTTCCTGCTGCCAAGAGCTGGCGGTTTTTGACCAGAACAATGGTATTGCTCTTGGTGTGCTTACCGATGGCCGAAGCGTAGAGCATGTCAGCCACCTGTTCAGGGGTAGGTTCCGTAGTCGTTACCACCTTGAGGTCTTCGGCAGCATCAGTGTGGTGGTCGCGCTCCTGAATCAGTACCCCATTGAGAACCGACCGCACCCGGTAGTGGGCACTCGCTTCGGGTTTCACGGTGACGAGGATGCGGTTCTTTTTTGACTGAAGTACCTCAAGGGCTTCGGCGCTGTAGCTTGGGGCCAGGAGCACCTCAAAGAACAGCGAGTTCATAGCCTCTGCGGTGGCGAGGTCCACGGGTTGGTTGCAGGCGATCACTCCGCCGAAGGCAGAAACGGGATCCGCTGCGAGTGCGTCGTTCCACGCTTCAAGTAGGGTGGGGCGGCTGGCCATTCCGCACGCGTTGTTGTGCTTGATGATGGCCACGGTTGCGTCGTGACCTTCGCTCACGAAGTCAAGTGCGGCCTCAACGTCAAGTAGGTTGTTGTAGCTGAGCTCTTTTCCGTGAATTTGCTCAAGTCGGTTCGAGAGGTCGCCGACGTACCATGCCTTTTGGTGCGGATTTTCTCCGTAGCGCAGGCTGCGGCGGCCGCCCATTAGTGTAGGAAAGGGGTGATCTTGGCCAAGCGTCCACGATGCAATGTGGGCATCGTAGTTCTGGCTGGTCTGAAACGCAGCACCGGCAAACGCTTTGCGCTGCTCGCGGGTCAAGGTTCCGCCCTGCGACATGAGAAGATCGAGAACTTCGGCGTACTGGGCGCGTGAACTGACGATCCAGCAGTGGTCAAAATTCTTGGCTGCGGCGCGGATCAGCGAAATTCCCCCGATGTCAATTTTCTCGATGATGTCTTCTTCAGTTGCGCCCGATGCCACCGTGTCCTCGAACGGGTACAGGTCGACGATGACCATGTCAAAACTGGGAATGCCAAAACGCTCCACGGTGTCCTGGTCGTCTTTGCGGTCGCGGCGCCAAAGGATTCCGCCAAAAACCATCGGGTGAAGCGTTTTCACGCGGCCGTCTAAAATGCTGGGGAAGCCCGTAACCGTCTCCACCGCGGTCACTGGGAGGCCCAAACTCTCGAGGAACGATTGCGTGCCGCCGGTGCTGTACAACTTAACTCCAAGGCTATGGAGGTTTCGAACAATTGGCTCAAGGCCGTCTTTGTGGTAAACTGAAATTAGGGCGGATTTTACCTGCTGCACGTCGTACTAAAAATTGGGTCAAGAAAGGTTGCAAAAGTACGGCGAACATGGCATGAACTTTGACTAAATTGCCCCTGTGCGCCACCTATTTTTTCTAATTTGGGAATCTACCCGTTTGGCGTGGTCAGCGATGACCGCGAACATCCTTCGCACCGTGCTTTCCCTCCTCGGAATCGCGGTCGGAATCTTTTCCATAATCTCCGTGTATGCGGTCGTGGACAGCCTTGAGCGAAGCATTCGCTCGAGCGTTCAGGGCCTCGGATCAGATGTGGTATACATTCAAAAATGGCCTTGGGGTGGGGGCGGAGGCGAGTACGAATGGTGGAAGTTCTTTCAGCGACCTGAAGTCGGCTACCTCGACTACCAGCGCCTCGAAGAGTTTGGCGTGAAGGGTTCCGATGCAATTGTGCTTTTGAACGGAACCACAACTACAGTAAGCTCCGGCAACTCGAACGTCGAGCAAACGGAGATTCGCGGAATCACCTACGACTATGCCCAGCTGAACAAACTCGGTTTCGCCGGAGGGCGATACTTTACCGAACGCGAGCTGCGCAGCGGGCTGCCCTACTGCATTGTCGGTGCAGATATCGCCGATGGACTGGCCTCAAGTGCGCAACTCGTGGGAAGCTCCATTCGAATTCTTGGCCGCGACTTTCAGGTGATTGGCGTCCTTGAGCGCGAGGGTAGTTCGTTGGTTGGCGAAACCCACGATGCGCGGGTTTTAGTGCCTGCCCGTTGGGTGGTCGCCAACATTGGCGATGAGCTGGGCGGATCCGCAATTCAAGTTCGCGCGGCGTCCGGAACCACCGTGGCCCAACTCAAAGAGAACGTACGCGTCGTCATGCGCAAGATTCGCCGCCAATCACCATCTGCAGAGGACTCATTTGCGCTCAACGAGTCTTCGACATTGAGTTCGGGCCTGGACCAAATGTTTGGCGTGATCGGCCTTGCGGGCACGGTCATCGGGGGGTTCAGCATCCTTGTAGGCGGTTTTGGAATCGCCAACATCATGTTTGTGAGCGTTCGCGAACGCACGGGGCAAATCGGGGTTCAAAAGGCATTGGGGGCTACCCGCGGCTTCATTCTCGCCCAGTTTTTGCTCGAAAGCGTCCTGCTTAGTCTCGTGGGCGGAATCATTGGCCTCGCCTTTGCCGGAACCTTAATTGCAGTGGGTGCCGCGGTTTCGGACTTTGAGCTTGCGGTTTCGCTTCAAAACATAGCCACCGGTATCGGCCTATCGGCCCTCATCGGTCTCATCGCGGGGTATGCCCCCGCTGAAATGGCAGCGCGCCTCGACCCCGTTGAGGCCATTCGCTTTAACCAATAGTAGCCGCCTCGGGCATCGATCCAATCGCCTGTGCGATTGCCTCAAGAAGGGCATGGTCCTCGGCCCCAAAGGGATTCAAAAAATGGCTATCAATGTCAATTTGACCGATGAGTCGAGTGCCTTGGTAAATGGGAACCACTAACTCAGACTTGGTCTCCATCGAGCACGCTAGATAGTTGTCTTGCGCCCAGACATCGGGAACTTCAAACGTCGTCCCACTCACCGCCACCTGGCCACAAATTCCGCGACCGTACGGAATCCGCGTATGCTCCGTTTCAGCCCCGGCAAACGGCCCGAGATGCAGAGTCTGTTCGGCATCGTTCATCCAGTAAATCCCCACCCATTGGTAGTGCGCCACGCGCTCTTTGAGTAGTTCGCACACGGAACTAATTCCGCCCCACCCCTCAGACTCGAGAAGGCGAAGTGCGTCGTGCTTAATACTATGCCAGTTCATTGGATGTCAAGTACATAAATCCACAATTTGGGTCCCAAAATTAGGAGCCCTACTACCGCGGCTGCAAGTGCGGCCACAAGTACCGATGCGGCGGCAAAATCCTTGGCGTCCCGAATGAGTGGATGCCGGTCCACACTTACACGGTCAGCCAGCCGTTCCAGGGCAGAATTTGCATATTCCGCGGCGAACACCATGCCCATCGCTAGGGTTAAAATGGCCCATTCCACGCCCGAGAGTTTGAGCACCAAACCCAGGCAAACAACCGCTAAGGCTGCCACGCTGTGCACTTTCAGATGGCGTTCGGTGCGCCATGCCACAATTATTCCACGGGCAGCTGCCCGCCATGCGTTCCACATACTGCAAACCTACGGCATGCTTCGTTCGTTCACCGAAGTCCATCGCGAAAGCAGTGCCGCGCACCCCTTTCATGAAAAACCGAGGCCTTCAGGTGGGCTGTCGTACTTTTGTTAGGTAATAGTTAACCCTCGTCCATGAATCTTCGCCTACGCATCCTTGCGACTCTTGCCTCCCTCATCCTCGGTTTTGAGGGAGCTGCCCAGTCCCTCTCGATGGTCCAGACCGCTAACCTGTCGAAGTGTACGGGTGACTCACTTCGCCTCGAGCTCAACGTAACGGGTTCCAATATGAGCGCGGCCAATAGCTTTCGGGTAATGATGGCTCCTGGGGCGCCCTCCGCGTTCACAGTTTCAAATTCAGACACCCTGGATATTGTTAAGTGGCGTTCGGTATTCCCACTTCCAGTAGGTACAGATACCAATTCTGTCGGAGCGAAGTACGTGTGGGTCATCGTTTCTGACAGTATTACGACAAGCGGATTCTATTCAATTGTGATCCAGTCTACGTCTCCGGTGCTGTGGAGCGACACCATTCAAGTGCTCGTGAATGTGAGTCCGCCATCAGAAATAACAGCGATATCGGGTGGGTTTGAAAACCTTCATACGGGCGGGCCCGACTGGGGATTCTGCTTCGGAGACACGTTAACGCTTTATGCCAACACCGGCCAAAACGGCTACCAATGGTATAAGGATGGCACTTTAATGACGGGCGAAACCAATGATTCACTCCTCGTAGTTAATTCTGGTACGTACAGCATTGAGGTAAGCAATGGCGTCTGTACAAAGATGTCGGCAGATACGATCATCAACGTATTTCAGCCCACTACGAGTGTGGTTCACCTACCAGCGGGAATGCAAACTCTTGAAGTTTTAGATAAAGACGCGGTAATTGACTCGCTGGGCTTCTGCGAGACTGAGTTCATCCAATTGGCTGGACCGAATTCAACCACTGCGGGAACCTCCGTGCTTTATCAGTGGCTCCGCGATTCGGTGGGCCTCTTTGGTCAAACGTTTACAATTCCAATACTTGGTGCCAATCAAATTAACTTATCCACCAACGAGGGCGGAGTATACTACCTAGAGACGGTGTGGTTGCCCGGCGGCTGCCCCGACACGAGTGATGCATTTTGGCTGTTTGTGGACTCGATTCCCGATACTGAAATTCAAGCGGTCGCATGGCCCGGCCAAACGACGGCCAGCCTTACCATTTGCGAAAATGATTCGACCCAATTGGCTGCAATCGTATCCCAAGGTTCATGGACCTACCAATGGGAGGTGCGCTTCCCAGCAGGTAGCGGAAACTGGACAGCTATTCCGAACGAGACTTCAGACAAGCTCACTGTATCTACTGCGATCGTATCGGGTAGTGCCGAATACCGCCTAGTCATAGACAACGACTACTGCACCCATACGACGAGTGAACTCCTCGTCAACGTGGTAAAGCTCCCCACCATCGCGGTGGCTCCTGCCGATTCGTTAGCCCTTTGTGCCGGTGATTCCGTCCTTGTGGGCGTTACGGGCAGCAGTACGAGCTACCTCTGGACCTTCCCGGGTGGAAGCTACAGCGGCGCATCCTTTTACGCGAAAACACCAGGTGTGTACGTAGTGGCCGGAACCAACTCGAACGGCTGCGTGAACTACGACACCCTCGAGGTATTCTACTTTACGGTGAACGCCAATGCGGGACCGGACCAGACCGTACTTCCCGGGTCAACCGTGCAGCTCAATGCCACGGGCGGACTCCTGTACTATTGGTATGCGGACGTTCCGACCTACTTCAGCGATCCGTACAATCCAAAAGCACAAACGGTTCCGACCCAAGACACGACGATGTACGTGGTTGAAGTGCTCAATTCATACGGTTGCTTTGACACCGATACGATGTTTGTCTACACGTTTGACCCTGCCACATTGGTTCCGGACCTCAGCAACGTGATGAATGTGATTACACCCAACGGTGACGGCTTCAATGATGTATTTGACCTCAGTGAGTTAGTGCGCGCAGACAGCTGCGACCTGGTGGTTCTCGACCGTTGGGGTGCTCAAGTGTTTGAGCAAAAGCGCTACATCTCTGGTTGGGATGGTTCGACCCAAGGTGGTGATCCGCTGCCGGATGGAACCTACTACTACCTCCTCGTGTGCGACGACATTATCCGCTTCCGCGGAGCCATCACCGTAGTTCGCCCTTAACCTTTTACGCTCCATTTTTATGAAGAAGATCATTCTCTTTTCTGCAGTACTCGGTTGTTCGGGCACGCTCGCTGCACAGCAGCTTCCGCTGTACAGCCATTTGTTTTTCGCACAGGCGATGGTGAATCCCGCAAAGAGCGGAGCCGCAGGCTTTAGCGAACTCGTCACCATGCACCGCCAGCAGTGGCAGGGCATGGAGGGTGCGCCGGAGACGTCTGCACTCCTGTTTAACGGTGCCACAAATAAGGAGCGCGTCGGGTACTCTGTGTACGCCTTCACGGATGCTACGGATATTGTGCGCCGTTCCGGAATCTACGGCCACTACGCGTACCACGCCCAGCTTTCTGAGAATGCAGTTTTGAGTTTCGGACTGGGAGCAGGCTACGTTAACAATACGTTTGATATGGCCAGCATCCGCGTCAAGAATGAGGGCGACCCCTTTTTGTTTCCATCGAACACGAACGGTTCGCTCGACATCAATGCGGGGATTAACCTCAAGGTTGAGAACTTTCAAATGGGTGTCGCGGTGCCTCAGTTGCTTCAGCCGACCATCACCTATTCGAACAACTACGACGGTCCGGTGGCCTTTCATTTGATTCGCCACTACGTGGTTCAAACGCAGTACGACCTTCCCATTCAAAAGGATCGCATGACGCTTTCGCCAATGGTAGTCGTTCGGGCAGCCAACCACGTGACGCCCCAAGTTGACGCAGGCTTGATGTTCAACATGAAGGAGTACGGCTACCTCGGAGCGCTCTACCGTTCCAACTTTGGTGCTTCGGCTCAAATCGGTGTTCACCTCACTCCACTTTTGACACTGGGCTACGCTCATGACTTTAGCACCAACACTTTTGCTACTTCGCTCGGAGTTTCAAATGAGTTTATCCTTACCTACCGATTCGGAGACAACAAGCGCAACGACCGAATCGAAGCCGAAATCAAGCGACTGAAGGACAAGCAGCGTCAGGCTGATCAAAACAACGAAAAGCTCCTCAACGAGAAGTTTGAAGAGTTTAAGGAAGAACTCGAGGCAGCCAACAAAAAGCAGCTCGAGGCACAGACTGAACAGCTCGCGCAGGCTACAGCGCTCAAGCTTCAAGAAGCGGGTGCGCAAGGTGGCGGTGTTCGCGGCCAGGCGGCTCAGCGCACCACACCTGCTACCACGTCATCAGCCGCCGGTACCGTGACGAACGGCAGCATTAGCGGCTACTCGGCTGACGCCTATGCCGACCGCGTTGCACCAGGGTCAGCTGGCTACTATGTGACCGCCGGTGTGTACGGAGAGCAAGAGAATGCCGACAAAATGGCTCAAAAGCTAAAGGCTCAAGGAATCAGTGCACGCACCTTCCGCGACCCAAAGAACAATATGGTGTACGTGTATTTGCTCAAGTTTGGCTCGTACGAGGAGGCCTCGGCCGCACGCCAAAGCAACCTCAACGGCCAGTACACTGGTAAACTGTGGGTTAAAGTCATCCAGTAATGCGCAAACTATTCGCGCTTCTGGCGCTCCTTTTGGGCTTGGTCACGCCCGTGAGTGCCGCGCACCTCGTGGGCGGTGAGATCACCTACACATGTGTGGGCAACAACCAGTACCAGGTCAAGCTTCGCATTTACCGTGACTGCTTCTCGGGCGGAGCACAGTTCGACAACACGGTCAATTTTTCGGTGTACAACCTTGCCGGAACCCTCGTGACCAACCCCACGGTCTCAAAAGGTCCGACGGTAAACGTTCCCCCTGGAACAGGTAATCCGTGCTTGACCACTCCTCCCAATATTTGTACGGAGTACGCCGACTACGTGACCACGTTGACGCTTCCTCCGGTAGTGGGTGGCTACACGATTTCGTACCAGCGCTGCTGCCGGAACTCTACCATCACGAACATCACCAATCCCGGTTCGCGCGGAAACACCTACACCGTGCAGATTCCGTCAATGGACAACAGCTGCAACACGGCACCGGCGTTTACGACGGTTCCGCCCATCGTACTCTGCTTGGGCGACCAGCTGAGCATCGATGCGTCCGCGACTGAGGCCGACGGGGACTCGCTCTTTTACGAGTTCTGCGACATTTACACGGGCGGAGCCTCTGGCAACCCAACTCCGAACCCCGCAACGCCCCCTCCGTACACCCTTATTCAGTTTGTTGCGCCCGCTACGGCGACCCAACCAGTCCCTGGCAACCCTGCGCTCAGCATTAACTCGACTACTGGAATGATTACGGGTGTCGCCAACACAATTGGTCAGTACGTGGTTGGCATTTGTGTTTCCGAATACCGCAACGGTCAGTTTGTATCTACGGTGCGCCGCGACTACCAGTTCAACGTCACGAACTGCATCATCAACACCGTGGCAGATATGGTCACCCAGCTTGAGGACCCTAGTCTTTTCTGCGACGGACGTACACTCACCTTCACGCCACAAACCACAGGTGCTCTGACGTACTTCTGGGACTTTGGGGATACATCTAGTGTGAATGATACGAGCTCGCTGGCCTCGCCGACCTACACCTTTCCAGACACCGGGCACTACAGCGTCATGCTGGTGATCAATCCAGGGCTTGTGTGCACGGATACCATTTATGAGGTCTTTCGTGTGATGAATGCCCCGGACTACTTCATCGACAAGCAGGGTGTGCCGTGCATCGAGGTTCAGAACTACCGATTTGAGGCCAAGGGAACTGCTCCAATTGACGCCAAGATTTCATGGGATTTCGGATCCAATTCCAATACGTTTGGCGCCACAGGGCCACTTGTGACTGGGGTTCGATGGAATACAGCCGGAACCTACCCCGTGCGCTGCATTATTCAGTCCGCCTTCTGCCCAGATACGCTTTGGGACACCGTCCAAGTTTTTGACTGGTACTACCCCGTAACCGCCTCTCCTCAGGATACCCAGCTTGTTCGCGGCGATACCGTACACCTCGATGTCACGAGCGGAGCGGCCTACTACTGGTTTGCCGACCAGCCGGTATACTTCAACAACGCACGCCAGCAGAACCCGCAGGCGCTCATGCACGCTGACAGCACCACGTACTACGTGATCGTGACCGACAACCGCGGTTGCCGCGGTATTGACACCGTGTTCGTGAGCTGGCTTCCTGACCAAGTGAGTCCAGACCTGTCCAATGTGATGAACGTGATTACGCCCAACGGGGACGGAATGAATGATGTGCTTGACATTTCAGAGGTTCTGTTCGGCGATGCGTGCACCCTACGTGTAATGAATCGCTGGGGAACCACGTGGGTCTACGAGCAAGAGTCCTACGCGAATGCATGGGGTGGTACCGACGTTGACGGTAATCCTTTGCCGAGCGGAACCTACTACTTCTTTGTCGTGTGCGGACGAGATTTGCGCTACGCTGGACCGGTCACGATTGTGTACTAGTGGTGTTCTGATAGATGAAAAAAAACGCGGCCCGTGGGCCGCGTTTTTAATTGAGTCCTACTTCTACGGGTTAACCCTGGAAGAGGTCCTTAACCTTATCAAAAAAACTCTTGTCTCCGGCTCCCGGTCGGGGCTGAAAGCGCTCGCTCTGGTTGAGCTTCTCGAGGAGATCTTTCTCGTCGTTCGTGAGTGACTTAGGCGTCCAAACGGCAACGTGAATCAATTGATCTCCTTGTCCGTAGCCTTCGAGGCTCGGAAGTCCTTTGCCCTTCAGGCGCAGTGTTTTGCCACTTTGGGTTCCGGGGTCAATCTTCATGCGCACTTTACCTGAAACGGTCGGAACCTCGACTGAAGTGCCCAAGGCTGCATCAGGAAACGATACGTGCAGTTCAAAGTGGAGGTTATTGCCCTCGCGAACCAGGACTTCGTGCGGCTCTTCTTCAATCGAAACAATCAAATCCCCCGCAGGGCCACCTGCGGGGCCGTGGTTGCCTTTGCCCTGTACGCGAAGCTGCATGCCGTCTTGAACTCCGGCCGGAATCTTCACACTTACTACTTCATCAAGTCGTTCGAGTCCGTCAGGACCAACGCCGTCAGGTCTCTTGTCGATGGTTTTGCCAGCGCCCTGGCACGATGGACAAGCCGAAGCAGTACGCATCTGACCCAAGATCGTGTTTTGTACCCGGGTTACTTGACCAGATCCACCGCAGGTTCCGCACGTTTTAAAGGTCAGACCTTCTGCCGGAACAGCACGGCGAATTTTAATTTTCTTTTCAACGCCGTTGGCGATCTCTTCGAGGCTAAGCTTTACACGAACTCTGAGGTTGGCTCCGCGGTTGGCTCCGCCGCCACCTCGGCCACCAAAACCGCCAAAGGCTCCGCCAAATGCATCGCCAAAGATGTCCCCAAAGTGGCTGAATATGTCGTCCATATTCATGCCGCCTCCGCCAAACCCGCCGGAACCTGCACCAAACGCTTGGTGTCCGAACTGGTCGTACTTCTGACGTTTTTCAGGGCTTGAAAGTACCTCGTAGGCCTCTGCGGCCTCTTTGAACTTTTCTTCGGCCGCCGCATCACCCGGATTTTTGTCCGGGTGGTACTGAATGGCCATCTTTCGGTACGCCTTCTTAATTTCATCTGCAGATGCGCCCTTAGACACACCCAGAACCTCGTAGTAGTCTCGCTTACTCATTTCATTCGGCAGCTTGGCCCACTACCACTTTCGCGTAGCGAATAATTTTTTCTCCAAGAAGGTATCCGGTCTCGAGCTCATCGACCACGCAACCTGCAAGCTCTGGACTTGGAGCAGGGATGTTCGTGATGGCCTCCATGCGTTCCACGTCAAAGGCTTGCCCTACCGTGGATTCCATAGCCTTGAGGCCTTCGGCCTTCATTGCGCTGAGTAACTTGTTTTGGATGAGGGCCAATCCTTGGCGCTCAGGTCCTTCGGCGAGGGCTTTCATCGCACGATCAAAGTCGTCCAGGATCGGTAGTACCGCCTTGATGACTTTTTCTCCTGCGGTGGCCATTAGCTCGAGGCGCTCGCGTGCATTTCTGCGGCGAAAATTCTCAAATTCGGCGTAGAGTCGCAAGTTTTGATCTTTGAGCTCTTGAATCTCTGCCTCCACATCGCGCTCTGCTGTGGGTGAAGGTGATTCTGAGGTCTCTTCGTGTACATCCTGAACCATTTGAACCTCGTCCATTGGCTGCTCTGGCTTCTTCGTAGAATCTTCCATAATTTATTAATCCGTGTGGGTCCCGTAAAACACAAAGCCTGCCAAACGACCCAAAGGTGTCAGAATGGCAGGCTAGGTGAAAAAATGCCCTTTACTTGGCTTGCATCGCCTTAAGTGCGTTCTCGAGCGCGGCTCCGCGAAGGTTTTTTGCCACTACTTTACCCTTTCCGTCAATGAGGTACGTTGCAGGGATCGCATTGACTCCATAGAGTGCAGCACCTTCAGACCGCCAACCTTTGAGGTCGCTCACGTGGTTGGGCCACACAAGACCGTCCTTGGCAATTGCTTCAATCCAACGGTCTTTGGTGTTGTCCAGTGAAAGAGAAAACACTTCAAAGCCTTTTCCAGTTGAAAACTTGGCGTCTTTGTACTGGTTGTACACACGCACAACATTGGGATTCTCCATGCGGCAGGGGCCACACCACGCTGCCCAGAAGTCCAAAAGGACCACTTTGCCACGCAGGTCTGATAGTTTGCGGGTTTTGCCCGAGGGATCCGGAAACGCTAAGTCAGGAGCCATATCGCCCACATTGATGCTCGCCATTTGTTCCACTGCAATGGGTGCGGTTACGCGTCCCGCAGGAGTAGCGGCAAATACAAGGGCGGCTGCGCCCAAAATGAGAATCTGTTTCATGCTTCGAAGTTAAGCTGCAAAAATCAGTCCGCCACGCGTTCAATTTTGGCACCTAAGTCACGCAGGCGCGCATCAATTCGCTCGTACCCGCGGTCAATTTGCTCAATATTCTGAATCGTTGAGGTTCCGTCGGCGCTCAACGCTGCGATGAGCAGTGCAATTCCGGCGCGGATATCTGGCGAAGACATCGTGGTGGCGCGCAAATTAAACTGACGGTCGTGGCCAATCACCGTGGCACGGTGCGGGTCGCACAAGATGATTTGGGCGCCCATATCAATGAGTTTGTCGACAAAAAACAAACGGCTCTCAAACATTTTTTGGTGGATGAGCACCGAACCCTTGGCTTGGGTCGCCGTCACAAGTACAATACTCAGCAAATCAGGAGTAAACATCGGCCATGGACCATCTGCGATCGTCACCATAGATCCGTCGAGGTACGCACCCATTTCATAGTGCTCTTGCGCCGGAATATAGAGGTCGTCGCCACGCTCTTCTATGCGGATTCCAAGTTTGCGAAACACATTCGGAATTTGGCCCAAATGTGGGATCCCCGCATTTTTAATGGTGATTTCAGATTTCGTCATCGCTGCAAGTCCAATCCAAGAGCCGATTTCAATCATGTCGGGCAGGCAGCGGTGCTCTGTGCCGCCAAGGCGGGCTACACCAGTGATCGTCAAACGGTTGCTGCCGATGCCTTCGATTTGGGCACCCATTCGAACGAGCATTCCGCACAACTGCTGCAAGTAGGGCTCGCATGCAGCGTTGTAAATCGTTGTGACTCCGGGGGTAAGTACGGCGGCCATGACAATATTGGCAGTTCCCGTAACCGACGGTTCGTCGAGCAAAATGTATGCACCTTTGAGTCCCTCAGCAGGCGCTTCAACCCCATAGAAGTGATCACCTTCTTCGTAGACGAACTTGGCACCAAGTTTCATAAAGCCTTCAAAGTGCGTGTCTAAGCGGCGGCGGCCAATCTTGTCACCCCCGGGCTTGGGGATGTAACCCTTTCCGAACCGAGCAAGCATGGGACCCACCACCATTACAGATCCGCGCAGCGATGCACCCTTCTTTTTGTAGGTTTCGCCAAACAAGAAATCCACGTCAATTGAGTCAGCCGTGAAGCTGTAGTCTCCAGGGCCGTTTTTAACCACGGTTACGCCGAAGTCACCGAGAATTTCGATGAGTTTGTTGACGTCGACAATGTCAGGAATATTGGTAATTCGGACCGTTTCATCGGTCAAAAGCACAGCGCACAAAATTTGGAGCACCTCGTTTTTAGCCCCTTGTGGATGAACGTCCCCTTTGAGGGCAATTCCGCCCGTAATTCGAAATGAAGCCATAGCTACTTGCGGAAGAATCCGCCTTTGCGTTTGTTGTTAAAGTTGGTGGTGTTCGGTTTTTTCTTTTTCCGATTTTTTGTGTGAAGCGGAGCATTTTGAGATACCACACCTTTTGCCACTGAGAGTGCTGAACCCTCTTGGCCAAGTCTGCCGGCAGATAGGATCCGCAAGTCGTTAAAGATCACGGCATCGTCCACGGTGTCTTTGTTCCAACTCAGGTAGGCCCGCTTCATTTGGTTCGCAATGTCGTACTCAATGGCTTGGCGCTCTTCAGTCGGTTCCATCTCGGCAACCGTATTGATCAAGTTCTGAAGAATGACGCCGTAGTACCGGTGGCTTCGACTTTTCGGAGGGTAGGGCACACGCTCGGGCTTGGCTTCAAGCAGTTCACGTTGGGGGGCAGGGAAGGGGCCGTCCACATCGAGCTGAAAACCAGATATAACGTGCAAATGGTCCCAAACTTTGCGGGCAAAATCTGACTGACCACGAAGGGTGGGGTTTAACCGTCCCACCGTATCGACAATGTGAGCTGCAGACTCTGTTCGCTTCGCTCGGTCTTCAATCGTGAGGGTGAACTCAACCATGGTCTGCACGAGGCGCCCGTATTCGCCCAGTACCAATTGAGGGCGGTCCGTGTTGTAGTCGAGCGACAACGTGGTGATGCTTGAAGTTTCCATTAGGGTGCTCATGCTAAGCCAAGAGCTGCAATTTAGCGAACTTCAAGAGGAGTTTCTTTTCGCCCGCGTTATCAAATTGTATGGTGGCTTTTCCGCCGTCAGCGGCTGGTTCCACTTCGGTCACGGTGCCTACGCCAAAGCGATCGTGCACCACCCGAATTCCAGGGGTCAAATTTAGCTCGTGAGCGGGACTTCCCGACGCAGAACTTGCCTGGCCTAGAGGTTTGAGGTTTTCGGGCTTTCTAAACCGAATAGGCGCGGGGGGAGGTGTCGTCGCCTTCGGAATGCTTCCGCCCATCTTTTGGGCCGCACTTCCCCTAAAGGTGCGCGGCTGTTCAGGGTCGCCAAACGCATCCCGAAGCTCCCTCGGAACCCCATAGCTCTTCGGTAATTCCGGTATGTGAACATCTAAATGCTCCTCGTCCAACTCTTCGAGAAAGCGGCTCGGCTCGCAGTCAATCAACTTACCCCACCGGTAGCGAACGCGCGCATAGGTCAAAAATGCGCGCTGTTCGGCCCGTGTCAACGCGACATAAAACAGACGGCGCTCCTCTTCAAGATCACTCCGCGAATTCATCGCCATCATCGAAGGGAAAAGGGCGTCCTCCATTCCGACTACGAACACCACCGGAAACTCCAAACCCTTCGCCAAGTGAATGGTCATTAAAATCACCTTGGGTTCGTCGGTCTCCTGCTCGTCGCGGTCGGTCAGCAGCGCCACATCCTGCAAAAAGGCCCCGAGGCTTGGGTCTCCGTCTTCGGTCTGGCTCTGCTGCTCCACAAAGTCCTTGATTCCGTTCAGCAGTTCTTGAACGTTCTCGTAGCGGCTAATGCCCTCGGGCGTCTTGTCTTCGGCGAGTAACTTCACCAAACCACTCGTGCGGGCAATGTGCTCCACGGTTCCGAAGGCGTCCTGCTGCGTAGCGATGATTCGGTACGAATCAATTAAATCGGCGAATGCCACGAGCCGTTCCGCAGTCGGTCGGTTGATGCCTAAATCCCAGGAGGTCGCGTTGCGCACGGCCTCCCAAAGCGGAACCTGTCGGTCATTTGCCGCAATCGTGAGCCGGGCAATGGTGGTATCCCCAATTCCGCGCCCCGGTAAATTAATCACGCGCCGCAGTGCCTCTTCGTCACTCGGATTGACGGTGAGCCGAACGTACGCGAGCACATCCTTAATCTCTTTGCGCTGGTAAAACGACAACCCGCCGTAAATCTGGTACGGAATATTTCTGCGACGAAGCGCATCTTCAAACGAGCGGGATTGAGCGTTGGTGCGGTACAAAATGGCAAAATCCCCGTAGTCGCGGTGCTCCCGATGCACGAGATCAAAAATCGTCTGCGCCACATACTGACCTTCGTCAGAATCGCTTACGCTCTGGTGAACCACAATCTTTTCGCCGAGTGGATTTTCGGTCCACACGTCCTTCTCAAGCTGCTCTTTGTTGTGCGAAATCAGGACATTGGCCGCTTTTACAATGCGCTGGGTACTCCGGTAGTTTTGCTCGAGCTTGTACAGCGCTGCGTCCGGGTAGTCCTTTTGAAAATTGAGAATGTTCCGAATGTTGGCGCCTCGAAACGAATAAATGCTTTGCGCGTCATCACCGACGACGCACACGTTTTCAAAGCGCGCGGCCAACGCCTTCACAATTAAGTACTGTGCATGGTTGGTGTCCTGATACTCATCCACCAATAAATAGCGGAACCGGTCCTGGTACTTCGCAAGCACGTCCGGAAACCGCGCAAACAACTCATTGGTCTTGAGCAAGAGGTCGTCAAAGTCCATCGCTCCCGCTCGAAAGCAGCGCTCCATGTACTGCGTGTAGACTTCTCCGAGCTTAGACATCCTCGCTGATGCATCCTGCTCTTGAAGGTCTGCTCGAGCGGCATATGCTTTCGGAGTAATGAGGCTGTTCTTGTACGCCGAAATACGCGAGGCGACGGACTTGGTCTTGTAAATTTCTTTGTCGAGGTTCAGCTCTTTAATAACATTGGCCAGCACCTTTTGCGCATCCTCGGAATCGTAAATCGTAAAGTTGCTTGGGAACCCCAGTCGCTCACCTTCCACGCGCAGGATGCGCGCGAAAATGGAGTGAAAGGTTCCCATCCAAACATTCTTTGCCTCGGTCGGACCAATCACCTTGGCGATCCGGTCCTTCATTTCACGCGCAGCCTTATTGGTAAAGGTCAAGGCAAGAATTTGAAAGGCATCCGCCCCTTGGGCGATTAAGTGTGCAATTCGGTAGGTGAGAACCCGAGTTTTGCCCGATCCTGCTCCGGCTATGACCATCACCGGCCCTTTTATATGTGACGCTGCGTTGCGTTGGGCTGAATTTAAAGCGCTTAAGAGATCGTTCATGAGGTGCTACAAAAGTAGGTTGACAGACCGTGGGACCGCGGCTTAGTGGAAAACTTTGAAATTCTTTTTACCACTTGAAGGTGGATAGACAAGAATTTGTTCTACATTTGCAGTCCCCAAAAAAGTGGGGGTGAAATTTTATTTCTACCGACGTCAAACCACGTAGAAGAGCATGCCAACGATCCAACAATTAGTCCGCAAAGGACGCGTAACCCTGGAAAAGAAGAGCAAGTCGGCCGCACTGGACGCTTGCCCACAGCGCCGTGGCGTTTGTACCCGGGTATACACCACTACTCCTAAGAAGCCGAATTCCGCGATGCGCAAAGTTGCGCGTGTGCGGTTGACCAACGGTAATGAAGTCAATGCCTACATCGGAGGTGAAGGACACAACCTGCAAGAGCACAGCATTGTGCTGGTTCGCGGAGGTCGTGTAAAAGACCTTCCCGGCGTACGCTACCACATCGTTCGCGGTGCCCTTGATACGGCTGGCGTGAACGGTCGTATGCAGCGTCGTTCGAAGTACGGTACGAAGCGTCCAAAGGCTAAAAAATAATTAAGTAAGGAACCATGAGAAAGACTCGTGCCAAAAAGCGCCCGTTACTGCCGGATCCCCGTTTTAACGATCCCCTCGTAACTCGTTTTGTGAACAATATGATGTACGACGGAAAGAAGTCAACCGCCTTCAAAATCTTCTATGATGCCATTGATTTGGTATCAGAGCGCACCGGTGAGGCCAATGGCCTTGATCAGTGGAAGACGGCCCTTACCAACGTGATGCCGCACGTAGAGGTGCGCAGCCGTCGTGTTGGTGGAGCGACATTCCAAATTCCGCAACAGATTCGTCCTGACCGCAAGATTGCGGTAGCAATGAAGTGGTTGATCGGCTACTCACGCAAGCGCAACGAAAAAAGCATGGCGGGTAAGCTAGCCGGTGAAATTTTAGCTGCGGCTAAAGAAGAAGGCGCAGCAGTGAAAAAGCGCATGGATACGCACAAGATGGCCGAAGCCAACAAGGCATTCTCTCACTTTCGTTTTTAATCGAAGACTAGTTATACAATGGCTTCACGCGACCTTAAATATACCCGGAATATTGGCATCATGGCTCACATTGATGCTGGTAAAACCACTACTACCGAGCGCATTCTTTACTACACCGGCGTAAGCCACAAGATTGGTGAAGTACACGACGGTGCTGCTACTATGGACTGGATGGTTCAGGAGCAGGAGCGGGGTATCACCATTACATCAGCGGCTACGACATGTTTTTGGCGTTTTCCAACGGTACAAGGCAAGGATATCGCAGGCCAAACCGAGGAATACAAGATCAATATTATTGATACTCCAGGTCACGTTGACTTTACCGTAGAGGTGGAGCGTTCACTCCGCGTATTGGACGGTGCCGTGGCACTGTTGTGTGCGGTTGGTGGCGTACAACCTCAGACTGAAACAGTTTGGCGGCAAGCTACCAAGTACAGTGTACCACGTATTGCATTTGTCAACAAGATGGACCGTACAGGTGCTGACTTTTTCAACGTGGTTCGTCAGATTGATGATAAACTTCGCGGCAATGCGGTTCCTCTTCAGGTGCCCATCGGTGCAGAGGCTGAGTTCCGTGGTGTAGTTGACTTGTTAACAAAGAAGGCGATTATCTGGAACGACGACTCTCAAGGCATGACCTACGACGAGATTGAAATCCCTGCTGACTTAGTTGACACGGTAAACGAATACCGTGAGAAGCTCGTTGAGGCAGTTGCCGAATTCGACGACAACCTCATGGAGAAGTTCTTCGAAGACCCCGCAAGCATCACGCGTGAGGAGTTGACTGCCGCAATTCGCAAGGCGGTAATTGCCATGAAGATTACACCAGTTCTATGTGGTTCGGCGTTCAAGAATAAGGGCGTTCAGACAATGCTCGACGCAGTAATGGAGTACCTTCCGTCACCTGTTGACGTTGAGGCCATTTCTGGTGTTAATCCAGACACTGATCTTGAAGAAGTTCGTCGCCCTGTCTCTACGGAGCCTTTGGCGGCCCTAGCCTTCAAAATTGCTACTGACCCATTCGTTGGTCGTCTGTGCTTCTTCCGCGTATACTCAGGTAAGATCGACGCAGGTTCGTACGTGAAGAACATGCGCACTGGCAATAAGGAGCGCATCAGCCGCATTTTCCAAATGCACGCCAACAAGCAAAACCCGATCGACGTGATCGAGGCGGGTGACATTGGCGCAGGTGTTGGATTCAAGGACATTCGTACTGGTGACACGCTGTGTGACGAGAAGAATCCAATTGTTCTAGAGTCTATGAGCTTCCCAGAGCCGGTTATCGGACTCGCGGTAGAGCCTAAAACTCAAGCGGACGTGGATAAGTTGGGTATGTCTTTGGCAAAGCTTGCTGAAGAGGATCCAACCTTCCGTGTACACACCGACGAAGAGACTGGCCAAACGGTTATCTCTGGAATGGGTGAGCTTCACTTGGAGATCATCGTTGACCGCCTAAAGCGTGAGTTTAAGGTAGAGTGCAACCAAGGTGCTCCTCAGGTACAGTACAAGGAGGCGCTTACCTCAACGGTGAACCACCGCGAAGTTTACAAGAAGCAAACGGGTGGTCGCGGTAAATTCGCGGACATTGTGTTCACGATTGGACCTGCGGACGAAGCACATACTGGTGGACTTCAGTTCGTCAATGAGATCAAGGGCGGTAACGTACCTAAAGAATACATTCCATCAATCGAGAAAGGCTTCAAGGAGGCGATGAAGAACGGCCCATTGGCTGGATACGGTATCGACGCGATGAAGGTGACCCTTACAGATGGATCATTCCACCCTGTAGACTCGGATTCACTTTCGTTTGAATTGGCAGCTAAAATTGGATTTAAGGAGGCTGCCCGCAAGGCACGTCCTGTGATCCTCGAGCCAATCATGAAGATGGAGGTTGTAATGCCCGAATCGAGCATGGGTGATGTCGTAGGTGACCTCAACAAGCGTCGTGGAATGGTGGAAGGCATGGATACGAAGGATGGCGACAGCCTCGTTCGCGCCAAAGTGCCTTTGAGTGAAATGTTCGGTTACGTAACGACGTTGCGCACGCTGACCTCAGGGCGGGGTTCTTCGACTATGGAGTTCAGCCACTTTTCAGAGACGCCTACAAGTATCTCTGAAGCCGTAATCGAAAAAGTAAAAGGTAAATAAAGAGGATCGATGAGCCAGAAAATTCGCATAAAGCTTAAGTCATACGATCATAACCTCGTAGACAAGAGTGCAGAAAAAATTGTAAAGACGGTGAAGAGTACCGGTGCTGTAGTAAACGGCCCGATCCCCTTGCCAACAAACAAGCGTATATACACCGTACTGCGCAGCCCGCACGTCAATAAAAAGGCGCGTGAGCAATTTGAGTTGTCGAGCTACAAGCGCTTGCTTGACATTTACTCGTCTTCAAGTAAAACCATCGATGCCCTGATGAAGCTAGAGCTTCCCAGTGGTGTCGAGGTCGAGATCAAAGTTTAATAATCCCTAGAATTCCTGACAATGCCTGGACTAATTGGCAAAAAAATCGGAATGACCAGCATCTTCGACGGTGACGGAAAGAATTTTCCGTGTACCGTGATTGAGTTGGGTCCCTGTGTGGTGACTCAGCTGAAGACGAACGATGTCGATGGTTACGAAGCCGTGCAGATCGGTTATGGTGAAAAGAAAAATCCCATATCGCCTGCCTCCGGCCACGCTGCAAAGGCTAACACCTCTGCAAAATCTAAATATGTAGAATTCCGCGAATTCGGAACAGAAGTTTCCTTGGGCGAAGTGCTCACGGTTGCCATGTTCGAAGAGGGTGAATTCGTAGACGTTGTAGGCCAGTCGAAAGGCAAGGGCTTCCAGGGTGTTGTGAAGCGTCACGGCTTTAGCGGTGTCGGTGAAGCAAGCCATGGTCAGCACAACCGTCTACGCGCTCCGGGTTCTATTGGAGCAGGTTCTGACCCAAGCCGTGTATTCCGCGGAATGCGCATGGGTGGACGCACGGGCAATACGCGTATTAAAATTCAAAACCTTCAAATCTTGAAGGTCGATGCAGATAAGAATCTGCTCGTAGTCAAAGGTTCCATTCCCGGCGCAAGGCAGTCGATTGTAATTGTTGAGAAATAATGGAAGTTCGCATCTTAAATCAGGACGGCCAGGAAACAGGTCGGACGGTTCAATTGAATGATGATGTTTTCGGGATTACACCGAACGATCATGCAATGTACCTCGATGTAAAGCAGTACTTGGCCAATCAGCGCCAGGGTACGCACAAGAGTAAGCAGCGCGCAGAAATCGCACGTACGACAAAAAAGCTTCACAAGCAGAAGGGTACCGGTGGTGCGCGTCACGGAAGTATGAAGTCACCCTTGTTTCGTGGAGGTGGCCGTGTTTTTGGACCTGTTCCTCACGAGTACGGATTCAAGCTCAACAAAAAGTTGAAATTGGTTGCGAGAAAGTCGGCTTTGAGCCAATTGGCAGCGTCAAATCAGATTTTAGTTGTAGATCAAATTGCCATGAATGCCCCAAAGACAAAGGATTACGGTGTGATTCTCAAAGCTTTAGGCCTTGAAGGCAAGAAATCGACAGTAGTATTGGCTGAACCAAATAATTCAGTATATTTGTCGTCCCGCAATTTTGAGGGCTCAAAAGTGGTAACTGCTTCAGAATTAAGCACTTATTCAATTTTAAATGGCGGCACCCTGGTGCTAGTTGAGCCTTCGATTGTGAAAATTGAAACTGCCTTATCGGCCAAATAGTGATGGAACAGATTCTCATTCGCCCGGTTCTCACCGAGAAAGCGACTGCCTCAGCAGAGGGAGCGAATCGCTACACGTTTGTTGTCGATAAAAAGGCGAACAAGCTTCAGATTAAAAAGGCTGTAGAGGAGCTCTACAAGGTGAACGTCGAGCACGTTCGTACTATGATTGCTCCAGCCAAGCGCATCGTGCGCTACACTAAGGCAGGGGTTATGGAAGGTCGCAAGCCGTCTTTAAAGAAGGCTGTGATTGAGGTCCGTGCTGGTGAAACTATTGACATCTACGCAAACCTCTAAGTCATGGGCGTTCGTAAACTAAAACCGATGACTCCAGGCCAGCGCCTGCGTTCGGTAAATGATTTTGCTATGGTGACGTCTGGTGCTCCTGAAAAGAGCTTGACGGTTGCCAAGAAGCGTTCTGGAGGACGTAACAATACTGGTAAAATGACGATGCGCTACCTCGGTGGTGGTGCAAAGCAGCGGTACCGTTTGGTCGACTTCAAGCGCGATAAATTTAATATTCCCGCTACCGTTAAGAGCATTGAGTACGATCCAAACCGTACTGCTTTTATCGCCTTGTTGGTATACGCTGACGGTGAGAAACGCTACATTATTGCTCCTAATGGCATTCAAGTAGGTCAAACCCTTCAGAGTGGTCGCGGTATCGCTCCAGAGGTCGGAAACGCAATGAAATTGAGCGAAATGCCTTTGGGTACGATTGTTCACAACATTGAACTTCGTCCAGGCCAAGGTGGTATCATCGCACGATCAGCTGGTGCATTTGCCCAGTTGGCCGCTCGTGACGGTAAGTATGCCGTTCTGCGCATGCCATCCGGTGAAAGTCGTATGATTTTGACCGAGTGTATGGCGACGATTGGAACAGTCTCTAATGCGGACCATGCCCAAGTTGATAGTGGTAAGGCAGGACGTAGCCGCTGGTTAGGTCGTCGTCCACGGACACGTGCCGTTGCAATGAACCCAGTTGATCACCCAATGGGTGGTGGTGAAGGCCGTGCTTCTGGTGGTCACCCACGTTCACGCAAGGGTATTCCTGCAAAAGGATACAAAACGCGCACGCCCAAGAAGGCGAGCAACCGTTACATCATTGAAAAACGTAAGAAGTAATCATGGCACGTTCGCTTAAAAAAGGTCCTTACATCCACTTCAAGCTTGAGAAGCGTGTGATGGAGAATGTTGAGGCAGGTAAGAAGACCGTGATCAAGACTTGGTCTCGCGCTTCAATGATTAGTCCAGATTTTGTCGGTCAGACCATTGCGGTCCACAACGGCAAAACCTTTGTACCCGTTTATGTTACCGAAAACATGGTAGGTCACAAGCTTGGAGAATTTGCTCCAACCCGTGTGTTCCGCGGCCATGCTGGTAAAAAAGATAAAGGCAAAAAGTAGTAAGCGATGGGAGCTCGTAAAAAAATCCGCGCAAACGCGATCAAAGATGCACGACGCAGTGTAGCCATGGCTTCACTGAATAACTGCCCAACTTCACCCCGCAAGATGCGCCTAATGGCGGACCTCATTCGCGGAATGGAGGTTGCTAAAGCACTATATGTCCTAAAGCACAGCAGCAAAGAGGCGTCAATTCGCCTTGAGAAGCTACTCCTTTCGGCATTGACGAATTGGCAAACCAAGAACCCAGAGGCTTCAGTCGATTCAGGTTTAGTGGTCCAGAGCATTATGGTCGATGGTGGCCGTATGCTGAAGCGTGTCCAACCCGCACCACAGGGCCGTGCCCACCGTGTGCGTAAGCGTTCAAACCACGTTACCCTGGTGGTGGGTCGTGTTGCCGAAGAAGGTTCAACCAGCTCTGAAAACGCCTAAACATGGGACAAAAAGCTAATCCTATTGGCAATCGCCTTGGCTACATCCGTGGATGGGAGTCTAATTGGTACGGTGGCCGTAACTACGGAGATAAAATTGCTGAAGACGCGGCAATTCGTAAATACTTGTATGCTCGTCTTAGTCGGGCAAATGTGTCACGCATCATTATTGAGCGTACTCTTAAAGTTGTCACTGTAACGATTGCAACTGCGCGTCCTGGTGTAATTATCGGCAAGGGTGGTACTGAAGTTGACAAGCTTCGCGAGGAGCTCAAAAAACTTTCCAAGAAAGAAGTTCAGATTAATATTCACGAGATTAAGCGTCCTGAACTTGATGCGAAACTTGTGGCGGACAGTATAGCTCGCCAGATCGAAGGTCGTATTTCCTTTCGTCGTGCCGTCAAAATGTCCATGGGAAGTACCATGCGAATGGGTGCTGAAGGAATCAAGGTTCAAGTGAGTGGCCGTCTAAACGGAGCAGAAATCGCTCGATCTGAAAAGTTTAAAGAGGGACGCACCCCGTTGCACACGTTCCGTGCAGATATTGATTACCATATTTCTGAAGCCCATACAACCTACGGTCGTATTGGTATCAAGGTGTGGATCATGAAAGGTGAGGTTTATGGCAAGCGTGACTTGAGCAATGTCCTCGGGCAATCAGGTAAGCGCGTGGGAGCTGGTGCACCATCTTCTGCTGGTACGGACCGTCCACGTCGCGGAACCGGAGGCGGTAATGGTGGTGGTGACCGTGATCGTCGTCGTCCTAACAACAATCGTAAAGCTTAACTGTCATGCTTCAGCCGAAAAAGACTAAGTTCCGAAAAATGTTTAAGGGCAAAATGAAGGGTAACGCACAGCGCGGTGCCACATTAGCCTTTGGATCCTATGGTATCAAGTCCCTTGAAGAGGTATGGATGACCGCCCGTCAAATTGAGGCTGCCCGTATCGCTGCAACCCGCTACATGAAGCGTGAGGGTCAACTTTGGATTCGAATCTTCCCCGACAAGCCTATCACAAAGAAGCCTCTTGAGGTTCGTATGGGTAAGGGTAAAGGTGCAGTAGAATACTGGGCGGCTGTAGTTCGTCCTGGCCGTATGCTCTTTGAACTTGATGGTGTTTCTGAGGATATCGCTAAAGAAGCACTTCGCCTTGCGGCACAGAAGCTTCCTGTAAAGACGAAGTTCGTAGTTCGTCGTGATTTGGTTAATGCATAATGCTTCGTACCATGACAACTGCTGAATTGAAAAAAATGAATGCCGAGGAATTGGCAAACCAGTACCGCACGCAAAAGACGGAACTACTCGACCTTAAGCGCAAGCACCGCTTGAGCCCTCTTGAGAACCCCATGCGACTCACCGCGCTCCGCAAAGACGTGGCTCGTTTGGCAACCGAATTGACCCAGCGTTCTAAGAATTAATACGATGGAAAACCAACGCAATCTGCGCAAAGAGCGCATCGGGGTAGTGACCTCGTCAGCTATGGACAAGACGGTTACCGTCAACGTATCACGCCGCGTAAAGCACGGTATGTACGGAAAGTTCATCACTTTTTCTAAGAAGTTTCACGCCCACGACGAAACAAATGACTGCAACCAAGGCGACACCGTGCGCATTATGGAAGTTCGTCCGCTTTCGAAGACTAAGAACTGGCGTGTTATTGAAATCATTGAGCGCGCTAAGTAAATAAAAGATGCTACAGACAGAATCAAGGCTCCGCGTTGCGGACAATACCGGCGCCAAAGAAGTTTTGGTGATTCGCGTACTGGGCGGTACTCGCCGTCGCTACGCTTCGGTGGGTGACACGATCGTGGTTACCGTTAAAGACGCCACTCCTTCAGGCAATGCCAAGAAGGGTACTGTGTCGAAGGCCGTGGTCGTTCGCACTAAGAAAGAAATTCGACGTCCGGATGGTTCATACATCCGATTCGACGACAACGCATGTGTGCTACTCAATGCAGCTGGAGAAATGCGCGGTACCCGTGTATTTGGTCCGGTAGCTCGTGAGCTTCGCGACAAGCAGTACATGAAGATTGTTTCACTGGCACCTGAAGTGCTTTAATCGCCTAGTACGATGGCAAAGTTTCACATTAAAACTGGAGACACTGTAGTAGTGATCGCTGGTGCTCACAAGGGAGAGCAGGGCAAAATTGTTCGAATGATTCCCAAGCAGCACCGCGCGATTGTGGAGGGTGTTAATCTGGTCACGAAGCACCTCAAGCCGAGTGCAACCAGCCCACAGGGTGGACTCGAGAAAGTCGAAGCTCCACTTCATGTTTCAAACCTAATGCTGTTGGACAGCAAGGGTGTGGCAACTCGCACGGGTATCCGTACAGAGGCCAATGGAGTAAAAGTTCGCGTAGCGAAAAAAACCGGCGAAGTAATTAAATAATGGAACCGAATCTAAAATCGAAGTACCTCGGTCAGGTCGTTCCGGCCATGATGGAGCAGTTTTCTTACACGAACCAAATGGAGGTTCCGCGTTTGCAAAAGATTGTGTTGAGCCAAGGTCTCGGAGCTGCAGTTTCTGACAAGAAGCTCATTGATTATGCGATTGAAGAGATGTCGACAATTGCGGGTCAAAAAGCCGTGGCTACCAAGTCTAAGAAGGATATTTCAAACTTCAAGCTCCGCAAGGGGATGCCAGTTGGAGTTCGTGTAACCCTTCGAGGTGAGCGCATGTACGAATTCCTTGAGCGCCTTTTGGTATCATCACTTCCACGTATCCGCGACTTTCAGGGTTTAAAGGATGGTTTTGATGGTCGTGGCAACTACACGTTCGGAATTACCGAGCAGATCATTTTCCCAGAAATCGAAATTGACAAGGTGAACCGTATTTCAGGTATGGACATCACGTTTGTCACGTCGGCGAACACCGACAAGGAGTGCAAAGCACTTCTTCAAAATTTCGGAATGCCTTTTAAGAAGTAAGTCATGGCAAAAGAATCAATGAAAGCGCGTGAGCGCAAGCGCGAGGCTCTCGTTGCAAAGTATGCTGCGAAGCGTGCGGCCCTCAAAGAAGCCGGGGACTACGATGCCCTTCAAAAGCTTCCCAAGAATGCATCACCAGTTCGCCTTCACAATCGCTGCAAACTGACCGGTCGACCACGTGGATACATGCGTCAGTTTGGTATCTCACGCGTTACGTTCCGCGAGATGGCCCTAAATGGTCTGATCCCAGGAGTAAAGAAGAGCAGCTGGTAACCTCAATAGAAGACAAGAAATGTATACTGATCCCATTGCAGATTTTTTGACTCGCCTTCGCAACGGTGCGAAAGCTGGTCACGCTGTCGTCGAGGTTCCGAGCAGCAAGATGAAGGCGGAAATTGCCCGAATTCTTATGGACCAAGGTTTTATTAAGGACTTTAAAGTTGACGAAACGGGTCCTCAGGGAATCCTTAAGGTTGCTTTGAAGTACGATAAGGCGTCTAAGCGTTCGGTAATCCGCGGTATTGACCGTGTTTCGCGCCCGGGCCTTCGCAACTACCAATCATCAACTGACTTACCTCGTGTAAAGAACGGTTTGGGTATTGCAATCGTCAGTACGTCGCATGGTATGATGACCGATAAAGAAGCCCGCACACAGAATGTTGGCGGTGAAGTAGTTTGTTTCGTTTATTAAATACCGAACATGTCACGAGTTGGTAAATCCCCTATCACAGTCCCCGCAGGCGTTGAGCTTTCGATTGAGGGAAGTGTGGTTACCGTTAAAGGCAAACTAGGAACATTGACTGAGTCAATTAATCCGGAGATTACATTCGAACGCGAAGGTGATGTGCTTACGGTAATTCGTCCTACAGACAATAAGTTACACCGCGCCCAGCATGGCTTGTACCGTGCCCTGATCAATAACATGATTCAAGGTGTATCGCAAGGCTTCCAGAAGAATTTGGAGCTTGTTGGTGTAGGTTACCGTGCTTCACACCAAGGTCAAAACCTCGAGCTTTCGCTTGGTTACTCGCACATTTTTGTTCTTCAGGTTCCTAAGGAGGTTAGCCTCAATACGGTTTCAGAGAAAGGTAAGAATCCAATTGTCGAGTTGGCATCGTACGACAAGCAATTGCTTGGAGCCGTGGCCGCTAAAATCCGAAGCCTCCGCAAACCGGAGCCTTTTAAAGGCAAAGGAGTTCGTTATGTTGGCGAAATCGTTCGCCGGAAAGCTGGTAAATCAGGTGCTAAGAAGTAAGAAATTATGGCAACTAAAAGTTTAAGTCGTCGCGAGCGCATTCACTTGCGTGTTCGTAAAGTGGTAGAGGGAACACCGTCTCGTCCCCGTTTGGCCGTGTTTCGCTCAAGTAAGGAGATTTATGCCCAAATCATTGATGATTTGTCTGGTGTAACAATTTGCTCAGCAGCATCATTGAAAAAGTCTGAACGCGTGGTCAGCGGCTCAAAGCTCGACCAAGCACGTCAAGTGGGTTTGCAGATTGCGGAACTTGCGAAGGCAAAGGGTATTGAGCAGGTCTCGTTTGATCGTGGTGGCTTTTTGTACCATGGACGTGTAAAATCATTGGCCGAAGGAGCTCGCGAGGGAGGCCTGAATTTCTAAGAATGTTATGAAAGAGATTGCATCAAAAAAAGTAAAGCCAAGCGGCTTGGAGCTCGTTGACCGCCTTGTTGGCGTGCAGCGTGTAACCAAAACCACCAAAGGTGGCCGTACATTTTCATTCACTGCGATTGTAGTGGTTGGAGACGAGCACGGAATTGGTGGCTATGGCTTGGGTAAATCCAAAGAAGTATCTGAGGCGGTAACCAAGGGAATCGAGGATGCCAAGAAGAATTTATACAAGTTTCCCGTGATTAAGGGTACTGTTCCTCACGAGCAAG
The DNA here is from genome assembly GCA_965657195.1 of uncultured Schleiferiaceae bacterium. Classification (GTDB taxonomy): domain Bacteria; phylum Bacteroidota; class Bacteroidia; order Flavobacteriales; family Schleiferiaceae; genus TMED14. The sequence goes on from CBFHNK010000006.1 coordinate 34,272, forward strand.
ACGGTAAGTTTGGCGGAGCGCGCGTGTTCCTGCGTCCTGCGTCAAGCGGTACGGGTGTAATCGCCGGTGGTGCAATGCGCGCCGTTCTTGAGTGTGTTGGTGTTCACGACGTTCTTGCGAAGAGCAAGGGTTCATCAAACCCACACAACCTTGTAAAGGCGACGTTTGAGGCTCTTCACTTGATGCGCGATGCGCACCAGGTTGCCAAGACTCGCGGTATTGCGCTCAATAAAGTATTCAACGGTTAATTCACACGATACCATGGCACGAATTAAAGTCACTAAGGTTCGCAGTACGATTGACCGTCCGCCGTACCAAAAAGCAACTATGGAGGCGCTAGGCCTTCGTAAGATGAATCAGTGTGTGGAGCACGAGGCGACGCCCCAGATTTTGGGAATGGTTCGCGCGGTGAACCACTTAGTTAAAGTTGAAGAAGTTAACGCTTAATTATCATGGCAGCATTGCACGAACTTAAGCCTGCTCCAGGAGCAGTAAAGACCAAGAAGCGCCTCGGGCGTGGAGAAGGCACCGGAAATGGTGGCACCGCTGGAGCTGGCCACAAGGGTCAGAAGGCTCGTACGGGCTACAGCAAGAAAATTGGATTTGAAGGTGGTCAAATGCCACTTCAGCGCCGCGTACCAAAGTTTGGTTTTAAGAATCCAAACCGTGTCGAGTTCCGTGCAATCAATCTTGATGTACTTGCTCAATTGGCCGAGAACCATAAAATCACCGAGATCGGTCCGTTGGAATTGGTTCAATTCGGATTGGCAGGTAAGAATGATCTTATTAAGATTTTGGGTCGTGGTGAAGTGACGAGCGCACTCACTGTAACCGTTCACAAGGTGAGTCAATCAGCTGCTGCAGCCATTGCTGCTGCGGGTGGTAGTGTAAACCTCCTTCAAGGAAAGGCTGAGTAATGAAAAAGCTCATCGAAACCTTTCGGAACATCTGGGCCATCCAAGAGCTTCGTGATAAGATCACGTTGACTTTCGGATTACTCTTGGTGTACCGCTTGGGTTCTAATGTGGTCCTGCCGGGTATCGATCCGACTAGTTTGGATCAACTTCAGAACCAAGCCTCTGAAGGTTTGGTTGGTTTGATCAACGCCTTCTCAGGTGGTGCCTTTGCCAACGCTTCGGTACTTGCACTCGGAATCATGCCGTACATCTCGGCATCAATTTTCATGCAGCTTGCTGGCTTGGCAATTCCGGCCATTAGCAAAATGCAAAAAGAGGGTGAGTCAGGACGTCGCAAGTTGAATCAAATCACGCGCTACCTAACCATTTTGGTGGTTGCTGCTCAGGCCCCCGGATACATCACAAACCTGATGTACCAAGGTGTTGAGATTACTTTGCCTACAACCGCTTTTTGGTTTTCTGCATGGATTACCTTGATTGCGGGTACCATCTTCGCCATGTGGCTGGGTGAGAAGATTACGGATAAGGGTATCGGAAACGGTATCTCCCTATTGATCATGATTGGTATTATTGCTTCATTCCCGCAGTCGTTCTTGCAAGAACTTGTGACTCAGTTGAGTCCTGCGGGTGGCGGATGGATTGTATTCCTGCTTGAGATGGTGGCTTTGTACTTGGTCATATTGTTCGCGATCGCATTGACTCAGGCTGTTCGTCAAATTCCTTTGGAATATGCAAAGCGTGTGGCGGGCGGAAGCTCAAAGTCATTAGGTCGCAGCTACTTGCCTGTGCGAGTAAATGCCTCTGGGGTTATGCCGATCATATTTGCCCAGGCTCTGATGTTCATCCCGTTGACCATAGTACAGTATGCCGGACTTGAGGGTACTGGTACTACGTGGATGGTTGATGTGTTCGGAGACATTCAAGGATTTTGGTACAACTTCGTATTTGTAGTGTTGATTTTGGTGTTCACGTACTTCTACACGGCAATTCAAATTAATACGACGCAGATCTCAGACGATCTGATGCGCAATGGTGGTTTTGTCCCAGGTGTTAAGCCTGGAGGTGATACGGCTCGTTTTATTGACGACGTGCTTGCGAAAATCACATTACCTGGAGCTCTGTTGCTCTCAGCGATTGCGATTTTGCCCGCCATCTTGATGAATTTTGGTGTGAGTATGACCTGGGCGCAGTTCTACGGCGGAACCTCACTGTTGATCATTGTAGGAGTTGTACTTGATACCCTCATGCAAGTAGAAAGCTACCTTCTGAACCGTCACTACGACGGCCTCATGGACGGAGGTCGCATTCGTGGACGTAATGCGGAATCGCTGTAAGCTATGTCAAAGCAAGGAGCGATTACGCAAGATGGTACCATCACCGAGAACCTCTCAAACGCGATGTTTCGCGTAGAGTTGGAGAATGGTCATGTGGTTACCGCTCACATCTCTGGCAAGATGCGCATGCACTACATCAAACTCTTGCCTGGAGATCGTGTGAAGTTGGAGTTATCTCCGTACGACTTGTCGAAAGCACGAATTGTATACCGCTACTAAACCGAACGTTTTTAATCGCAACCGATGAAAGTTAGAGCATCCCTCAAAAAGCGCAGCGTGGACTGTAAAATTGTCCGTCGCAAAGGCCGCTTGTATATTATTAACAAGAAAAATCCGAAGCTCAAGCAGCGTCAGGGCTAATCCAATCCGAACAGAAGAATGGCACGTATTGCAGGAATTGACCTCCCCCGGAACAAGCGCGGTGAAATCGGCTTGACCTATATCTACGGAATAGGGCGTTCAAAAGCCCAAACAATTTTGAACACGGTTGGCGTTGACGTCAACATTAAAGTTCAAGATTGGACTGACGATCAACTTCAGTTAATCCGAGATTACATCACCGGCAACATGAAAGTTGAAGGTGAACTTCGTTCGGAGGTTTCAATGAGTATTAAGCGCCTCATGGACATTGGCTGCCAACGTGGCATCCGACACCGTCTTGGTTTACCGTTGCGCGGTCAGCGTACGAAGAACAACAGCCGCACTCGCAAGGGTAAGCGCAAGACTGTAGCAAACAAGAAGAAGGCAACTAAATAAGCACTAAGCGTTAGAAGCGATGGCAAAACAGAATTCTAAAACCGCGAAGACCACAAAGAAGCGGAAGGTTAAGGTGGAGTCGGTGGGCGAGGCGCACATCAGCACTACGTTCAACAACATCATTATTGCATTGACGAATACTCAGGGACAAGTTATCTCTTGGTCTTCGGCAGGTAAGATGGGGTTCCGTGGGTCTAAGAAGAATACCCCTTATGCAGCTCAAGTAGCTGCAGAGCAAGCTGCTGGTGTAGCTATGGAAGCGGGACTTCGCAAAGTCAAGGTCTATGTAAAAGGTCCAGGAAACGGTCGTGAAAGCGCGATTCGGAGCCTGTCCAATACTGGTATTGAAGTCACAGAAATTGTGGACATCACGCCAATTCCTCACAACGGTTGCCGTCCCCCGAAGCGCCGCCGCGTATAATCATTTAGTAAATAGAAGCAGAAAGATATGGCACGTTACCGAGGTCCTGTTACGAAAATCGCCCGTCGTTTTGGCGAACCCATCTTTGGTCCGGATCGTTCACTGGACAAGCGAAACTACCCTCCGGGGCAGCACGGCTTCCAACGCAAGCGCGGAAAGAAAAGTGAATACTCTGTTCAGCTTGCTGAGAAGCAAAAGGCAAAGTATACCTATGGAATTTTGGAGCGCCAGTTCCGCATTATGTTCGACCACGCTTCGCGTTCTAAGGGTATTACCGGTGAGGTGTTACTTCAGCTCTGCGAGCGTCGTTTGGATAATGTTGTCTACCGTTTGGGTATTGCCCCAACGCGTCGTGCGGCGCGTCAGTTGGTGACCCATTGCCACGTTACGGTGAATGGTGAAGTACTCAATATTCCTTCTTACTCGGTTACTTTGAATGATGTGATTGCAATTCGTGAGCGCTCAAAGTCGCTTGAAGTAGTTGCAAACAGCCTAGGTTCTAACCGTTCAGACCAATACCCTTGGATGGAATGGAATTCAGCCACGATGAGCGGTAAAATGCTCAGCGTCCCCACTCGCGATATGATCCCTGAAAACATCAAGGAACAGTTGATTGTCGAACTCTATTCGAAATAAGTTATGCCGATTCTACCTTTTCAAAAACCTGACAAAGCCCACGTCATTTCGACGTCGGAGACTATTGGTCAGTTCGAGTTCCGCCCTTTGGAACCTGGTTTTGGCCTCACGGTCGGAAATGCGCTTCGCCGTGTATTATTGAATTCTCTGGAAGGCTATGCCTTCACGAGTGTTCGCATCAATGGTGTGGAGCATGAATTTTCAACCATCAAAGGTGTTGTTGAGGACGTTACTGAAATGATCCTCAACCTGAAGCAGGTTCGCTTTAAGCGTCAGATTGATGGCGTAGAAGGAGAGACATTAAAAGTTGTTGTTTCTGGTAAAGACTCATTTAAAGCTGGTGATCTTTCTGCCTTTTTGACCAACTTCCAAGTACTCAATCCCGAATTGGTGATTTGCAACATGGACCCATCCATTAAACTTGAGATGGAATTCACAGTTGAAAAGGGTCGTGGATACGTGCCAGCAGAGGAGAATAAAAAGGTAGACGCGGCAATCGGAACCATCTTCATGGATTCGATTTACACTCCGATGAAGAATGTGAGCTACGAAGTTGAAAACTTCCGCGTTGAGCAGAAGACAGACTACGAAAAGCTCGTTCTGAACATTGAAAGTGATGGCTCAATTGCGCCGGTTGATGCGTTGACTGAAGCTGCGCACATTTTGATTCAACACTTCATGCTCTTCACTGACGAGCGCATGATTACTGAGGTTGAAGTTGCAGTCGAGTCTGAGGCCTACGATGAGGAGGTTTTGGAAATGCGCAAGCTGTTGCTTCGCCCCCTCACTGAGCTTGAACTGAGTGTTCGCGCACTTAACTGCCTCAAAGCAGCCGAGGTGGAGCTCGTATCTGATTTGGTGTCGTACACTAAGGCTGATTTGATGAAGTTCCGCAATTTTGGCAAAAAGTCGCTCACTGAGCTCGAAGATCTTGTGGTTCGCCTAGGTCTGACGTTCGGAATGGATGTAACCAAGTACAAACTCGATAAAGAATAAGACATGCGTCACGGCAAGAAATTTAATCACTTAGGACGTACAGCTTCGCACCGCAAGGCGATGCTGAGCAATATGGCGGCCTCGCTGATCACGCACAAGCGTATCAATACGACGTTGGCAAAGGCTAAGGAACTTAAGAAGTACGTTGAGCCATTGGTTACCCGTTCAAAGACCGATAGTACACACAATCGCCGTATGGTGTTTTCATACCTTCAGAGTAAGGACGCCGTCACCGAGTTGTTCCGAGAGGTAGCTGTGAAAGTTGGTGATCGTCCAGGGGGCTACACCCGTATCATTAAGACAGGTACCCGTTTGGGTGACAACGCAGAGATGGCAATGATCGAGTTAGTTGATTTTAACGAAATCTACTCGAACGCCAAGAAGGAAGCTAAGAAGTCAACTCGTCGTGGTCGTTCAAAGGCTGCTGCTCCTGCTGCAACCCCAGCGAATGAGGTGCCAACTGAGACTCCAGAAATAGTTGAAAACAACGAAACGAACGAAGCGGAATAAACCGTGTTTGGCTCGTACTTTGCAAAGGATAAGGTGTCCCCTTATCCTTTTTTTGTGCCCAATTCTTAAGTATTGATAATGAGTTCTAAAGCCTTTGTACTTCTCGCAGACGGCACCTTGTTTGAGGGTGCCTCTGTCGGAATTGACGGAACGTCAGTAGGGGAGATTTGCTTTAACACCGGGATGACCGGATATCAAGAGATTTTCACGGATCCAAGTTACAAGGGCCAGATAATGGTTACGGCGACTGCTCACATTGGTAATTATGGTGTAGAATCTGAAGAAAGCGAGTCATTTGCCGTTCAGATCGCGGGACTAGTTTGTAAGAGTTTCAGTGAATTAGCTTCGCGGGTGCGAGGGAACCACATGAGTTTAAAAGAATTCATGAACGATTCTGTGGTAATTGCGGATGTCGATACCCGTGCACTCGTGCAGCACATCCGTGATTTCGGAGCACAAAACGCGGTGATAACCACCGTGTTGTCCTTAGAAGCTGCGCAGCAACGCCTCTTGGATGCCCCCATTATGGAAGGTCTGGAGTTGTGTTCGCACGTGAGCACCACTGAGCCCTATACAGTTGGTGATCGCAATGCGGAGTTTCACGTTGCCGCTCTTGACCTTGGGGTGAAGCGCAACATTCTTCGGAACCTAGTTCGCGTTGGTTGTCGAGTTACGGTATATCCGTACAATACTCCGTTTGATGTCCTCTCTGCGGATGCGCCCGATGGATTCTTCTTATCGAACGGTCCAGGCGATCCGGCTGCGAGTCCTCAAGTGATCGAGACGGTGCGTGAAATCTTGGATTCAGGCAAACCCACATTCGGAATTTGCTTGGGTCACCAAATGATTGCGTTGGCCTCTGGATTGAGCACCTATAAAATGCACAACGGTCACCGCGGAATTAACCACCCCGTGAAGAATCTTGCGACGGGAAAAGGTGAAATCACTTCGCAGAACCACGGTTTTGCGGTTGCGATGCAGGATGTTGAGTCGGCGCCCAATGTCACCCTGACTCATGTTCACCTCAACGATGGAACGGTTGCCGGAATTCGGCGCACGGACGTTCCCGCATTCAGCGTGCAGTACCACCCAGAGGCGTCTCCGGGTCCGCACGACGCCCAGTACCTCTTTGATGAATTTGTTGCCTTAATGAGCACTAAAATCCCCGCTTAACCATGCCTACAATTACTTCAGTTTACGCACGCCAAATTCTTGATTCACGAGGAAACCCCACGGTCGAAGCCGATGTGGTTACCGATTCTGGTCACTTTGGTCGGGCCGCAGTGCCCTCTGGTGCCTCGACAGGCGCCCACGAAGCGGTGGAGCTGCGCGATGGAGATTCCGCTGTCTACCTCGGCAAAGGAGTACTCAAGGCAGTAGACCATGTCAACAACGAGCTTGCTCAAGCCGTAGTTGGCCTTGAGGTTACCGACCAGGCCGAATTGGACATGGCCATGCTCGATGCCGATGGAACGCCCAACAAAGCGCGCCTTGGTGCTAACGCGATTTTAGCGGTATCGCTTGCTGCGGCGCGTGCTGCGGCACAGGCCAGCGGCCTTCCGCTCTTTCAGTACGTAGGTGGAGTGACGGCGCGTACGCTGCCGGTTCCGATGATGAATATTTTGAACGGAGGTGCGCACGCAGACAACGCCATTGATTTTCAAGAATTCATGGTCATGCCTGTGGGTGCCACGAGCTTTAGTCAGGGCCTGCAAATGGGTACCGAAGTTTTTCACCACCTCAAGTCGGTGCTGAAGGCAAAGGGCTACAGCACGAATGTGGGCGATGAGGGCGGATTTGCGCCGAATATTCGTTCGAATGAGGAGGCCATTGAAACCGTCCTTGAAGCAATCACGAAAGCCGGATTTACTGCAGGTAAGGACTTGTACATCGCCATGGATGCCGCGATGACCGAACTCTACGACGAGAAGACCGGCTTGTATACGTTTAAGAAGTCGGACGGAGCCACGATGACCACCGACGAGGTGGTGTCGTACTGGACCAATTGGGTGAACCAATACCCCATCCTTTCGATTGAAGATGGCCTTGCTGAAGACGACTGGAATGGTTGGTCGAAGTTGAATTCCGCAATCGGAAATCGCGTTCAAATTGTAGGTGATGATCTATTTGTGACCAATGTAGATCGCGTGACCAAGGGTATTGAGCTCAATTCGGCGAATTCGGTACTCGTCAAGGTGAACCAAATCGGAACGCTTACTGAGACGATTGCCACGGTGCAAAAGGCGCAGCGCAACGGAATGACGTGCATCATGTCGCACCGTTCCGGAGAAACTGAGGATTCGACGATTGCGGATTTGGCGGTAGCGTTGAATACCGGTCAGATTAAGACCGGTTCCGCATCGCGTTCAGACCGAATGGCGAAGTACAACCAGCTTCTTCGTATCGAAGAAATGCTCGGATCGACAGCAATTTACCCGGGAGCAAATTTTAAGTAACCGACAAACAACCCCTTGATAATGGATCGGATTAAAGAACATTTTGCAGAAAAAATAGCACCAGCTCAAGCTGAGATTAAGGCCTTTTTGGCCGAGCACGGAGAAAAGTCACTTGGAGAGATTACCGTAGCTCAAATATATCAGGGCATGCGGGGCATGACTGCGCTGATTTGTGAGACTTCGAAGCTTGATGCTCAGGAGGGTATTCGCTTCCGAGGCTACAGCATCCCAGAATTGCAGTCACTTCTCCCTAAGTATCCAGGTGGTGAGGAGCCGCTTCCAGAAGGGCTCTTTCACTTGATTTTGATGAACGAGCTTCCGAATGACGACGATGTTCGCCGCATTAGTAACAGTTGGGCGCGTCGGGCGATTGTTCCGCCACACGTATTCAAGACTATTGATGCGCTACCGATGTCTGCACATCCGATGACTCAGTTTGTAGTTGGGATTATGGCACTTCGCACCGAGTCAGAGTTTGGAAAGGCATACGCCCGCGGAATCGGCAAGTCAGAGTACTGGGAGTACACGTACGAAGATGCAATGAACCTGATCGCGCGCTTACCCCGCGTTGCGGCGTATATCTACCGTCGTGCATATAAAAATGGAGAGCACATCGAGCCAGATCCCAAGTTGGATTGGGCCGGAAATTTTGCCCACATGCTGGGGTATGACAATGAAGAGTTTCGCGAATTGATGCGTCTGTACATGACCATACACTCGGACCACGAAGGAGGGAACGTTTCGGCACACGCCGTTCATTTGGTGGGCTCAGCTTTGAGCGACGCGTACCAAAGCTTTGCGGCGGGTATGAACGGGCTAGCGGGTCCGTTGCACGGACTTGCAAACCAAGAGGTGATCAAGTGGACGCTTGAAATGCTCGAGGATTTGGAAACGCAAGAGCCGAGTAAAGATCAAATTGCTCAGTATGTTCATGATACGTTGGGGGCAGGTAAAGTGGTTCCCGGATTCGGCCATGCCGTTCTTCGCAAGACGGACCCTAGATACATGGCACAGCGTGAGTTCGCCCAAAAGCACATGCCTGAAGACCCTTTGTTCAAGGTGATTTCAAACATCTATGAGGTGGTGCCAGGCATTCTTGAAGCGACTGGGAAGGTAAAAAACCCATTCCCCAACGTCGATGCCCACAGTGGTCAACTGCTGATGCACTACGGCATGGTGGAGTACGACTTTTACACCGTCCTCTTCGGTGTTTCGCGTGCGCTCGGAGTACTGACGAATTTGATCTGGGATCGCGCTTTGGCCATGCCTCTTGAGCGACCCGGTTCAACTACGACTGAGTTGCTGAAAAAGAAGTTTAGCGTGTAATTACATAGGTTGAACGAAGCCCCGGCCAACGCCGGGGCTTTTTTTATGGATCTGTAAATGTGAGGTTTGATTTTTTGTACCTTTGCAGTCCTAATTTGGTACGCGTTGCGAAAGGACGCCAAATTGGGAATCAATACTTAACGTCTCTCGGCGCTGTGCTTTAGTCCTTTCCGTGCGCCAGATACAAGACCCCAAGCTCATGTCTGAAGAGCTCAACCCCGAATTGGAGGGCCAAATCCAAGAACAAGCCGCTGCAGAAGTGGAGGCTACCCCCGAAGTTACTGAAGTAGAATCTAAGCCTAGAGTTAAGGCTGTAGTGGAATCTGTAACCCCGACTGAATTAGACGCCAATGACGAGTCTGTCGAAGAAGATGACCTCGAGTTGGTTTTGGAAGACGAAGAAGAAGAGAGTTCATTTGATTGGACCGCATACGAGTCTGGCTTTGGTGCTCGAAGTGAGGAGCACAAAAACATGGAGGGACTCTATGAGGCAACTCTAGTTACTTCCGTTGAGCATCAAGTAGTCAGCGGTGTTGTCGTACAAATGACAGATCGCGATGTGATTATCGATATCTCGTCAAAGTCAGAGGGAGTAGTATCCTTGAATGAGTTCCGCTACAATCCAGACCTCAAAGTTGGGGACCTTGTTGAAGTCCTCGTTGATAAGCAAGAAGATAAGTTGGGTCAACTCGTTCTTTCGCACCGTAAAGCCCGTTCGATTAAGGCATGGGATCGTGTGAATGAAGCTTTTGAATCTGAGGAAATTGTTCAAGGTTACGTGAAGGCGCGTACCAAAGGCGGTATGATTGTCGATGTATTTGGTCTCGAGGCATTCTTGCCAGGATCTCAAATCGACGTGAAGCCAATTCGCGACTACGACATCTATGTCGATAAGACCATGGAATTCAAGATTGTCAAGATCAATCACGAGTTTAAGAATGTGGTGGTGTCGCACAAGGCCCTTATTGAGGCCGATCTCGAAGAACAGAAGCGCAATATCATTGGCCAACTCGAAAAGGGTCAAGTCCTCGAGGGTGTGGTCAAGAACATCACGAGCTACGGTGTATTCATCGATCTTGGCGGCGTGGACGGACTCGTGCACATCACGGACTTGTCGTGGAGCCGAATCAACCACCCGTCAGAGGTGGTCGAGCTCGACCAGAAGCTCAACGTGGTTATTTTGGACTTCGACGAGGCCAAGACACGCATTCAGCTCGGTCTCAAGCAGCTTTCGGCACACCCTTGGGATGCCCTTAGCCAAAACGTTTCAGCTGGAGACACCATCAAGGGTAAAGTTGTGGTACTCGCCGACTACGGTGCGTTCATCGAAGTTGCTCCGGGTGTAGAAGGACTTGTACACGTTTCTGAGATGAGCTGGGGATCGCACCTGCGTTCTGCCCAAGACTTCTTCAAGGTTGGTGATATGGTCGAGGCTTCGGTCCTATCAATCGACCGCGAAGAGCGCAAGATGTCACTTGGTATTAAGCAATTGACTCCAGACCCTTGGTCAAGCATCACCGCGAAGTACCCAGTTGGTTCGCAGCACACCGGAAAGGTTCGCAACTTCACCAACTTTGGTGTCTTTGTTGAGCTCGAAGAAGGTATTGATGGTTTGATTCACATCAGCGACCTGTCTTGGTTGAAGAAGGTGAAGCACCCGAGCGAGTTCACCTCAGTGGGTGCAGAGCTTGAAGTGAAGGTGTTGGACATCGACGTCGACAACCGCCGCTTGAGCCTTGGCCACAAGCAAGTGAGCGACAATCCTTGGGACAACCTTGAAGACGTGTTTGAAGTAGGTAGCAGCCACACGGGTAGTGTGAAG
>CBFHNK010000007.1:0-44144 GCA_965657195.1 uncultured Schleiferiaceae bacterium
GCTCGCCGTCGGCGACGCCGCATTTCAAGCCAAAAGCCTGGACTTCATGGGATCCCACTGGAAGTCCGAAGGCCGCAGCATTCTGTACGTGGCGCACCAGCTCCACACAGTGCGGCGCATCTGCGACCGCGTCCTTTGGATTGAGGGCGGAATCCTAAAAATGCAGGGTTCAGCCGATGAAGTATGCGACGCCTACGTCGAACGTGCTTTAGCGCAACCCATCGAGTGGCCTTCAGCTGCAGAACGCGGCGGCCTCGGTGGAATTCGTGCGCAGCAACTCGACGTGGAGGGCGACTGGACCACGGGCAATCCCGCTTCGGTGCGGGTGGTGTGGAACGGGTCCGCTCACGGAACCGCAGACATTCGCCTCAGCGTGGCGCGAAGCGACGGGGCTCCCCTAACCCTCTGGAGCAGCCTACATTCTGGTCTTGAGAAGCCGGCGGAAGCCGGTTCCGCCACCGTACGCATACCCGAGCTCGCACTCAGCCAGGGCGCGTACACGCTTCACCTGCGCCTATTTGTAGACGGAATTCTGCACGACGAAGTGCGCGACGCGGCCGTCATTCATGTGGCGCACGGCCTGTGGCAGGGGCAGGTATACCCCACTCCGCGCCCCATGGCACTGCAGGAACAGCACTGGATTTAACGCTTTTTGAGCCCCACTGCCTTGAGGGCAAGGCTGGCCTGAGTGCGCGCCCACTGAATGGCGCGTTGGGTCCACGGAACCGGTACCGCGTGGGGTCCGTTTGGATGGTGAAAAAGTCCGTACATGTAACCCGAGCCCTGCTTGGGCGATAGTTCAGCGGGGTAGCTCAATGCCCAATCAGATGCATCGTACCCCTGGGCCTTGAGGTAGGACTCAAAGACGGGGCGGTAAAATTCGACGTCCGCGTCGGTAAACCACCGGCGCCAGTCGCTGTGCGCTTGGCTGCGGGCCACGTGGCGAAAGTTTCCGCGCAAGGCCTCTTCGCCCTTGAGGCTGAATCCGAGGTAGGATTCCACGGCATCCCAGTTGCGGTCGACAAGATCTTCGTAGTGCCAGATGAACCAGCCGTCCGCACGCAGGCGATCCAGAAATGTCGAGAGTTCGTCGAGCTTGCGCTTTTGTTCTTCGGCGTGTTCCTTGAGAACCTGCGGGTCGTCCGAGTGCAGACGGTGAAACGCCACAGATGACGGGTTGACCTCCTTTTGGCACACCTTCTTATGGGCCAATTCAAAGGCCGCAGGGTCGGGGTTGTGGACGTAGAACCAGCGGTAAAAAAATCCCGAAATCCACCGGTCTCGGGGGTCGCGCACTAAAAAAATCTTCTTGTCGAAGTGCGCAAAGGCATCGGCAGCGGCTTCGCCCGACCACCCGTGCATTTCAGGGCTAGAGTACAAAACCTTCACCAATGTGGCGTCAGCGTCCGGCCAAACCATGCCGTCAAGGCGGTGAAACTGGTTGTTTTCGAGCTTATTGGGCTCAAAAACTTCGGTGAGCGGCCCTTGGGCCTTGAGTGCCTCTGAAAGCAGTGAAAAACCATAAGTTGTGCCGCTTCGCGGCATTCCAAACAAAACGGTGCGCATGGGGGCTGAAGGTACATTAAGTTTGGGGGATGCGCGAACGACTTCCTATGGTGACTGTGGCGGTGCCCAACTTCCGGCACGAACGCTACCTTCCGTTGCGCCTACAGAGCATCGCCGACCAGACCTTTACCGACACTGAAGTGCTGTTGCTCGACGATGCATCGCCCGACGGCTCACTGAGCGTGCTGGAGGCATTTGCCAAGGGTCGTCCGTCGTGGTCGGTGCACCCCAACGAGGTCAATTCCGGGAGTCCCTTTGCCCAATGGAACAAGGCCGCCTCGCTCGCCCGCGGCCGCTACCTGTGGATCGCCGAGAGCGACGACTACGCAGACCCCAAGCTCCTCGAGCGCCTGGTTAGCGTCATGGAGTCTGACCCAAACCTCGTGATCGCCTACGGCCAGTCCATGCTGGTCGATTCTGAGGGCCAACCGATGCACAGTTTTGACGTGCACTACCGCTACGTGTACGGAACCGAGGCCCAACGCTGGGTCGACGGCTACCGCAACGACGGACGCGACGAAGTGCGCAACTTTATGCTGCTGCACAACGTGGTTCCCAATGCCTCAGGGGCGCTTATTCGCTTAGAAACATTTCGCGCTGTGGGCGGAGCCGACTCCAATTGGCGCCTCAACGGGGACTGGATGACCTACATCAAACTACTCGAGCAGGGCGGAATCGCATTTATTCCAGAGGTACTCAACTACTTTCGGGTGCATTCTGAGACGGCGCGCCAGAAGGCCAACGAAGGGGGCGATGTATACCTTGAACTGCTCGCATTGGTCGACTACATTGCCGCGCACCACCAGCCCGACCGCACACGGCTTCGGCGCGCCTACCGAAATGTGGCGGCCTGGTGGACCCACTCGCTGTACCGGCAAGATTGGAGTTCCGCCCGGCGGAGTGCCAACCTACGCGTCAACCGAATCCTCTTTGCGCGATTTGTGCGCCTGCATCCCCTGGTGCTGCTCCACATTCCGTACGAGGGTCTCGTGCGGTTGGCCGTTGCGGCCCTCACCGCGCTCGGCCTCAAAGAACCCATTCGGCGCGTCCTTCACCAGTTTTTTCCGAACCACTTTATGCCCCGCGCGACGTGAAGATTTCGGTCGTGATTCCATGCTACGGCGCAGAATCTACGCTGCACGAAGCCGTGCGCAGCGCCCTTGACGCGTACGAGGTTCTCGTCGTCGATGATGCCTCACCCGAAGGGTGTGCCGAACTCGTAGCAAGCTGGGGGTGGCCCAACGTTCGGGTGATTCCGCACCGCGAAAATTTGGGTCTTGGTGCAGCGCGCAACAGCGGTTCCGCAGCCGCCACCGGAGACTGGATCGCCTTTCTCGATGCGGACGATGCGTTTGAAGACGGATGGCATCGGGCACTCGCTACGTTTTTACGCCATTCCCCCGAGGCAACTTGGGTCTACCACCCGGTCCGGGAATGGACCGGAACCCAACTGAAAGCGGTCCGCTACGGCGACCACCCCACTCAGCACAGCGATTGGGTGCTCCTGAGGCCCGCGGTGGCCCCCAGCGCATGCGCACTTCGGGTGGATGTGGCCAAGGCACAGCCTTTTGACACCAACCGTCGCCTGCAGGGCACCGAAGACCTTGAGCTCTGGATGCGCCTTTGGGCCGAAGGCCACCGACCGCTTCGGTGGACCGACGAAGCGTTTACGCGCTACCGAATCAGTCACGGAATGTCTGCGGAACTCGAATCGCACACCACCAAAATCCGGCTCCGCTGGGCGCAGTTCGTTGAACGGGGTTGGATAGCCGAAGGAGTGCTCGTTCGCGCAGAGCTTGAATTGCAGCGTCAAAAGGCGCGCAGCCTCCACAAAGCAGGACGTTTTACGGAAGCACAAAGGGCCTACCTCGCGGCAGGCCCTTCGGCAAAAAATTGGATTCTTGCGGCCGCAGCCGCCGTCCGCCTCAAGATTTAAAGACGGGCGCGAAGCTCGGCATCTAAAGCGTCAAGGAACTCCTCGGTGTAGAGGTAGTGGGTTCCGTGCTCAACCTTGTTGCCGTGAATGCACACCGCGAGGTCCTTAGTCATGCGGCCGCTTTCAACCACATCAATGCACACTTGCTCGAGGGTCTCGCAGAAGCGAATCAGCTCAGCGTTTCCGTCAAGCTTGCCCCGGTGGGCCAAACCGCGCGTCCACGCGAAGATCGAAGCAATGGGGTTGGTGCTCGTCGGCTTGCCCTGCTGGTGCTGGCGGTAGTGGCGGGTCACGGTTCCGTGCGCCGCCTCGGCTTCCATCGTCTTGCCGTCAGGGGTGATGAGAACCGATGTCATCAAACCCAGCGAGCCAAAGCCCTGCGCAACTGTATCGGACTGAACGTCACCGTCGTAGTTCTTACACGCCCACACAAATGAACCTTCCCACTTGAGGGCTGACGCCACCATGTCGTCGATGAGTCGGTGCTCGTAGGTGATTCCTGCAGCCTCGTACTTGGCCTTAAATTCAGCCTGGTAGATCTCTTCAAAAATGTCCTTGAAGCGCCCGTCGTACTTCTTGAGGATGGTATTCTTAGTACTCAAGTACAGCGGCCACTTCTTCTCAAGGGCCATGTTGAAGCAGCTGCGAGCGAAGCCATAAATGGACTCGTCGGTATTGTACATACTAAGTGCAACGCCGTCGCCCTTGAAGTTGTAGACTTCCCAGGTCTGGGGCTCGCTACCGTCTTCAGGAGTGAACGTCATGGTCAACTTGCCCTTGCCCTTCACCGTGGTGTCGGTGGCGCGGTACTGGTCGCCAAACGCATGGCGGCCAATGACGATGGGCTTGTTCCATGTGGTTACCAATCGCGGAATATTCGCCATCACAATGGGCTCGCGGAACACGGTTCCGTCGAGAATGTTGCGAATGGTTCCGTTCGGAGACTTCCACATCTGCTTGAGATTGAACTCTTTGACGCGCTGCTCGTCGGGCGTAATCGTGGCGCACTTGATGCCCACATTGTACGTTTTAATCGCCTCTGCCGCGTCGACCGTGACTTGGTCGTTGGTGGCATCGCGGTGTTCCATCCCCAAGTCGAAGTACTTAATGTCGACGTCGACGTAGGGAAGGATAAGTTTGTTTTTGATAAACGACCAGATGATTCGGGTCATTTCGTCGCCGTCGAGTTCGACGATTGGATTGGTTACGTTAATCTTCTGCATAAGGATTGCAAAAGTACCAACAAATCCGCAGCCTTATTCGATATCTAGCTGAAATTCTCTTCGAAAATCGTCCAAATGCGGATTTTTTTCTAATAAAAAGGTAAAACGCTCGTCGGGGGTGTAAACGAGCTTCGCGTTAACTGACCCCTCTTGAACGACCGTCTGAAGTTTAATGGAGTCATTCTGAAGGACCTGCCTGAGAAAAGGCACGAGCCGATCGCGCTCCGCGTGCATCAGCGTCTGCTGCAAGTCATTTTCAATACTCACCCGAATCACGGCATCACCCTCGAGAACCGGGAGGACGGTCTGAATGAGCGACTTGACCATCGGCGCATCGTGAAAGAGATGCTCTGCATCCTTCCATGCATTGTCGAGCGCCTGCTGGGTAAAGGGGCGCAGGTTGCGCTCTGTGTGCGGAACCTCAACTTCTTCTTCCTGATCCGAAGCAAGCGCCTCGGCGATGGCCGGCTCCGGCTTGAGCCCTAAGTCCTTGAGCGAAAACGCGGTGCGGCGTGCTCGGGGCGGAACTGCAGCGGGCTGGATTGTCGAGTCACTGGTTACTAGTTGCTGGTTTCCAGTTTGTTGGCCAAGGCTAGCGAGGTAGGCAAGGTTGGCTGAGATTGGCTCGTTGGCCGGACTTGCAGGGCTAGCGAGGTTGGCTGAGATTGGCTCGTTGGCCGAGCTAGCGAGGTTGGCAAGGTTGGCTGAGATTGGCTCGCTTGCAGGGCTGGCAAGGTTAGCTGAGATTGGCTCGCTTGCCTTTACGACATCTGGAGGAGTGACCGTTTGGTCGATTTGAGCACTGGCCGGCGGCGACGGCACTTGGCTTGAGGCTGAGCTTACCGGTTGCGCCGAAGCAGCGGCAGCGGGCGCCGCTTCTACCCTACTGGGCTTTTTTTTTTCGTCTGACTCTTGGTCAGGAACGAGATCAAGAAGGGCGACCTCTACGTGCCACCGGGCATTGCTCGCGGCCCGGTAGCCTGCGTCTGCCGCCACTAAGCGCTTGAGCGCCGAGGCGGTGCGGCCTGCGTTCGATTGGGTTGCGGCCTCGAGAAGCTGCTGCTTTGCGGAATCGGGAACGTCCAGCAGTGCTACGGTCGCAGGATGCTGTGCCAGAAGGAGTTCGCGAACGTAGCCGGCAAAGCCCATCAAAAAGCGTTGAAGGTCAAAACCTTGGTCCAGCACGTGCTGAACTGCATTGAGGATGGATGCGCGATCTCCGCGTTCAATGGAACTCCAAAGATTGACAAACAGCGCGCGGTCGACGAGTTGAAGGTTTTGGCGAACGAGTTCGTAGGTCAAGGTTCCGCCCTGTGCAAAGGCTGCAATGCGGTCAAAAATTGACAGCGAGTCACGCAAGGACCCGTCGGCCTTTTCGGCGATGGCGTGAAGAGCCTCGGGCTCGGCACCCAACCCCTCTTGCTGGGCAACCCACTGAAGGTGGTCCGCGATGTCGCCAATTCCGATGCGCTTAAAATCAAAAATTTGGCAGCGCGAGAGAATGGTCGGCAGGACCTTGTGCTTTTCGGTCGTCGCCAAGATGAAGACGGCATGCGCCGGTGGCTCTTCAAGCGTTTTAAGGAATGCGTTGAACGCGGCCTGGGACAGCATGTGCACCTCGTCGATGATGTACACTTTGTAGGTTCCCATTTGGGGCGCAAAGCGAACTTGGTCGATGAGCTGCCTGATGTCGTCGACCGTATTGTTGGATGCGGCGTCAAGCTCAAAAATATTGAGGCTGTAGTCGAGGCCCTCACCGGTGTGGACCTCGTTGATTCGGCGCGCCAGAATTCGCGCACAGGTCGTCTTGCCCACCCCGCGAGGCCCGGTAAACAGCAACGCCTGAGCGAGGCGTCCGCTAACTACTTCATGCTCTAACGTTTCGGTAACGTGCTGCTGCCCAACGACTGACTGAAAGGCAGCGGGGCGGTACTTACGGGCCGAAACGAGGTAGTTCTGTTCCATGAGGTGGGACTGCAAACCTACGGATTAGATGGCCACCGGCCACAGCCATGATATGGCAAAAAAAGCGGCTTGCGCAATCAAAATGGGCAACGCTAGGCGGTTGCTGGTCACGCGCGGACCCAGCACCCACTGGGCGGAAAAAGCCACTGCAAACCAGGAGACGTAGTTCTGCCAGGGCGCGATTCCGCCCGCAAACATCCAAAGGCGGTGGTCTTGGGCCACCGGTTCCATGAGTACGTCCAATCCGAGCATGAGGCCCGACGCAAAGAGTGCGCGCTGAAGTCGGCTTCCGTCCGCCAAAAATTCAGAACCAAATGAGGCGCTCGCGAGGGTTAGTAGGGCCCAGTTCAATCCAATCAACCAGGGGGTGCCGGCAATTTGGGGACCGAGGCCTTCAAGGTATACATAGCGGCCGAAGGGTAGACCGGTATTCACACCAATCATTTCGATTCCGAGACCAAGTGCATATACCAGCAGCAGCCCCACCTTGAGGCGGTCGGACTTTGTGGACTGACCGTAGAGCAGTGCGAAACTCACCAAGAGGTGAACCGGCGTCAGCAGAATCATCCACCCGGCGTAGGGGGTGCGGAGCCCAAGGGTTCCGACCAAATGAGTCACGGCAACAATGAGGAGGGCAATTCGGTACGGCATCAGACAAAAGTACAGTTGAACCTTGGGCAAGATGCAGGGTTAACGTGGCATGCGCAGCGAAGTTCGATTAGTAGTTTGGACCGTCGGCATCATCGCCGCGGTGGTCGTCGCAACGACGTGGGGGGCGGAACTTCGTTCGGTTGCCCCCGAGCTCCGCACCCGTCTTCAGCACAGCCGCTACCTCTACTTTCGCAACGTTCGGAGCGCGGACTACCAAATCCGCGAATTGGACGGAATGACCGTCTACATCCCTGAGGAGCGTTCGGATTCTGGCTGGTTCCAAATCGCAGTGCTGTGGCGCGATGAGCAAGCCTACATTATTTGGGAAACTCCGGATTCCCTAACCCACCGATCCGCAGTGCGCCCCGACGGCTTGGGAGTTTGGGATCCGGACACGGCGGGGCTGCCCACCCACTGGTGGATTGCATTTCGCCATACTTCAGCAACAAACGATCCGCATTATGCCCTGCGCGACTACTTTGAAATGGTCAATGCGCTCCCTGAATACTTTGAATATTAGGGCTATCGAACCGGAATTTTTTATATCTTTGCACCCCTTTAAAGGAACTTTTCTCATGAATCAATACGAAACCGTTTTCATCCTAAATCCCGTCTTGTCTGATGATCAGATAAGGGAAACGGTGGATAAATACACCAGCAGCATTAAAGCCGCCGGTGGTTCCATCATCAACGTAGAGCGTTGGGGCCTGCGCAAGCTTGCGTACCCCATCGACAAAAAGAAGTCTGGATTCTACAACCTTGTAGAGTTCACCGCTCCTTCAACAACTATTGCCAGCCTTGAGCTGGATATGAAGCGCGACGAGCGCGTTCTTCGCTTTTTGACCGTAGTTCTAGACCAGCATGGTGTAGCCTACGCAGCAAAGCGCCGTGATAAGGTTAAAAACGCTTAAGACATGAGCACGAATTTAGAACCCACCGGTACCAGCGAAATCCGCTACCTGCAGCCTATTGCCATCGACTCATCGGTGAACAAGAAGTACTGCCGCTTCAAGAAGTACGGCATTAAGCACATTGACTACAAGGATCCCGACTACCTCCTTCGTTTTGTCAACGAACAGGGCAAGATCCTTCCCCGTCGCCTCACTGGAACTTCGCTGAAGTACCAGCGCAAACTCGCCCAGGCGATCAAGCGTGCGCGCCACTTGTCCCTCATGCCCTACGTTGCTGATAATCTAAAATAAGTCGAGGTCATGGAAGTTATTCTTAAGCAAGACGTTGAGAACCTTGGGTTCAAAGACGACGTAATCATGGTGAAGAACGGCTACGGCCGCAACTACTTGATCCCGCAAGGCTACGCGATTCTCGCAACTACCTCAGCTAAAAAAGTTCTCGCAGAGGACTTGAAGCAGCGCGCCCACAAAGAGGCGAAGATGGTAGAAGCAGCAAACAAGACCGCTGAAGCGTTGCGTCACGTGGACCTGAAGATCGAAGCAAAGGCTGGTGCCGGCGCGAAGTTGTTCGGTGCAGTGACCAACCAAGATGTGGCTGCAGAACTCGCGAAATTGGGACACCAAATCGACAAGAAGTTCATTCAGATTGCCGGTGGTTCGATCAAAGTATCGGGCAAAAACAGTGCGAAAATTCGCCTGCACCGCGATGTGGTAGTAGACTTCCATTTCGAAGTGGTACCCGTCGAAGCATAAACGTTTTAAACGTTGGTTTTTGAAGCACCCCGCCTAGCGCGGGGTGTTTTATTTTTACCACCTATGAATCCTGAACAACCTCGGTGGATTGCCTTCGCATTCGGAGCCGCCTTTGCCCTCGTGCCCCTCGCTTCATTTGCTCAAGAACTGGGTGACACGTCCCACTGGCCGATGCATTTAGCCTCCGCCGTACTTCTTGCAGCGTTTGGCGCAAGCGCGGTGCGAAGCAGCACGGCAACAGGCAGTATACCTTGGGCCGTTTGGGCTTCAGGCGGGCTTGCACTGCTTGCACTCAGCAGCTTTTGGACCACCGAGTTGTTTGCTGTCAGCGAAGCCCGCTATGCCACAGGGCGCTATTTGGGCTACACCGCAGCTGCCCTTGTCGGATGGCGCATGGGGCTTCGCGGAATCCCCATACTTGCCTGGGGACTCCTCGGCGCAGGAGGAATCGAGGCGCTTTCAGCGCTCGGAGACCTTGGCCAGAACTCCAAAGCGATGGCAGACCCCTACCTGGCACCCGGAATTCTCGGCCACAAAAACTTCACCTCTTCGGCGATGGCCCTTGCGCTTCCCGCAGCCTGGCACCTATGGAACCGAACGCAAGGCGCCGCCCGAACTGCAGTGGTCGCCGTAGGCGTTGCCGTCCTTGTGGCTGTAGTTGTGCTGCGCACGCGGAGTATTTGGATCGGCATTACCCTGTGGGCCGTTTTTGCGGCGATTCGCAGCATTCGCAACTGGAAGCCCTTAGCTGCTGGCCTGGCCCTCGGAATCCTTGTCCTTGCAGGTGTGCTCGCCCGACCCAAGGCGCGCGAAGCGCTGCTCGACCCGACCAACCTTCGCATTCGCGAGGTGTTTTGGACGCATTCGCGCTCCATGCTTGAGGCACAACCCGTGACCGGAGTGGGTGCTGGGCAGTGGCGCATTCACTTTCCGGGGTACGGACTGCGCGGCATGAATCCGTCTGTCGCCGAGGGGGTTACTGCTGAGGTGCGCCCGCACAACGATGCCCTTTGGATGGGCGCCGAGCATGGGTGGCCCGGAATTGCCTTGTGGGCAAGTCTGTGGATCGGGCTAGCTGTGGCCTGGTGGCGACTCCGGCGCGAAGACGGCGCAGACTTGGTGGCAGGGATTGCTCTCATCGTACTCACCTATAGCCTCTTTGAGTTTCCACTGGAGCGCGCTGCCGTGTGGGTTCCGTTCGTACTCGCAGCGGGAATGCTTCGACCGAACTCTTTAGAAACCAAGCAGGCCGAATTCGCCCGATGGCTACCTATTGGGGTCATCGGGGCACTGACTGCCTTCTATGCATTCACAGCAGTGCAGGGGATTTCTTCGGAACGCGACCAAAAAGAGCTCCTGGCGCTCAACGCCCAACAAAACGCGCCCAAATTGCTTCCAGCTGCGCTGAAAACACTCGATTCGTGGACGGAACTTGACCGATTTGGCAACCCCGCACCCTACTTTGCCGGAATGTCCGCAATGTTTCTTGAAGCGCAGCGCGGGCCCCTCACCGCTTCAAGCTTTTCAGAAGCTGAAGCCTACTTTCTGCAGTCCTTGGAGCTGCACCCCCACCATGTTGTCACGTGGTACCAGCTTGGCAATATGTACCGCTACCGTGGTGATGCCGCGAAGGCAGAAGCCACCTACCGCGAACTACTCAAGCGGTCCCCACGGCACCCCGGCGGACAAATGCACCTCGCACACTCCCTGCTGGCACAAAACCGCCCCGAAGAGGCTGCGGCCGTGTTGTTTGCCGCGTTTGGGGATGATGCCTACTACCAACAGCCCGACTACCGAAATGCGGCCATCCAGTCCTTGAGGCAGTGTCCAGACCGCGTCGCGATGAAGGGGGTTCAAGCGGTACTCAACGAGCGCGCGAGTCATGACGACACGGGGTTATTCGCAAGGTTTTTGGCCGAAAAGGCCACGTGGATCAAACGCTGAGTCCTAGCCCAGCACCACCCGAACGGGGCAGTGGTCGCTTCCGAAGACTTCGTTGTGAATCTCTGTGGAGGCCACTGAATCCATGAGCCGGTTGGATACGACGTGGTAGTCCAACCTCCATCCGATGTTTTTTGCGCGGGCTCCGGAGCGCATACTCCACCATGAGTACTTTGCCACTTCCGGGTTTTGTTCGCGCCATGAATCCGAAAATCCAGCATCAAGTAGGTGCTGAAAGCCGTCAATTTCGCTTTGGGTATACCCCGGGGTCTTGTTGTAGTTGGACTGCGGATTGCTCAAATCGATGGGCTTGTGGGCGACATTCAAGTCGCCGCAAAGCACCACGGGTTTGCTCGCATCCAATCCCTTGAGGTAGGCCGTCAGGTCTCGGTCCCAGCGGGCTCGCTGCGGAATCCGTGACAAATCGCCCTTTGAATTGGGCACGTAGGTGGTCACGACAAACAGGTCGTCAAACTCGGCAGTTATGACGCGGCCTTCGCCCTCGTGCTCTTCTACACCCATTCCGAATGCCACACTCAGGGGCTCGCGCTTGCTAATTAACGCGGTGCCCGAATAACCTTTTTTCTCGGCCTCGTGGGCCAGTATATGGTATCCCGTGCCGTTCAGAACCTCCTTGGCCTGGTCAACGGTGCACTTAATCTCCTGAAAACCCATGATGTCTGGGTTCAAATTGCGTACAATTTCGTGCAGACCCTTGCCTGCGACGGCCCGAAGTCCGTTTACATTCCAAGAAATAATGTTCATGTGCCGAAGGTACATTACCTTGAATGCATGCTCCGAACGCTTCAACTTCTTTTTCTCGCTGCACTGGTGGCGAGCTGCGCCAGCACGCATTCGGAGCGCTACGCGCTTGCACAAAACCCCCGTATTGAGCTTCAGACCAGCATCCGCAAGAGCACTAAAGGCAAAGTCTTTGTGCAAGAATATCAGGGGATTACGTCGATGATAGGAATGGACCGTCACGGCAATTTGCGGCGCCATGTCGTCATGACTGCCGGCGGACCCCAAGCGTCCTACCGCGAGGGTACGAATCTCGTGATTCCGAGCGGAAGCGTTCCGGTTCCTGACAGCCTCTACCACCTCAGCGGGCTCACGGCATATCCCCTGATTGTGCCCAAGATCACGTCGCTCCTCGAAGGGGCAACTGCACGTACCATGGCAAGTTCTGCACCCTCAGGAGACCTCGTCG
Organism: uncultured Schleiferiaceae bacterium; assembly: GCA_965657195.1. GTDB lineage: Bacteria > Bacteroidota > Bacteroidia > Flavobacteriales > Schleiferiaceae > TMED14. The sequence goes on from CBFHNK010000007.1 coordinate 12,157, forward strand.
AGGTTGAATGGACGTGCACCCTGCGGGCGCCGAAGCAGCGCCACTACGTGGCGCGCTACGAAGTCACGGCCGCGGAACTTCGCTACGCGAAGATCCGCGGCCGTTGGACCCTAGAATCTGTGGAGTACAGCGAACGCGATTACGTACAGCGCTGGAACCGGGTTCCGCGCCGGTAAACCTGCTACATATTGCGACGGTACTGGCCGCCGACCTCGAACATCGCGTCGGTCATGGCGCCCAATGAACAGACTTTCGCGGCCTCCATAATGGCGTCAAACATGGGCTGGTTACCCAGCGCTGCCGCACGAATGGCATCCAAGGCCGCTTGAGCCGCATCGCCGCCCACCACTGCAAGTCGTTCGACAGTAGCAATTTGGCGTTCCTTCTCGTCGACCTCGGCGCGAATGACTTCACCCGGAACCAACGTTGGCGATCCCTTGCTGCTCAAGAACGTGTTCACCCCGACGATGGGGTATTCACCTGTGTGCTTAAGCATCTCGTAGTGCATCGACTCCTCTTGAATCTTGCCGCGCTGGTACATGGTTTCCATGGCACCCAGCACGCCTCCCCGCTCGGTAATGCGGTCAAATTCAGCAAGCACGGCCTCTTCGACGAGATCGGTTAACTCCTCGATGATGAACGAGCCCTGTAGCGGATTCTCGTTCTTTGCAAGCCCCAGCTCTTTGTTGATAATCAACTGTATGGCCATGGCGCGGCGCACACTTTCTTCGGTCGGAGTCGTAATCGCTTCGTCGTAGGCGTTGGTGTGCAGCGAGTTGCAGTTGTCGTACATCGCGTACAGCGCTTGAAGCGTCGTGCGGATGTCGTTGAAGTCAATCTCTTGCGCGTGCAGCGAGCGCCCTGAGGTCTGAATGTGGTACTTCAGCATTTGGGCACGCGGATCGGCTCCGTACTTGTTCTTCAGGGCCTTGGCCCAGATGCGTCGGGCTACGCGCCCGATGACGGCGTATTCCGGATCGATTCCGTTGCTAAAAAAGAAGCTCAAATTCGGCCCGAACGCGTTGATGTCCATCCCGCGGCTGAGGTAGTACTCCACGTAGGTGAATCCGTTGGCCAGCGTGAAGGCCAGCTGCGAAATCGGATTGGCCCCGGCCTCAGCGATGTGGTATCCACTGATCGAAACCGAGTAAAAATTCCGCACACTGCGCTCAATGAAGTAGGACTGCACGTCGCCCATAAGGCGAAGCGCAAACTCGGTACTAAAAATGCACGTGTTCTGGGCTTGGTCCTCTTTGAGGATGTCGGCTTGAACGGTTCCGCGCACTTGATTCAAGGCGTCGGCCTTGATCCGCTCGTACACCTCGGCGGGCAGCACTTCGTCGCCCGTGGTTCCGAGCAGCATCAATCCAAGGCCGTCATTGCCCTCGGGCAGCGTGCCGTGGTAGCGCGGGCGCTCCAGACCCTTGGCCTCGTACTTAGCGTGCAGCACCTTTTCGACGGCGGAATCCAGCCCCTCAGCCTTAATGTACTTCTCGCACTGCTGGTCGATGGCCGCGTTCAAAAAGAACGCAAGCACCATCGGAGCCGGTCCGTTAATCGTCATCGAAACCGACGTGGCGGGATCGCAGAGGTCAAATCCGCTGTACAATCGCTTGGCGTCGTCGAGGCAGCTCACCGAAACACCAGCGTTGCCAATCTTACCGTAGATGTCGGGGCGGCGACCGGGATCGCGTCCGTACAAGGTCACCGAATCAAAAGCAGTTGAGAGGCGCTTCGCCGGCATTCCGAGCGACACGTAGTGAAAGCGCTTGTTGGTGCGCTCTGGCCCGCCCTCTCCAGCAAACATGCGCGTGGGGTCCTCGCCCTGGCGCTTGAATGGGTACAGGCCCGAGGTATAGGGAAACTGACCCGGAACGTTTTCCTGAAGCTGCCAGCGCAAAATGTCGCCCCAACTGCGGTACGACGGGGTCACCACCTTGGGAATGTCTTGGTTCGAAAGCGACTTCGTGTGGGTCGGCAGCTTGATGTCTTTGCCGCGCACTTGGTAGACGTACTCGCCGTCCTTGTACCGCTGGCGCAGGGCACCCCAGCCTTCGATCAACGCCCAGTTGTGCGGATCCAAGTCGCGCTTGCGCAGCTCGTAGGCCTCTTGAATGCCTTTGGCCAAGCGGTCGCGGTCGTCCAGCTTTGACGCACGCATCTCGCCTTCGGCCTTGTGCAGGCTGTAGAGTGCGTCCGCCACCTCGGCTTGGTGTTCTGCCCAAGCGTTGTAGGTGCGAATTCCCTCTGAAATCTCGCTCAAGTAGCGGGTTCGGTGGGGCGGAATCACGAACATCTTCTCGCCCGGTTCCTTCACCACCTCTGGGGCCAACTGCCACTGGTCGCTACCGGTCTTAGCCTTGAGCGCGCCAACAATTGCCGCAAACAAGCGGTTGGTGCCCGGATCGTTGAACTGGCTTGCCATCGTGCCAAACACGGGCATGTCGTCGATGGGGTCGTCCCAACGCTGGTGGTTGCGCTGGTACTGCTTCTTCACGTCGCGCAGGGCGTCTAGGGCACCGCGCTTGTCAAATTTGTTGAGCGCAATCAGATCCGCAAAGTCGAGCATGTCAATCTTCTCGAGTTGCGTCGCCGCACCGTACTCTGGGGTCATGACGTACAGCGACACATCGCTGTGGTCGAGGATTTCGGTGTCGGACTGGCCGATTCCGCTCGTCTCAAGCACGATGAGGTCGTACTGGGCGGCCTTGAGGATGCTGAGCGCATCACTCACGTGCTTGCTCAGCGCCAAATTGCTTTGACGCGTCGCGAGCGAACGCATGTAGACGTTGGGGTGGTTGATCGCGTTCATGCGAATCCGGTCGCCCAATAAGGCTCCGCCGGTCTTGCGCTTCGACGGATCCACGCTCACTAGGCCCACCTTGAGGTCTGGGAAGTGCCGCAGCACGCGACGCACGAGTTCGTCGACCATTGAACTTTTTCCGGAACCTCCCGTACCCGTAATTCCGAGCACTGGCGCGTGGTTGGCGGATGCCATTTGCTCCACCTCGGCGCGCAGGGTTTCGTAGACCTCGGGGGCGTTCTCAGCCGCCGAAATCATGCGTGCAATCGAGCGCGGACGCTGAATTTTTACGCCGTCGAGGGCATCGCTCACTTCGCTTCCGATGGCGAAATCCGACTTCTGCAAGAGGTCATTGATCATGCCTTGGAGGCCCATCGAACGTCCGTCGTCGGGATGGTAGATACGTGCGATACCGTAGGCCTGAAGTTCTTCGATTTCGGTCGGAAGAATGGTTCCGCCGCCGCCGCCAAAGATGCGGATGTGGCCCGCCCCGCGCTCTTGGAGCAGGTCGTACATGAACTTAAAGTACTCGATGTGGCCACCTTGGTACGACGTCATCGCGATCGCGTTGGCGTCCTCTTGGATGGCGGTTTCGACCACCTCTTCCGCGCTGCGGTCGTGACCTAAGTGAATGACTTCAGCGCCCGAAGACTGAAGAATGCGTCGCATGATGTTGATGCTCGCATCGTGGCCGTCAAAAAGTGAGGCGGCGGTGACAATGCGGATCGGATGCTGGGGCTTGTAGGGTTGTGCGTCCACCATAGAAAGCAAAGATACCGCCCAAGTGGGCTCAGCTAGCCGCGGATCGCCGCCTCGAGCAGTCCGGGAAACTCCCGCCAGTCGCGAAATTCAAGTTCCGGAGTCGCCTCTGCATCAGGCGGTAGGGCGTCTTCGGCACGAAACCAGGCGGTCCGCATCCCAACAGCCTGACCACCAAGAACATCACGAAGGACCGAGTCGCCAATCATCCACGATTCTCCCGCGTGTGCCGCAGTGGTACGAAGGGCGCAGTGAAAGATTTCGGGGTCAGGCTTGTACGACCGCGCCACGTCTGAGGTCACAAGCTCTTCAATGAAATCGGTCAACCCCAACGCAGCAATTTTTCGGCGCTGGGGTTCACGAACTCCGTTGGTAACCACGTGCAGCCGGTGACCTACCTCTCGCAGCATTTCAAAGGCCTCACGAACTCCGTCGTAGCCCTCGCCCATGTCGGGCAACTGCTCCTTCAGCAAGCGCTCGCACTCGGCGCCGAGCACTTCAAATTCCTTGCTCCGTTCACCTTGTATCCCCATATGCTTGAATAGCAGCGGAAAACGTCGGGCACGCACGTACTCAACACCCAAATTGTGGAGCTGAATATGGTCCCAAAGTCGGTCGTTAATTTCAAGATAGTTCCGCGCCCACTCTTCTGAGGTTCCCCATTCCGACCAATTACGCGCAGCATGCAGCACCTCAAAAAACCTCAAGTGGTTCCGCTCGTGGTGCCAAAGTGTGCGGTCAAGATCAAAAAATAAGTGAGCCATCGGGTAAAGGTCGGGGTGAATGTTGGGCAAATCCACAAAAAGTTAACGACTACTTCACCGGCGACCGCTTGCTTTTTTTTACTTTTGACCCTCAACTTACTACAATGACTGCTCGTACCATCCTCATTCTGCGTGTCGTGCTCGGCGCCGTGGCTCTATTGATCGGATTCCGTGTTTACCGAATCATCATGGAACCCATTGAATTTCAAGGCATCAAAGACAAGCGATACGCTGCCGTCACCACTCAACTCGAGCAGTTGCGCGAAGCCCAACTGGCATTCAAAAACGAATACGGCATGTACGCCACTGAAGTTGCGTCGTTAGTTGACTTTGTCTCGAACGCCCAGGTAACTATTGTGGAACGCAAGGATTCTTCGTTTATGAAGTACAACAAGGTGTACCAAACCGACATGCTGAAGGACACCATTATTTACCGCGTCATTGGCAGTGCCTCAGCAATCACGAAGCTTCGCAACCAACGCGAAGATCTCTTTCCTGAAGACTTTGATGCCGCCTCACTTCTATCTGTGAAGTACAGCCAAGATTCCACCTTTAAAATGGGCACAGCAGTCGTAGTTAAAAACGGAATCAAGGTTCCAGTATTTGAAATCAAGGCGAGCAACCGCGCCATTTTTGGTGACGTGTACGACCAGTACAATTCCTACATTAAGCGTTTGCGCACCCAAGACTTGATTGTCGGTTCGCTGACAGAGCCGACGTTGAGCGGCAACTGGAAGTAATCCATTGAGTACGGGCGTCTGGCACGAACCTACGAGCGGCCTTAAGTGGCATGCGGAGGAATTCTCCATGCTCGTTCCGAAATCCTGGACTGAATCCAACTGGCGGGCTGTCGACCCACAGGGCACCCAATGGTTCCGCAGTCCACTCGACGCAACCTACCACCTCGTATACCGATTTAGCGACGGAGCAGACGCCTCGCAGTCACTCAGCTTATTCAACCTTCGCAGGTGGCTTCAAAGTGACCCAAAAGGTCGCCTAATCCGTGTTCAGTACTGGGGCAACCGCCTTGAAATTGCCGCGTTGGACGGAACCAAAATCAAGTTCCACTCCGTGCAGTACGCCACGGAGCCCGAAGACGTCGCCTACCACATCCTGCTCTGCTTTGACCAACTGGACTGGAGCGGAACCTCGGTACCCTTGTTCTGGGAGGGTGTCGACGCAACGGCCGTTCGGCACTGGACGCGTCACTTTATCACCCACTGGCACGAGCGGTCACTGGACGGAATCTTACACCCCCACTGATGCGCATTATTCGCGGCAGCCACCGAGGAAAAATTCTTCGCGCACCCTCCAAACTTCCGGTTCGTCCGACCACAGACATGGCCAAAGAAGGCCTATTCAACATTCTCGAAAACCATATTGACTTTGCCGACCTTCGTGCACTCGACCTCTTTGCCGGCACTGGAAACCTGAGCTACGAGCTCGCCAGCCGCGGTTGCCCTGACGTGACTGCCGTCGACAACTTTCGCGAATGCACCCGCTTCATTATCAAAACCTCAGAAATGCTCCAATTTCCGATTCGGGCAGTGACTGAGGATGCACTTCGATTTGTGCAAAAAAATCCGGCCAAATGGGACCTCATTTTGGCGGACCCACCCTACGATTTTGACGGCCATCAAGCGATTGTCGAATCAGCGCTCACTCGACTGTCTGAGGACGGGATCTTGGTCCTCGAACACGGCTCCGATACCGACCTTTCGGCACTACCAGAATTCCACGAACTGCGCCGCTACGGGAGCGTGCACTTCAGCTTCTTTCGAGCCCAGTAATCCAGGCACGCACCGCCCTGCTGCGGTGACTCATCGCCACTTTCTCTTCGGGAAGCATTTCAGCGAACGTCCTTCCGTCTCCATCGTTCGGAATAAAAATCCGGTCGTAGCCAAAACCGTACTCGCCGCGTTCGCCGTGGGCAATCTGACCGTACACCACCCCCTCATAGAGCTGAATTCCCTCAGCGGTGGCCCACGCCAGCACCGTACGGAACCTCGCAGCACGATCCGTGGCGCCAACTAAGTTTGACAAGAGCAGGGATCGGTTCGCTTGATCAGATCGCTCAGGCCCCGCGTACATCGCACTGTACACGCCGGGAGCGCCATCAAGCACTGGCACCTCTAACCCGCTGTCGTCCGCAAGCGACGAAATTCCGCAGTGATCCCATAAATACTTCGCCTTCTGGGTAGCGTTCTCTTCGAGGGTCAACCCTGTTTCAGGAAGCTCTCCGCGAATTCCCGCATCAAAGGCCGTTTGAACCTCCCAACCTTCAGGAAGCACGGACCTTAACTCTTCGAGCTTATGGGCATTTTGGGTGGCTAGAATGATCTTATTCACTGATTGGTAGTGAGGATTCGGTCGTTATGGCTATCGCTTCGCAGGACTTCAGGAACAGATGCCCGAATGATCCGGGCCAATGCCTCAACCATGCCCAAGCGACGGTGTCCGGGCAATGCCAGCAAGGCAATGTGGCGCACCGGACGCGGTTCCGCAATAGGCTTAATCCGCTTTTGGCGAACTGCTGAAAGTTCCGAAATCGCCAACTGCGGAAGCAGCGTCATACCCAAGCCCTCATCCGCCAAGCGGACCAATGTCTCGAACTGCCCCACAAGCAACTCAATGCGCTCATTGGGGCGGTCGGTTCCACACAGCTGCAGCGCTTGATCCCTGAAGCAATGTCCCTCGGGGAGCAAGAGAATCCGCTCCGACTTCAACTCGCCTGACGTTAAAAACAAATCCTTGGACTTCGGATGGCCTTCAGGCAAGTAGGCCAAGAGTGGTTCTCGGTACAGCGATTCCGACACAAAATGGGTCGCGGCAATCGGAACCGCCAAAATCGCTGCGTCCAACTGGTCAGCATCGAGTTTTTCAACCAATTGTTCCGTGGTGGCCTCCTCAATTTGCACACTCAGCCGCGGAAATCGTTTGAGCAACTCTGGTGCAAAACGCGGAACCAAATACGGCGCTACCGTCGGAATCACCCCCAAGCGAAGCTGGCCCTCAAGGGGTTTGTGAAAGTGCTGGCTAACCTCCACCAGACTCTGGGCAGACTGGAGTGTTTTGCGGGCGTGAAGCAGGACCTGCTCCCCGAGCTGGGTCAGGCGGATTGGCTGACTTCGCCGATCCACCAAATCCCCTTGAAGCTCTTCTTCAAGCTTCTGAATCTGTGCAGAAAGGGTCGGTTGCGAGACACCGCACGACTTTGCTGCTTTTCCAAAATGCTGGAACTCAGCCAGCGCTTCAAAGTACTGTAGTTGAATTAACGTAATGGCCATGGGATATTCCAGCGTTCCCAGCTAAGGTACGGCGTGTTTTCAGCCCCAAAACCCTTGTAAAACCGAGCCAAGCCAGGGGCCTTAGAGCCTTCAAAATCAAAGATCTTCCATCGGCCCACGGCCATGGTAATGAACTCGTTGACCAACCACGTCATGGAGTTTCGATCTCTTCCCTCTGGTGTCACCGCAGAAAACAGCAGTACCGCCCGGTCGCCACTAAAGGCCACAAACATTCCGGCTAGCCACTGGTTTCCCTCGCCGATCGCTGCCCAAACCGCTCCCCTGCCCTGGTGGAGCAGGTGGTACATCGCAGACTTCATTGCCCGCTCGTACCCCTTTGGAATTTGGTACTTTTCGCCCTGGTTCTGAGTAAAATAGGCCCACAACTCGTCCGGATTGCTGTACTCCCAGAGCTGGTTTCCTGTTGCCTTAGCGAGGTTTCGCCGGGTCTGCGACGAAAATCCGCCGTACACCTGCTCGTAGCTCGAACCCAACTTTAGTTCATAGTTCGGCATTTCTGCCCAACGCTCCCAACCGCCCTTGCGCCAGTGCCATGAGGTAGGTTCAGGCCAATCATTGGGCTTACTCAACTTCAAACGGAGCCGCGCGTAGCGCGGCAGCGCATCCAGCGCCTCCCTTACATGCCTTGCCTCATTTGCAGCGTTCCCTAAAGGGCCCAAACGCTGCGCTCCGAGCGGGCAATACGCTTGCATGAATCCAAATGCGCTCCTCCCAAATGCAAACGGAAGCACCACTTCATCCGAACCCACACTGGCCCACTCCACCCCTAACGCATCCAAATAATTGAGGTGGTCGTAGGGAAATCGGTCGGGACGAAGCGACCACATGGCGCGCCAATCCTCTGGATTTGGGTTGTGTTCTAGGCGAAAAGTCATGCGTTACTCCATTCATTAAGCCAGAGGTTCATACCTTCTCTCCAGGCCGAAAAATCTTTTCCGGATTGCTCTACCTCAGGCCGCGGACCAAAAATCCTCCAGTGCGTGCCGACACGCAATGGCGCGCCCACCGACCACGCTGCCGCCTGAAGTGCATGAAGCGAATCTGCAATTTCACGCGGACTCATTCCGAGAAAGTTCTGGTCCATAGCAACCACCGGCAGCTGCTGTACTCCGGCACAGGGAACGGCACTCGCCCAACCCGAACGAAATCCGGGAACATCAGCAAACTCGAGCGACCAATCCTCTACTACTCCCAAAGATTCGAGCGAACTAAGCAGCTGCTCGGTGCCGGCATTACGCAAAAAATGGCTCCGCTGCCGCACTACAGGTCGATCAAGGATGGATTCAAGTTCAGCCAACTCTTGGCGGTAGCCTTGGGCTCGGTCGTGGCTTCCGTACGAGAGGTGTGCCCCTACGTCAAAGCGCACACACAGCGTTCGAAGTGCTTCGCGAACCACCGAACTCTTGGGCACCACTCCGCGATCAAAGGGACCTCGCTCCGCCGCCAACAAGGCAAAAAACTGAAGCTCAAGTTGCGGAAACCTTTGGGCCAATTCCGTCCAGAATACCAAGCTGTAAAAGGGGTCAGGCCCAAATATGCGGGAGCGTAGTTCGCCGAACTTGCCCCGTATGAGATCCGAAATAAATCCGCCGACCGCAGACTTAAGTCCGCGGCCACGGTAGGCAAACAGATGGTCAATATCCACCACAAGCACAGGGGCGGGTCGTCCCACATCAGATAGAGAAATCCCCATAGTGGCAGCCCATTCCCGGGCCTTCACTTCGGCCTCAGGGAGCAGTAAATCGCGCTGCGCATCCCGACCGACCGGCCGAGCGTGCTGGTCTTTAGGAAGGGTTTCCTCCCAAACCCACGTGCGCCAAAAAATCCAAGCCGCGTAATCCGATGACGGTGGTTCGGCACTGCTCTGCTGATCCAGCCATCCGGAATCGTTCCAGCGCACCGCATCACCCTCAGGACCAAATGCCACAGGAATGTTCCACGCGGACTTCAAGAGCGCGGCAAGTCGCCGGTGGCGCTCGATGGGCTGCGGGTGGTAAAGGACGATCATGATTGACTAAGATCCCAAAGTCCCTGTGCCAGCGACGTCGCCATCGCATCTGCCGCACATCCGTCACCATAGAGGATTGGCGGCTCTGAATGGCCTATTTGTGCCCAATCCCGCAATTGAGCCCTAATGACCCCCTCTAGATCGGGAGAATCCGGTGAAATAAGTACGGTCCACCCTGCGTCCACTAGCTCCGTCCACTCCGTCTCGTCGCGCAGTACGATGGCTCTGCGGCCCGCAAAAAACGCTTCCTTTTGAAGTCCGCCTGAGTCCGTGATCACAAATTGGGCACGGTACAGCGCATCCACGATCTCGGGCCGGCTCAATGGAGCACAATCCGCCACGCGTACACTTTGCAGCCCCGCGGCACGATGCCTCGGATGCCTCGGCCAGAGCACATCAAAATCGCCCACCAAGCCATCCAAGGCCGCTTCAATCCGGCGAATCCGTTCGGGCTCATCCACATTCGTATTACGGTGAATTGTGACCAGCACTAAATCGTGCTGCACCTCAGCCAGTGGGCGTTTTGGAAAGGCATCAAGCATCAAATCACCCGCATTCACGACCCAAGGTGCACCTCGATCCAGATCCTCGCTCCGAATGTGGTCCATAGCTACTTCGGTGGGCGCCCACAGCCACAGGGACCTGTGGTCAACCCATACGCGGTTTCGCTCTTCGGGCATCGCTTCGTTAAAGCTGCGAAGCCCAGCCTCTGCGTGAGCAAACGGAATACCCAACTCCAGCGCGGCTTGCGCCCCAAGTACCGTGGAATCAGTATCTCCGTACACCACAACCGCATGTACACGTGCCTCACGAAGTGCCGCTACAAGCGCACTTAGGTCAGTATTTCGCTCATTCCAAGTGCCGTGGTAGTCCGGAGTAAAACCGAGCTCGTCCCAGAACGACGTGTTCATTTGGCTGTCGTAGTGCTGGCCAGTATGCGCGACCCAATTGACCCCGCCCAAGCGTTGAATGGCCTCGACCAACGGCTTGAGTTTGACAAACTGCGGTCGGGCACCCACGACGTGGGCGATGCGGTACGAGCTTAAGTTCCGGGCATCCATCCTCTATCCGCAAAACTAACGTATTGGTTCTGCCCGATAATCAAATGGTCCAAACAAGTGAGCTCAAGAATTCGCGCGCCCTCTACAAGGCGCTGGGTGAGTTTTCGATCCTCATCTGAGGGCTCTAGTCGTCCGCTGGGATGATTGTGCGCTACAACGAGCGCAGGGGTCTTCAGCGCCAATGCTCGCTGGTACACCACACGGACGTCTGCTGCCGTGGCAGTCCACCCACCTTTGCCGACGCACTCATAGTGAACTACCTTATTTGCCCGATTGAGGTAAACTACCCAAAACTGCTCGTGATCCAACGCCGCCATACTCGGATGAAGCAAGTGAAACACATCACTTGAACCCCGAACCACCTTAGCATCCCCGGCACGAGTATCACCCGCTGCACGACGGCCCAACTCAAACGCTGCGGCCACAGCCGCCGCTTTCGCTAACCCAACTCCGCCAAGCCCTTGTAGGGAAATTACATCTGCTGCTGCCAGTCGGTCCAACGACCCCCCGTAGGAATCGAGCATCGACCGCGCCAGATCGACGGCAGAATGGGCGCGGGTTCCGGAACGCAAAATGAGCGCAAGGCACTCCGACGTTGCCATCCCTCGGATTCCGTGTGCGAGGGCGCGCTCTCTAGGTCGATCCTCTTCGGTCCACAAGCGAATGGACCGGTTGGCTGATTCGTGATTCATAGGGCAAACTTCCCACCTACCGCACTGCACAGTCGTCCCTTAAACGTATGTACACATTTACCGTGGGGTAGCAACAAAAAAAAACCGCCCCATTCGGGGCGGTTCCAAACAACCAATCTCGGCGTAAAGCTTATGCCAAACCGTTTACATGCTTCGCAAGACTTGACTTCAAGTTTGAAGCCTTGTTCTTGTGAATGATGTTGCGCTTTGCAAGCTTATCGAGCATTGAGGCAACCAACGGAAGCTGAGTGGCAGCTGCCGCAGCATCAGTTACTGAACGAAGTGCACGAATCGCGTTGCGCGTGGACTTGTGGAAGTATTTGTTATGAATACGCTTGGCCTGGATTTGGCGGATGCGCTTCAACGCAGATTTATGATTAGCCATATGACTATTATTTAATGTTTCGTGACCCGTACGGGATTTGAACCCGTGATCTTCTCCGTGAAAGGGAGATGTCCTGAACCGCTAGACGAACGGGCCCTATGTTTTGGGAGCGCAAAGATATAAAATTCGACCCATATGAACAACTCCTAATCTAGAATTAGCTAACCTCAGGTCGAAACCCCAATCGTTTGCCTGTACGCTGCCGAAGTTCCTCACGAATACCCTCAAGGGCCAGCACCGATACTTCTTGCACTGCCTGAAACGGCGAAGCCTGCAAATCAAAGTCCATGGCGGTAATCATTAGTCGATAAAGCCATTGTTGCAAATCATCGGTACAGACCTCATTCTGCTTCAACGGCAAATTCAACGGTCCCACACCCTCGGCAAAATGATGTCCCTCTCCGTTGATAAAAAATCTGCTCATCAGCGTGCCTACATCGTTTAATCGACGCATCCGAAAGGAGTCAGACAGAAAATTATATACGTGAATCAAGCCAAAGTAGGCACGGTTCGAATTAGACTTGACGTAGTCTGAATCAAGCATTGAATGACCATCCGGAAGCAAGAACGCATTCGTATGCACCTGAAATACCAGTGAATCCCCCGAAAACCGCAATTCAAACTCAAATTCGCCTCGATCAACAAACTCAACGACCACCGAACGGTCGATTCCGACCATTTTGCTGTTCAAATCAACCGCCACGGACTGCACAACAATGCGCAATTCCGCAAATGCCCCAAGCACGCGGCGGTGGACCAACTGCTTATTGCTGGACTTAGTAGCCAGCGTCTGCAGGATTAATTCGGGATTGGCGTCAGTCTTCATACTAGTAGGCTCGAGCAAATAAAACCCGCTGCTTGGACGGGGCGCCGGTGAGGACGCACACACCGTCCTCAAGCGCATTGTGTAACGGAATACAGCGAATCGTAGCCTTCGTGAGTTCTTTGATTCGCTCCTCGGTCTCGGGCGTACCGTCCCAGTGCGCAGACACGAAGCCGCCGGCATCGAGGGCCGACTCAAATTCCGCCCAAGAATCAACGACGTGCATGTTCGCCTCGCGGTACGCGAGCGCACGGTCGTACATCGCCTGCTGGATTTCGGCCAAACGACCGGGAACAGAAGCTGCTAAACCCTCCACAGGCACCGTCTCTTTGGTCAGCGTGTCGCGACGCGCAAGCTCCACTACCCCATTGGCAAGGTCGCGAGGGCCGATTGCCACACGCAGCGGAACCCCTTTGAGTTCGTACTCGTTAAACTTCCAACCGGGCTTGTAGGTATCGCGGTCGTCGTACTTCACGCGGACGCCTTGGGCGCGCAAATCCGCCACCAACTGCTTAGCCACCACAGACACCGCATCCAGCTCTTCTTCGCCGCGGTAAATCGGAACAATGACCACCTGAATCGGAGCCAACTTCGGAGGCAGCACCAGTCCGTTGTCGTCAGAGTGGGTCATTACCAACGCCCCCATCAGGCGGGTCGACACACCCCACGACGTAGCCCACACGTGCTTCACTTCGCCGTCGCGGTCCTGAAACTTCACGTCAAAGGCCTTGGCAAAATTCTGACCTAAAAAGTGCGAGGTTCCGGCCTGCAACGCTTTACCGTCCTGCATCAACGCTTCAATGCAGTAGGTCTCGAGGGCCCCAGCAAACCGCTCATTTGCCGTCTTTACGCCGCGAACCACCGGAATCGCCAGTACGGTCTCCGAAAACTCAGCATACACTTCAAGCATTTGTTCCGCCTCAGCAATCGCTTCCTCGCGGGTCGCGTGGGCCGTGTGTCCCTCTTGCCACAAAAATTCCGCGGTGCGCAGAAAGAGGCGCGTACGCATCTCCCAACGTACCACATTGGCCCATTGGTTCACCAAAATCGGCAAGTCGCGGTAGCTCTGAACCCATCCGCGGTAGGTGTCCCAGATGATGGTCTCTGAAGTCGGGCGCACAATCAACTCCTCTTCGAGCTTGGCATCTTCGTCCACCACTACACCCTTTCCGTCAGGAGCCGTTTTCAGGCGGTAGTGCGTCACCACGGCGCATTCCTTGGCGAATCCGTCGACGTGCGCCGCTTCTTTGCTGAAGTAACTTTTTGGAATAAACAGCGGAAAATAAGCGTTTACATGGCCCGTTTCTTTAAAGCGACGGTCCAACTCAGCCTGCATTCCCTCCCAGATTGCGTAGCCGTGCGGCTTGATGACCATGCACCCGCGAACGCCGGAATTTTCGGCCAAATCCGCCTGAATGACAAGCTCGTTGTACCATTTTGAGTAGTCCGTGGCGCGGGGGGTGAGGTTCTTAGCCATACTTTGGTATGCAATTTGGGTTCTGTTCCGTAGTAAACCCCAAAAGTACGGTCTATGCGCTACCTCCTACTCCTCGCCCCTCTTGGCTTTTTCGTCTCTTCGTGCGGAACCAGCCAGACCGCCTACCGCGACTTTGACGGTTCGTATTCATGGTCGAATTCCCAAGCGTACCGAGAAGGCTACGAATCCGGATACCAACAGGGCTACCAAGAAGGCGCCGGCGACCAAGCGGCCCAAGACGATCAAGACGGACGCCCCGAACGCGTGACCCGGACCCGAACCATTGTTCGCTACGAATACTACCCAACCTACTACTACCACTGGAGCCAGCCCTGGATGCGGCACGACCCCTTCGCCTTTTATGGTGGCTGGAATATGCCCAACCGCTGGAACAGATGGAACCGCTGGGACCGCCCCAACCGCTGGAACCGAGGCTTCAATGGATGGAACGACCCCTGGCATGGAGGATTCGGATGGAACGACCCGTGGTACGGCGGCTACGGTTGGAACGACCCCTGGTACGGCGGCTACGGCTGGAACGACCCTTGGTACGGCGGCTACGGCTGGAACGACCCTTGGGGTTGGAATCCCTACTACGGATTCGGTGGTTACAACGGTTGGAACAACCGCTACGATCGCTGGAACCGACCTGGCGGTGGCTGGACTCAGCCCGGTGGCGGATCTGGTTCCGGAACCGTGGACCCCACCCCCGACAGCGACATCCGTCGCCAGCAAATCAATTCAGGAAGCACCCCCTACCGTCGACCCGTGGTGACCAACAATCCGGGCGGAGGAAGCGTCGACCAAAATCGCCCCAAAGTGGTCGAAGCTGAGCGCGGCCTGGAAACTTCTCCAACGAGACCCAGCGGCAGTAACCGTCCAGGAACCATTAGCGACGATACGCCGACCCGCGGCAACACTCCCGTTCGCCCGAGCACGAGCCCCCGTGAACCTCAGGGTAGCACCCCTCCTGCCGTGCGCCAGCCCGAAGTTCGCAAGCCCGCTCCCGCACAGCGCCAGCCTGAGGTCCGCAAGCCCGCTCCCGCGCAGCGCCAGCCCGAAACCCGAAAACCAGAGCCGCCCCAACGCCAACCCGAAGTGCGACGTTCCGAACCCGCTCAGCGTAAGCCTGAGTTCCGCCAACCGTCGACTCCTCGGAGTAATCCCACGCCGCAGCGCAGCAACCCTTCGCCTAGCACGAGCCCGCGCCGTCCCTAAACGCCTGATCTATGAAAACCTCCATCACCCTAGCCCTGCTCACCGCGGGCAGCCTGTCGCTTTGTGCCCAATCCACCCTCAGCGCGGTATGGATGCAGCGCGGACACCGCTTTGGCACGGCCCGCTACAACGGGTCTGCAGGTGCACTCGCTGCGCTGGGCGGCGACGGCAGCTCGAGCATTGAGAACCCTGCCCTCATGAATTCTTCGACGTTTGGCGGAACCGAATTCAGCGCCCACGTCCGGGCCGACCAAACCGACCTTAGGAGCCAAGGACTGGGACTCGGCCAGGCCTACATGGCCGGTGCTTGGCGCCTCAATAGCACAGCCCGTCTGTCTGTGGGACTGGCCTACCAGCGCGACGCGTGGTTTCCCAACTTCTGGATTACTTCAGACCAAAACCCCCTGACATCAGCGGTGGCAGGTTGGATGGAACAATCCAACGGATTCAGCCCTGAACAGCTTTTGGCCAACGGACAGTACGACGCATACGTAGCCTACATGGGCTACCTCACTGAAGTGGGCGCTGGCAACCAGTACACCGCCTATGCCGACGGAGTGCCTACCTACCGCCAGGTGCGTTTTGCACGTGAGCAGTCGAGCACGTCGTGGTCAGTTCCCTTCGCCATTAAAAGCGAAAAATTTTCGCTCGGGGTGCGGATCGAGCGGCGCGACGGGAGGGCGCAAGAACGCTTTACGATGACCGAGTCGGGATTCAACCCAAGTGGCGTCACTAAGGCCTACCAGAAAACCGTGGTGGACAGCACCCGTTGGGGCCAGTGGAACATTCGCTTTGGCGTGGCTGCCCAGCTGACGGACGGACTGAGGTTCAGCGCAGCGGTGCAGCCCGCGTCGACGGCCTTGGTGCAGTGGGACTACCGCAATAGGGTTACACCTGAGGCCAACAGCTCCGAAACCAACCTCACCGCGTTTGAACTCTACGACGATCAGGAGTTTCGCTACCAACTACCCACAGTCGTGCAATTTGGCCTTGCCCAGACACTCGGAACCAAGGCCGCAGTATCTGCCGTGTGGGTCTACCATTCCACGGTGGATGCGCTGATTAGCAGTCCGTTGAACTACTACGACCTCGGTCGCCAAATGGCTGACGAACTCCAGGCCCACCAGCAGTTCCGCCTCGGAGGCGAATACCGACTGACCGAAGCCTGGACGGCCCGCGGCGGGATACAATGGTCCGAGTCCGGAACCGTTTTTGACGACCACAGCAGCTACCAAATGCTGGGACTCGGCCTCGGATACCAAGAGCGCGATTGGGGAGTAGACCTTGCCTTTAATGCCCTTCGCACGTCAGGAAGCATCCAGAATCCTGGGGATGGCCAATCTTGGGACCTAGGCGCTGACCACCAGCGCGGCACCGTGACGTACCGAGCTCGATTCTAGGCTGCTTCCCCAAAGCCCTTCGTGGCGTATTTTCGGGGAATGAAGCACCTACTTTGGATCGCCGCGGTTGCGGCACTTCCGGCCGCAATGCAGGCCCAAAAGCTTGACGCACTGGCCTTTCGCAGCGTCGGACCCGCCCTCACGAGTGGCCGGGTTTCGGACCTCGCCGTACATCCAACCAACGCCGACGAGTGGTACGTCGCAGCCGCTTCGGGCGGAGTCTGGAAGACCACGAACCACGGCGTGACGTTCGAGCCCTTGTTCGACGACCAAGGCTCCTACTCCATCGGGTGCATCACCCTTGACCCCAGCAACCCGCACACGGTGTGGGTGGGTTCCGGAGAAAACAACAACCAGCGCTCGGTAGCCTACGGCGACGGGGTCTACAAGTCTACCGACGGAGGCGCAAGCTGGACCAACATGGGCCTCAAGGCCTCGGAGCATATCGGCATGATTGCGGTGCACCCTAAAAACAGCAACATCGTGTGGGTGGCCGCCTACGGACCCTTGTGGAGCAGCGGTGGTGAGCGCGGAATCTACAAAACCACCGACGGCGGCAAGACCTGGCGTCGCGTGCTGCAGGTGTCAGACCACACCGGATTCAACGAGGTGCACCTCGATCCGCGCAACCCCAACATCCTGTTTGCCACGGCCCACCAACGCCGTCGCCACGTGCACACCTACATTTCAGGCGGACCCGAATCCGGCCTATGGAAGTCCGAAGACGGTGGCGAAACCTGGACAGAGGTTAAAAGTGGGATTCCGGGCGGAGACAAGGGCCGACTCAGCCTCGCCATTTCGCCCGTTAATCCAGACGTGCACTACCTCATGATCGAGGGGCACGGAACCTACCGCAGCACCAACCGCGGCGCGTCCTACAGCAAGCGCAGCGACCACGCCACTTCGGGCAACTACTACGTCGAGCTGATTGCATCCAAGCACGACGCCGATGCGGTGTACAGTATGGATACCTACGCCCAGTGGTCTGAAGACGGCGGAGCCACCTTTACGCGCCTTGGCGAAAAAAACAAGCACGTCGACAACCACGCGTTTTGGCAAGATCCCAGCAACCCCAAGCACCTCATCATGGGCTGCGACGGCGGAGTCTACGAAACCTGGGACCACGCGTCGACCTGGCACTACAAAGACAACTTGCCGATTACTCAATTCTACCGAGTGGCGGTGGACAACGCCCTTCCGTTCTATGGCATTTATGGCGGAACCCAGGACAACTTCTCGCTCGGAGGCCCCAGCCAGACCATCAACGACCGCGGAATCGTCAACAGCGATTGGTACGTGACCCAAACGGGCGACGGATTTGAATCTCAGGTGGACCCCACCGACCCCAACATTGTCTACGCCCAAGCACAGTACGGCGGACTCCAGCGATTTGATAAAAAATCCGGCGAAGGCGTCAACATTAAGCCCATCGAGCCGGTGAACGGCAAAGCATGGCGCTGGAACTGGGATGCCCCCCTTCTCATCAGTCCGCACGACAGCAAGACGCTGTACTTCGCCGCCAATGTCGTATTCAAGAGCACGGACCGCGGCAATTCGTGGACGAGCATTTCAGGTGACTTGTCGCGCCAACTCGACCGCCACCAGATTCCGGTGATGGGCAAGATTCAGGGCCTCGACGCCATCGCGTACAAGCAGAGCACCTCGATGTACGGCAACATTACTGCGCTGCATGAGTCGCCGAAAACCAAGGGTCTTTTGGCCGTGGGAACCGACGACGGCCTAGTCCATATTTCAAGTGACGGCGGCGCGAACTGGACGAAGCTCGACAAGCTTCCGGGCATTCCGGACCTAACGTACGTGAACGACGTCAAGTGGTCGCAGCATTCCGCAGATGTGCTGTACGTAGTGTTCAACAACCACAAAAACGGTGATTTCAAGCCGTACGTACTCGTGACCAAAAACCGCGGCAAGTCGTGGGAAACGTTGAGCACGGGGTTACCGCAGCGCGGTTCCGCATACGTACTCGCAGAAGACCACATTGACGCCAGTTTGCTGTTTGTCGGAACCGAATTCGGGGCGTTCACCAGCACCGACGGGGGCCTGACGTGGACCGAGCTCAAAAAAGGCCTGCCGACCGTGGCGGTACGCGACATTGCCATTCAGCAGCGCGAAGACGACCTCGTTTTGGCAACCTTCGGACGTGGTTTTTACGTACTTGACGACTACAGCCCCTTGCGCGAAATCAAAAAGGACATCAAAAAGAATGAGGCGATCATTCTGCCGATTAAGCCTGCCGTTCTGTTCCATGAGGCTTCGCCCTTGGGATACGGCGGAGCAGGATTCCTCGGCGCGAGCTACTACATGGCCCACAACCCAAAGGTGGGCGCCACGTTCACGTACTGGGTTAAGAACGCCCCAAAAACACTCAAAGAGCAGCGCGAAGAGGCCGAAAAGAAAGCACCGACCTACCCATCTAAAGACGCCATTCGTGCTGAGGCAAATGAAGACAAACCCTACCTCGCACTGGTCATTCGCAGCAGTAACGGTTCGGTCGTGCGCATACTTCAAGCAAAGTACAGCAACGGCCTCAAACGCACGACTTGGGACGGCAAGGTTGCGCGCAGTTCGTCTCCCGATCGGGGTTCGTACATGGCTCCTGCGGGAACCTACAGCATCCAGCTCGTAGGAGTCCACGGCAGCAGCATTGACACCCTAACTAAGCCAAGCACGTTTGCGGTGACCTACCTCAACAACGTAAGCCTTCCGGCAGAAAAGCCCGCCGAACTCGTGGCACTGCAAAAGTCTTTGGATGCCTTGCAGCTCCGAATGGATAAAGTGGGGCGCCAAATGGATGAAGTAGCGGCTCGACTCGAGCGCGCCGACAAGTTGGTGGGCTACGGCGTAGCCACCCCGGCCACACTGCGCGGTGAGGTTGCCGCAGCGCGTGCTGAGTGGCGTGCGCTCAACATGGTGCTGAACGGAGACGAGTTGATTGCGGGCAAGGAATTCGAAACGCTTCCAGGCCTGCGCGACCGATTGAGTTCGGCAACTTGGGGTTCGTACTCAATTCGTTCAGAACCCACCCAGACGATGAAGGACCAGCGCCGCGTCGTGGCCGACCAAATCGCCGACGTAGAGAAGCGACTGGCCGCACTCATGAATCAGAGTGCAGCGTGGTAAGCTGATTGCGCATTTAAAACAAAGGGCGGCCCTTCGCGGGGCCGCCCTTTTTTATGGAATCCATAGGTTCCGAATTAGAATCGGTACACGAAGGCGTTGATGTTCATACCTGCACCCACGCTCGCAAAGAGCACGATGTCGCCCGGATGCACCTCATGGCCCTGGTACTGCTCGTGAAGAACACGATCGAGCAATGTTGGAACCGTGGCTACCGAGCTATTGCCCATCCACTGGATGGACATGGGCATTACGGCGTCCAAGTCGGCTTCAAGGCCGTAGAGCTTGTAGAGGCGCTCACCTACCCCGTGGTCCAACTTGGCATTGGCCTGGTGCATGAAAATCTTTTTGACGTCCTTGAGGTGAACCCCTGCGTTGTCGAGGGCTGCCTTCATGGCGTCCGGAACATACTTCAGCGCAAATTCATAAATCTTGCGGCCCTTCATGCGAATAAGGCGATCATTGGGGTCACCCGCAGGATTCACCGAGGGCAAGGACTTTAAGTAGTAGGCCTCGTCTTTGGTGTAGCTTACGGCGGCAGAACCCATGATTCCGGCACCACCCGCATCGACGCGTACCTCAAAGCACGCAGCGGCGGCTCCGTCGGCAAAAATCATGGAGTCGCGGTCGTGGTGGTCCACGATGCGCGAAAGCGTTTCCGTTCCAACTACTAAGGCTTTTTTAGCCATTCCCGCCTGCATGTAGGCGTTAGCAACTAGCACACCTTGAATCCATCCAGGGCAACCGGCCAAGACATCAAAAGCTACGGTGTTGGGATTTGCGATGCCCAACTTTGCCTTGACCCGAGACGCAATCGAAGGCATCTGGTCAATGCGGCGCGTTCCGGCATCGATGTCGCCAAAATTCTGGCCGACAATCAAAAGATCGAGGTCTTCGGCATTCCAGCCCGCGTCGGCAAGTGCCTTCACCGCGGCTTCGGCTCCGATATCTGAGGAATTTTGGTCGGGTCGCGCGTAGCGACGTTCTTCAATCTCGGTGATTTGCTGAAACTTTTGAATGATTACCTCATTCGAATTGGGAAACGAATTCCCGTTGTCGTCCATAAACTCATTCTGCAAAAAGGCGGAATTCGGAACAACTACTTCGGGCAGAACCGATCCGGTTCCTGCAATTACAACAGCATGATTCATGGGCGCAAAAGTACCGTTTTCCGCGCAAAGCCCTTGTACCTTTGCACACATGAAATCTCACGACCCCGACCACAGCAGTTCGAGCGTGCATACTCCAATTCGCCCCGATGCGTTTTTGTTGAGTGACGAAGAGAAAATTGCCCGTATTGAGGCGCACGTCCGCGGAATCCTCGACACCCTCGGAATGGACCTCGAAGACGACAGCCTTCGAGGAACCCCCAAGCGCGTGGCGAAGATGTTTGTCAAAGAGACATTTGGCGGACTTCACCCCGACAAGGCTCCTGACCTCAACACGTTTGAGAACAACTACCACTACGGCGAGATGCTCGTCGAAAAGAACATTGTAGTCTACTCGACGTGCGAGCACCACTTAATGCCGATCGTGGGTCGTGCACACATCGCCTACCTGAGTAAAGACCGCGTCATTGGCCTGAGTAAGATGAACCGAATCGTGGACTTTTACGCAAAGCGCCCCCAGGTTCAAGAGCGCCTTACTCGTCAAATCGCCGAGTCGCTGACCAAAGCCTTGGGTACAGATGACGTCGCCGTAATGATCGACGCCAAGCACTTGTGCGTCAATGCACGCGGAATCCGCGACGTGCACTCCAGCACGGTCACCGCCGAGTACGGAGGGCGATTTTTGGTCGAAGAAGGGCTCCGCACGGAATTTTTGGCCTACATTCAAACGCAAACTACGTTTGGCGACAGTCCGCACACATGAGCAATTTGACACTGTACGACAGTCTGACGGGCGAACTTCGCCCCTTTGAGCCGATTCATGCACCGAACGTAGGTATGTACGTGTGTGGTCCTACCGTGTACAGCGACGTGCACTTGGGAAACACGCGCACGTTTTTGAGTTTCGACCTGCTCTTTCGCTACCTCAAGCACCTCGGCTACAAAGTGCGCTACGTGCGCAACATTACCGACGCGGGTCACCTCGAGAGCGATTCCGATGTAGGCGAAGACAAAATCGCCAAAAAGGCGCGCCTCGAACAGCTCGAGCCCATGGAGATCGTGCAGCGCTACACCGTGGGATTCAGGGCCGTCATGCAGGCGTACAATGCGCTTCCGCCGTCGATTGAACCCACCGCCACCGGGCACATCGTCGAGCAGATCGAGATGATCAAAAAGCTTATTGCAGATGGCTACGCCTACGAGGCCAACGGCAGCGTATACTTCAGTATCGGAACCTACCTCGAGAAGTACCCCTACGGCGAGCTTTCTGGCCGCAGCATCGAAGACCTAGAGTCCGGAACCCGCGACCTCGACGGCCAGCAAGACAAGCGCCACCCGCTCGACTTTGCCTTGTGGAAGAAGGCCTCGCCCGAGCACATCATGCGCTGGCCTTCGCCATGGAGCGACGGCTTCCCCGGTTGGCACCTCGAGTGCTCTGCCATGAGTACCAAGTACCTCGGCGAGGAGTTTGACATTCACGGGGGTGGAATGGACTTGAAGTTCCCGCACCACGAATGCGAAATCGCCCAAAACAAAGGGGCCACGGGGCACGGTGGAGCGCGCTACTGGCTTCACGCCAACATGCTGACGCTGAACGGCAAGCGCATGGCCAAGTCCACCGGAAACACCTTGGACCCGCGCGACCTACTCACCGGCGAAAGTCCCCACCTCAGCAAGGCCTACACGCCGGGAGCGGTCCGCTTCTTCATTCACCAAGCCCACTACCGAAGTGTGCTGGACTTTAGCGATTCCGCCCTTCAGGCCGCAGAAAAAGGCTACACCCGCCTTCTTGCAAGCATTGAGGCACTTGCCCAGCGTCCAGCCCAAGGTCCCGAACGTGGCACCTGGAATGTGGCCGAGTGGAACGCACACTGTTCAGAAGCCATGAACCAGGACCTCAACAGCCCCGTGCTCATTGCCCACCTTTTTGATGCCGCGAAAGCGATTGCGGCCGACCAAAAGGATCCAAATATCCTGGGGCGAGCCGGCGCAGCCGAATTGCTCAACGCTATGAACACATGGATGTTTGACGTGCTCGGGCTGGCTCCCGAACATCAATCCGGGTCGGGTAAGTACCAAAAAGCATTGGATGCCGCCATGTCTGTCGTTCTGGACGTGCGCCGCAAAGCGCGCGAATCCAAGGACTGGTCTACCAGTGACGCCCTGCGCGACGCCCTCGCTCAAGGCGGAATCGTCGTTCAGGACGGCCCTGAAGGCAGCAGCTTTCGGGTCGAATGATCAAATTGCTACTGTGGGCGGTTTCAACGCCCATGCTCGCACTGATCGGACTCTATAAGTTCGTCATCTCGCCCTTTACCCCTCCGAGCTGCAGGCACTACCCTACGTGTTCGTCGTACGCCGGAGAAGCCATCAAAGAATGGGGTCCGTGGACCGGGTCGTGGCTTTCGCTCAAGCGATTGAGTCGGTGCCACCCCTGGGGGACCTCGGGAATGGACCCCGTTCCGAAAAAGTGCGAAAAGGCACCCAACGCCTAAGCGAGAACTCCTAACTTTAGCCCATGCTAGCTACCATCACTTGGGTTGCCGACCGCGGAATCGAACTCGGCCCACTATTCATACGCTACTACCAGGTCTTCTTCTTTTTGGGCTTCTTTTTGGGCTACCAATGGATGAAAAAGGTATTCATCAAAGAGGGCGTAGACCTCAAAATCCTCGACGCCTTGCTCTCGACTATGGTAGTGGCGACGGTTTTGGGCGCGCGCTTTGGCCACGTTTTTTTCTACGACTGGGGCTACTACCGCGAGCACGTCGCCGAAATCTTTATGCCGTGGAAGGGCGGACTTGCCTCGCACGGGGCCGCCATCGCAATCGTTATTGCCATGCTGTGGTTTGGCCGCACATACCTCAAGCCCATCGGTAAAACGCCGCTTTGGATGCTCGACCGCGTCGTCATCACCGTTGCTCTAGCGGGCGCGTTCATTCGCCTGGGCAACTTCACCAACAGTGAAATTTACGGACAGCCCCAGAATTCCGCAGTTGAAACCGTGTTTGTGCGCCCCATCACCGACTACATCGAACGCTATTTTGAGCGGGATGTCGCCGCCGTGGACTATGCCGCGACAGGTAACTACCTCGAGACCGACAGTCTGCGCCTGCCCGAATACGAGCTGCGGTTCACCCCAACTGAAACAGCGAGCCTCGATCAAGTTCAATCGATGGTTGAACTCTACCTTGAGCCGCTGGTCAACCGTCAGAATGCCGACAACCGACACCTATACTTACCACAGGATCAGCTTGTTCAAGAACAAGACGGCTACTTTGTGCTGACGGCGTACGGAATTCCGCGTGCTCCGAGCCAGTTGTACGAGGCCCTCGCCTACGCGCTGATTTACGTCCTACTTCTTTGGCTGTTTGCACGCGGAGCTGCGGCGCGTGAAGGCCAAATTTTCGGAGCTTTTCTCGTGCTCGTATTTGGATTCCGCTTTATCGTGGAGTTCGTCAAAGCCAACCAAAAGGATTTTGAAGCAGGCATGGACTTGAATATGGGGCAGTGGCTGAGTATTCCGCTAGTGGTCGCTGGCGTGTACCTGTGGATTCGCAGCACTCGTAAAAAAGCAGACGCATGAACCGAACACTCATTATGCGCATTGGCGGCGCCCTTGTGGTCGTCGCAATTTTGGGGTTATTGATCCCCGTGATTGGACCGTGGATTGGATTGGGTTCCGCACCAAAACCCAATCGGGCCGCCGCCCCCACCACCGACTTTGAGCCGCAGTTTACCGAAGAAGGCGTGGGTGCCTTTGTGGCCGAAAATGGAGATACCCTCGCGGCGTTTCGACTCGAACTGGCGGAATCTACTGCCGAAACGACCCAAGGAATGATGTTTCGCCGCAGTGTTCCCGAAGGTACCGGCATGCTGTTCATCATGCCTGAAGAGCGGTTCCAGAGCTTCTGGATGCGCAACACCTACGTGCCGCTGGACATTATTTACATCAGCTCTGAAGGGCGGGTGGTAAGTATTCAAGCAAATGCCCAACCGCTCAACGAGACGCCATTGCCTTCTGAAGGCCCGGCCAAGTACGTACTTGAAATTGCAGGCGGCCGGTCGGCTGCACTCGGAATCATTCCTGGAACCCAACTACTATGGAAGCGAAACATTTAGCGGCCGCATTTGCTCTGGCCTCAAGCCTATGGGCCTCAGGTCAGGCACAGTGGACGGTCACCCGAATCACCGCGGCCGAAGGCCGTGAAAACTGGGCCTGCGAACCGTCTGTAGCCTTGGATCCGAATGGTAAAGGTGTGTACCTCGGCAACGTGCTCAACCAGTTGCACCGCAACTCTTTGAACGGAGCTCCCACCGCTTGGGACCGTGGTATTGCACTTAAGTCCAGCATGGGCGTGTACGGAGACCCCATTTTGGCGCACGACTACCAAGGTCGCCTGTACTACTTGCACTTGGCCGACCCAAGTGGCCAAGGTCGCGCCGGCGAAACCTGGCTGGACCGCATCGTGATTCAGTGGAGCGACGACCAGGGAGCAACCTGGTCCGATGGGGCCGGAATTGGCCACAATCCGCCCAAAGACCAAGACAAAGAAGGAATCGCCATTGACCCGGCCTCAGGCACCCTCAACGTGTCGTGGACCGAGTTTGATGGGTACGGCCGCACCG
Organism: uncultured Schleiferiaceae bacterium; assembly: GCA_965657195.1. GTDB lineage: Bacteria > Bacteroidota > Bacteroidia > Flavobacteriales > Schleiferiaceae > TMED14. Next base: position 37,731 of record CBFHNK010000007.1, read on the forward strand.
AACCTGAGTTCAAATCCCGTATTCGATTCAGCCAGTCCTACGACCGCGGCGAAACCTGGTCTCCAGCCGTAACGGTTTCGCGCCAAGAAGGAAACTGCCTCGACGGTGACGAGACGCCCGAGGGCGCTATACCTGTAGCGGACCCCACGGGCGGAGTGGCCGTTGTTTGGTCCTACCGCGACACCATTTGGATGAACCGGTCTGACGACGACGGCGCCATGACATGGATGCCCGTCGACCGCCCCATCGCCCTACAACGCGGTGGCTGGGCCCACGAGATTCCGGCCCTCGGACGCGCCAACGGCATGCCGATCTCGTACTTTGCCCCCAACGGTACTTGGCACCTCATTTTTGGAGAACAGGACTCTACCGGATCGTGGGTGAGTCACAGTACCTCATCAGACCGCGGCGAAAACTGGAGCCAACCCTCCCGCCTACCCGTTCCCGACAGCATTCGGCACCATTTTATGCCGTGGTTTGCCATCGACGCCTCTAACGGTGCTCTGCACGTGCTGGCCTACGGTCAAACCGCTTCGATGCGCACCCAAGCATGGGTTCACCGTTCTGACGATGGCGGAACCTCGTGGTCGGCCACAGCCCTGAGTACGCCCTTTACCCCCACGCCCAAGCGATTCTTTGGAGACTATTCGGGAATCGCTGCCCGAAACGGGGACGTTCACGCGGTATGGACCGAACAGCGCGAAGGCGTTAACGAACTGGTCTACGGCCGCTTCGCTGACCCCGCCTTGGACGAAACCATTGTGAACACTCCGACCAAAAAGCGACGCAAAAAGTGAACCTCCTCCTGGCGTCGACCTCCACTGTACATGGAGCGCCCTACTTGAGCTACCTCCGCGATGAGTGGTCGCGTCTGTTTGCGGGACGCCTCGTCGTGTTTGTTCCCCACGCCCGCCCCGGAGGCATGAGTTGGGACGACTACACCGCCCGCCCCAAAGCAGTGATGGCTGAAGCTGGAATTACGGTGCGCGGCGTCCACGAATTCTCGTCTGTTGCCGAAGCAGCTTCTGCCGCCGAAGGTTGGTTTGTAGGTGGCGGAAACACCTTTGTCCTTCGCCGCAGCCTGCGTGAAACCGGATTAGAACCGCTGCTCGACGCCAGCGTTCGTTCCGGGACCCCCTACATGGGCAGCAGCGCCGGCATCAACATCGCGGGAATGAGCATCGGAACCACCAACGACATGCCCGTCGCCGAAGTTCCCACACTGAGCGCCATGGGTTGGATTCCGTTCAACCTCAATCCGCACTACATCGACCCCGTCGAGGGCAGTACGCACATGGGTGAAACGCGGGACCAGCGCATCGCCGAGTTCCACGCCTTTAATCCCCAGCCAGTCGTCGGTCTACGCGAAGGAAGCTGGCTGACGTCAAACGGTAGCGAGCACGTCCTCCACGGACCGCATTCTGCCCGCATTTTTCGCGCAGGACAACCCGCGATCGAGCAGCCCCAAGGCCCGCTCTCGTTCTAGAAATCCCTACCTTTGTGCCGTGCGCAAAGCGGTACTTATCATTCTTGACGGCTGGGGAATCCCTGCCGACCCCTCAGTTTCGGCCATTGACCTTGGCTCGACTCCATTTTACGACAGCCTTCACGGCCGATATCCTTCAAGCCAGCTCGAAGCAAGTGGCCGAGCCGTTGGCCTGCCCGATGGCCAAATGGGCAACTCAGAGGTGGGCCACATGAACCTCGGGGCCGGTCGCATCGTCTACCAAGACCTCGTGCGAATCGACCTCGCACTTGAAGACGGTTCGTTCGCAGACAACCCTGTCTTCGCGGAGTTGGCACAGCGCGGAGCCGCCGGCCAGCGCATCCACCTGCTCGGATTGGTCAGCGACGGCGGCGTCCACAGCCACATCAACCACGCAAAGGGAATCCTATCAGCCTTGGGCGACGCGGGTGCTCCCAACGTATTTGTGCACGCATTCACCGACGGACGCGACACCGACCCCCAAAGCGGCGCCGGGTTCATTGGCGACCTCGAGGCCCACATGACTCAGACTACGGGCTCGCTGGCCTCACTGACCGGCCGCTACTACGCCATGGACCGCGACACCCGTTGGGAACGCGTGAAAATTGCCTACGACGCCCTCGTGCACGGAACCGGTACCGCTTGGACCCAAACCGGCCGTGAAGCGCTACAGGCCGCCTACGCTGGTGGAACCACCGACGAGTTCCTCCTTCCGCACATCCTCAATCCGGATGGCTGCATCCGCCCCGGAGACGCCGTGTTCTTTTTCAACTACCGCACCGACCGCGGTCGTGAGCTCACCCAGGCACTCAGCCAAGGGGGTCTGGACGATCACGGAATGACTCCGGTCCCCGACCTGCACTTCGTCACCATGACCCGCTACGACGCCACCTTTCGCGGAATCCAAATGGTGTTCGAAAAAGACAACCTCAGCGACACCATGGGCGAAGTCCTTGAGCGCGCCGGCAAACGCCAGATTCGCATCGCCGAGACCGAAAAGTACCCGCACGTGACCTTCTTTTTTTCAGGAGGACGCGAAGAGCCCTTTGACGGTGAAACACGCATCCTTCGCTCCTCGCCCAAAGTGGCCACCTACGACCTTCAGCCCGAGATGAGCGCTTTTGAACTCCGGGATGCTCTGATTCCCGAACTCGAACTCGGCGAAGCCGACTTCGTCTGCCTCAACTTCGCCAACCCCGACATGGTCGGGCATACCGGTGTACTCGAGGCAGCCATTAAGGCCTGCGAAACCGTCGACCACTGCGCCCAAGCCATTGTTGAAGCAGGGCTTCCTCACGGGTACAGCTTCTTTATCCTCGCGGACCACGGCAATGCCGACTGCATGCGCAACCCCGACGGAAGCCCCCACACCGCCCACACGACCCGCCCCGTGCCCTTCTTTCTTGTGACGAACGAACCCACAGAAGGTCTACATCTTACCAATGGTGTATTGGGTGACGTAGCCCCCACCATACTCGAATGGATGGGCGTACCCCAACCTGCCGCCATGACCGGAACATCCCTTTTGCGCGCATGATCATCCTTAAAACTGCCGATGAGATCGCGCTGATGCGCGAATCTGCCCAGCTTGTTTCGCGCACCTTGGGAATGCTCGCCGCTGAAATCAAGCCCGGCGTCACATCGCTCCAACTTGACCGAAAAGCCGAGGAGTTCATTCGCGACCACGGAGCCATTCCCGCCTTTCTCGGAATGTACGGATTCCCTAACAGCCTGTGCATGTCACTTAACGAGCAAGTAGTCCACGGGATTCCGTCCGACACTCCATTAAACGAGGGCGACATTATTTCGGTCGACTGCGGAGTACTCATGAACGACTTCTATGGAGACCACGCCTACACCTTTGAAGTGGGTGAAGTGTCCCCTGAGACACGCAAACTGCTTGAGGTAACCAAAGCTTCACTTTACGTGGGCATCGACGCCATGCGCCGCGGCAACCGAGTAGGCGACATCGGCCATGCCATCCAAAAGCACTGCGAGCGCGAAGGCTACGGCGTCGTACGCGAGCTGGTCGGACACGGACTCGGCCGCAAGCTCCACGAAGACCCTCAGGTTCCGAACTACGGAAAGCGCGGCAGCGGCAAACTCCTTCAGGACGGAATGGTCCTCGCAATCGAACCCATGATCAACATGGGAACCCACCGCGTACGGCAACTCAAGGACGGATGGAGCATCGTTACGGGCGACGGCAAGCCCTCGGCCCACTTTGAGCACGACGTCGCGTTGGTCGACGGCCGCCCCGTGGTACTGTCGACCTTCGACTACATCTACGAAGCCCTTGGGCTTCCCAAAAACGACCCGGTTTTCGCATGATACGCTGGGCCCTACGTTGGATTCCGCGTCCCTGGCTCATACGCCTCAGCGCCCCGCTGCGCTGGCTGGCGCCCGTGATCTATGCCGGATCAAAGTATACCGACCCGATCGACGGGCGATCCTACCGCACGTTTCTGCCGTACGGCTACGGCGGAGCCATCCGGCCCGAAGTCCTCGCCCCCGGAACGCACTCCCTGGAGCGCCACCGCCTCCTCTGGCTGTACCTAAAGCGCTACACTGACTTTTTTACCCGCCCGGCTGAGTTGCTGCACATTGCACCCGAACAGTGCTTCTACCATCGCTTTAAAGCCCTTCCCCACCTCAAGGTGCTGACGGGAGATATCGAATCCCCGCTGGCAGACCTCCACTTTGACCTCCATCACATTCCGCTGGAGGCCAACCGCTTTGACGTCGTACTGTGCAACCACGTCCTCGAGCACGTTGCAGACGATGCCCAATGCCTGAGTGAACTGTTTCGGGTCATGAAACCTGGCGGATGGGGCATCTTTCAAATTCCATGGATTCCCGGTCGCACCGCTACCGACGAAGACCCGAGCATCACCGACCCGCGCGAACGAGAGCGCCGCTTTGGCCAGTACGACCACGTCCGCATGTACGGCGAGGACTATGCTGACCGCCTTCAGGCCGCTGGATTTCTCGTTGAACGAGTGGACCTCGCCGACCGCATCCCCGCCGACGAATACGCCCGCTACCGACTCCCGCTGGGAGAGCCCCTCTTTGTGGCGCGCAAACCCGCCTGATCCTTAGCGCAATACCCATAAAAAAAGCCCGCGGAATCGCGGGCTTTTTTGTGGGGTACGTTAGGGATTAACCTAAAATGCTCGATAACTCAATAGCCATCTTCTGCTCTTCTTCTTGAGCGAGCAAGGGGTCAACCAAGATTCGGCCAGAGTGCTCGTCAATTGTGATTTTCTTGCGCTGCGCGATTTCCATCTGGCGCTGGGGCGGAATCGTAAAGAACGAGCCCGCAGAAGCTCCGCGCTCGATGCTCACGACGGCAAGCCCGTTGCGAACTTTATCGCGAATTCGACGGTATGCACTCAGCAGGCGGTCATCTCCCACAACAGCTGAAAGCGTCTCGCTCTTTGCAAGCAAAAGCTCTTCTTCGCGCTGGGTCTCTAAAATGATGTTGTCCAATTCGTTCTTCTTGAACTCCAAGTGACTTGAGCGCTCTGCAAGTTTGGCCTCAACTGACTCTAGTGACAAGGTTTTGCTTTCGAGCGACGCCTCAAATTCACGAATGTGCTTTTCTGCCAATTGGATTTCAAGTTCCTGAAATTCAATTTCTTTGGCAATTGCATCAAACTCGCGGTTATTACGGACGTTCTTTTGCTGCTCCTCGTACTTCGAGATTTTCTCTTGGCAGTTCTTGATCATAAGCTTATGACCCTTAACCTCGGTCTTAGCTTGGTTGATATCATCTTGGACCTTTGCGCGACGCAGATCAAGACCGGCAATCTCATCTTCCAAATCCTCTACTTCAAGCGGTAGTTCTCCGCGGAGACTGCGAATCTCATCAATTCGACGGTCTACAATCTGAAGACTATACAGGGCTCGAAGTTTTTCTTCGACTGAAGGCGAAGCGACGTTTGATGAAGGTGACTTTTTAGCCATGGTTTAGGTATGTACGTACGGGACGGTTATTTGTCTCCGAAATTAGGACTGCAAAAGTAACGAATTCTAAGCGAATAGCCTCGGCCCAATCTTCAATAAATGGCAGCTCACTTTCACCATGCCCTACATCGACGAGTACAATTCCGCCGGGAGTATCCTGAAAGCCGTGGTACTTCGCATCCCCAGTAACGTAGACGTCTGCCCCGGTAGCAGCGGCTGCTTGAATAAATTCCGCTCCAGATCCGCCACAGACCGAAACTCGCTTCACCACGCGGTCAAGATCCGCCCTACTGTAGCGCACTGCGTCTGATCCCAATTGACGGGCAACGTGTGCAATAAAATCGCCCAACCGAACTGGTTCTCGAAGGTCACCCACTGCACCATAACCCAAATCTGACCACGAATTATCTAGTGAAATCCATGAATGCGCCACCTCTTCATACGGATGGACCTTCCACACCGCCTCTCGAACCCGATTTTTCAAAGCCACCGGAACCACGAACTCCAATCTCTGCTCGTGCGCCACTTCGCGAGTCCCGAGCGTACCCACAAATGGTTTTGCACCTTCTAGCGGTCGGAAGGTCCCAGTTCCGACCGAGGCAAAATGGCACTCATCGTAGTTGCCGAGATGTCCCGCACCTGCTGTAAAGGCTGCTTCGGCAACAATTGATGCACATTCGTTCGGAACATACACCACCAGCTGTAGCAATTCACCGGTACGCGGCATCATAACCTTGGTGTTTTCAAGCCCTAAACGCCGAGAAAGAGAAAAACTCACTCCGCCCGCAATACTATCCCAATTCGTGTGTCCGGCATACAATGCGATATCGTGGCGTACCGCAAAGGCAACCGTCCGTTCAGATACCGTTTTGCCCGTAAGGCGCTTCAATCCTTTAAAAATAATCGGGTGATGGCTCAGTACCACATTGCATCCCCGCACGACCGCCTCAAGCAATACCTCC
>CBFHNK010000007.1:44154-44460 GCA_965657195.1 uncultured Schleiferiaceae bacterium
ACCGACTAAAAGACCTGAATTATCATAGGATTCCTGTACGCGCAGTGGTGCGCGCTGTTCTAACCAATCCACAAGAACACTAACCGTCATTATGCAAAGAAACAAAAAAGGCCGCCCATGTGGGCGGCCCGTATCAATGAATGAGGCGTGGAATTACTCTTTGCCTTCCATTTCTTCTTTGAGGCGAGCTAGGCTATCGAGATCACCGAGGGTCGACTTCTCAACTTGTGCATTGATCGACTGAACGGACGTCTTACCACCCGATCCTTTACCTCCGCGCTTACCTTTTCCACCTTCATCAACGTC
>CBFHNK010000008.1:0-13424 GCA_965657195.1 uncultured Schleiferiaceae bacterium
TTGAGGATAAAGAGCCTTTGTGGGAGCAGTTTAAGGCGGCTTCTTCAGTGCTGCATGAGAAGCGCCGCGTCAAGTTTGAAGAGCAGAAGGTTCAAAATTCCGCACGACTCGAGGCTAAAGTGGCCAAAGTAGCCGAGGCCGAAGCGCTTAAGGCGCGCGAGCCCAAGAGCCACCAGGCATGGCAAAATGTGACTGAAAAGCTCAACGAGCTTCGCACAGAGCTGGGCAAAATTGGCCGCACGTTTGGCGGTCAGAGCGACGAACTCTGGACCCGCTTTAAGGCGGTCGAGCGTTGGGCGTACAAGGAGCGCAACAACTTCTACAAGGACCGCAAAAAGAATTTGAAGTCCGCGTTGGATGTCAAGCTGCAGATTGTCGAGAAGGCTGAAGCCTTGGCGCAGCGCACCGACTTTGGAGCCGCAGCAAAGGAGATGAAGCAGCTCCAGCAAGAGTGGAAGGATTCAGGGTTTGCGCCCAAAAAGGCCACCGACGAGCTCTGGGCACGCTTTCGTGCGGCAGGCAACGCCTTCTTTGACGGAATGCGCGGAGCCCAAGGCGAAGAGCGCGCCGTGCGCAACGTGGCCTACAAAAAGGCCCAGGGAATGCAGTCTGCCCGCCAGACCGTAGAACTCGCACGCCGCAAGCTGGCCCAGATGGAAAACAACATGGGATTCTTTCAGTTTGCCAAGCCAGATAGCCCCATCGTGCAGGACGCCCTCAATAAGGTCGACCAAGCCCGACGCGAGCTTGAGGTTGCTGAAAAAGGGTTCCGCGACTACCAAAAAGCCGAGCGCGCAAAGACAGCAGACAGCCTTGCCCCTAGCGAGGATCCAGGAACCCCTGAAGCCTAAGCCATGGAAGGCCGTCCGCACAACCACGGCGGCAAGATCCTGAGCGAGCTCGGACTGGCGGCGACGGGATCTGGAGGGTTCCGCCTTGAAAGCACGTTCAAGCCAACGGGCGACCAACCCGGCGCGATCGACGCGTTGTCGCGTGGCGTGCTTGAGGGTGAGCGGGCCCAAACCCTACTCGGGGTAACGGGATCAGGCAAAACGTTTAGCATCGCCAACGTCGTAGAACGCGTGCAGCGCCCGACGCTCGTCCTTTCGCACAACAAAACCTTGGCGGCCCAGCTCTACCAAGAGTTTAAGTCGTTTTTCCCGAACAACGCCGTCGAGTACTTCGTCAGCTACTACGACTACTACCAGCCTGAGGCGTACATACCGTCCAGCGGAACCTACATCGAGAAAGACCTCAGCATCAACGACGAGATCGAGAAGCTGCGCCTGTCGACCACCTCTGCCCTGCTCAGCGGCCGCCGCGACGTACTCGTGGTCGCCTCAGTAAGCTGCTTGTACGGCATGGGCAATCCTGAAGCCTTCAAAAGCCAACAGGTACAGGTTGAACCTGGACAAAAAATCAGTCGCCAAAAGTTTTTGCACAGCCTTGTACAGGCACTGTACAGCCGAACCGAGGGCGAATTCAAGCGCGGAAACTTCAGGGTTAAGGGCGACACGGTCGACGTGTTCCCTGCCTACGGCGACATTTTTTACCGCATCCTCTTTTGGGGCGATGAAATCGAGCGCATCGAGCAGTGGGACCCCGTGGCCAACGAGCGGCAGGCGGCCATGGAGCGACTGCGGATTTTTCCCGCCAACCTGTTTGTGACCACGCCCGACATGCTCAATGGGGCCATCAAGCAGATCGAGCTTGACCTCGGGGCGCAAGTCGACCACTTCACCAAAATGGGGCGTCCGCTCGAGGCAAAGCGACTTGAAGAGCGCACCGTATTTGACTTAGAGATGATTCGCGAGCTCGGATACTGTTCCGGAATCGAAAACTATTCGCGCTACCTGGACGGCCGCCAGCCCGGAACCCGCCCGTTCTGCTTGCTGGATTACTTCCCAGACGACTTTCTGATGGTAGTTGACGAGAGCCACGTTACCCTGCCCCAAGTGCGTGCGATGTACGGCGGAGACCGCAGCCGCAAAGAGAATTTGGTGGAGTACGGATTTCGGCTTCCCGCCGCGATGGACAACCGCCCGTTGATGTTCAGCGAGTTCGAGCAGCTTCAGGGACAAACCATTTACGTGTCTGCCACGCCAGCCGACTACGAACTGGGCCAGTCCGACGGCGTGGTTGTCGAGCAGTTGATTCGGCCCACCGGTCTGCTGGATCCGATTATTGAAGTGCGTCCTTTAGAAAACCAAGTCGACGACCTCATGGAAGAGGTTCGCCTGCGCAGCGAGCGCGACGAACGCGTGCTGGTGACGACCCTGACCAAGCGCATGGCCGAAGAGCTCACGAAGTACTTCATGCGCTACGGCGTGCGCTGCCGCTACATTCACAGCGACGTCGAAACCATGGAGCGCATCGAAATCATGGATTCGCTGCGTGCAGGCTTGTTCGACGTGCTGATCGGGGTCAACCTGCTTCGTGAGGGGCTTGACTTCCCTGAGGTTTCACTGGTCGCCATCATGGACGCCGACAAAGAAGGCTTCTTGCGCAGCGAACGCTCGCTGGTGCAGACCATTGGGCGTGCGGCGCGGAACGTCAACGGCATGGCCATTTTTTACGCCGACAAAATCACGGACTCCATGGCGCGTACGATTCGCGAAACCGAACGCCGCCGCGCAAAGCAAGAGGCGTACAACACGGCGCACGGTATGGTTCCGACGGCGCTTGTCAAAAAAGAACGGTCAAACGTGTTCGCCCAAAAAGCCAACGAATCCGCGGCCGCCGAGGTGCGCCGAACGACACTGGCCGAAGCCCTTCCCAAGTACGCCACCGAAGAGCAGCGCAAGTCGAAGGCCGCCGAACTCCGCAAAGAGATGGAAAAGGCGGCCAAAGAGCTGGATTTCTTGCGGGCTGCCGAGCTGCGCGACGCGATCACGGCACTCTCGACCAGCAACTAGCACCGGGCAGCCAGCAGCAAACAAAAAGCCCCGCCAAATGGCAGGGCTTCTCAGTAGTTCGAACTGATTCTTACTTCAGCACGTCTTCGATCCACACGTCGAACACGAGCGTGGCGTTCGGGGGAATAACTCCGCCAGCACCTGCTTCACCATAGCCTAAGGCCGGTGGAATGATGAGCTTGGCGTGGCTGCCCTTCTTGAGGCCGATGAGGCCCTGCTGCCAACCCTTGATCACACGGCCTTGGTTGCCACACGTCACGGGAAATCCTTGGTAGGGCTCGCGCTGGGGGTTGTACTGGCCCCAAGCCTTGGCTACTTCTTTGACGCTCGTGTCAAAGGGCTTACCACTGTTCAGGTATCCGGCGTAGTGCACCAATGCTTGGTCACCGTCAGCCATGGGCTCTCCCTCGCCTTCGGTTACGACCAAAACTTTGAGGCCTTCGGCGCGGTTCTCGGCCTTAGCAACCCACTCGGCATACTTCTTCTCGAACTCGGCGGAATTCACCATTCCGTTGGTAAACCAGGTAAACTCAGCTGCGCGCGCGGCGCCTTTGGCTTCAGCTTCAGCAGCCTCTTTAGCGGCTTTGGCTTCGGCTCCTGCAAGCCCTTCAGTGAAGACCTTTGGCGCGTCAAATTCTTTAGCCGCCTTGCCCTGACGAATAATTTTCACCTTCAAGGTGATCGGCGTTTTGGGCATGTCGCGGGGGTCGCGCTCGGCATTGGCAATCTCGGTCACTTTCTCGAGGCCCGCGATTACTTTGCCAAAAATGCTGTGGCGGTCGTCCAACCAGTTGGTTGCGACTTCGGTGATGAAAAACTGCGATCCGTTGGTGCCGGGTCCGCTGTTGGCCATCGACAGGATGCCAGGGCCGTTGTGGCGAAGGCTGGGGTGGAATTCGTCGGGGAACTGGTACCCAGGACCGCCGGTTCCGCGGCCGTCAGGGTCGCCACCTTGAATCATGAACTGGGGAATCACGCGGTGAAAAATGAGTCCGTCAAAGAAGGGCTCGCCCTTTTTCACGGTCACTTTGGGGTGGTTGCCCTCGGCCAACGCCACGAAATTGGCCACCGTAATCGGAGCCTTTTCCATTTCAAGTTGAATGAGGATGTCGCCCTTGCTGGTCTCAAAAAGGGCGTAGAGGCCGTCTCCGACCTTGATTTCTTGGTTGTTCACGCGAATATCTGGTGTTGCGCCGCAGGCCACTGCAAGCAGCGCCGAAGCGGCAAGAAGCGAAGGTTTAATCATAGCACGCGAAGGTAATAAACAAGTGGACTCATTGGCGGAACTTCTCCCTCCCCAGCAAATCCGTGCCCAAGGTGGGCAGGCAGCAGCAGCACCACGCTGTCCCCATGGCGAGCGCGCTGAAGGGCATACTGAAGGCCCCAAACGGCCGTGGGATCGCGCAGCACGCGCACCTCCTGCTCGCCCTCTTGGTACAGGTCGCCGCGCAGTCCAGTAAGTCGGAAGCGAATGTTCACGAGTTCTTTGTCTTGGATGGCGGAACCACTACCCTGCTCGACTCGGTATTCGTGGGCACCCGAACCCGCCGGCTGAAAGGCCCAGCCCGTTGAATCCATAAATTCCTTGATGAATCCGCGCTCCTGCTCAAGCGCCGCACGGTTTTGCTCGATTAGCCGTTCCTGAACTTCAGCTGAAGTCAGTTGCTGGGCTGGTTGTGCCTCTTCGGGCCGCTGGCACGAAGCTGCACAAAGACCAATGGCCCCAAGCAGGGCGCTAACGATTAGGCGAGCCATTCTGAAAGCTTCTTAGTGAGTTCTTCTTTGAGCTGGGCAAGTCCGAGCGAAGAGGCTCCGCCCGCGGCATTTCGGTGGCCCCCACCGCTGTAGTGGCTGCGCGCAAATTCGTTGACGTCGCGATCACCGGTGCTGCGAAACGACATCTTCACCAGTCCCGCCGCATCTTCGCGAAGAAGTACGCTCACCTCTACCCCGTCCACCGATAGCCCCCAGTTTACGAGTCCTTCGCTGTCACCCGCAACATAGCCGGCAGACTCAAGGTCCGTAAGGCTTAGGGACAAGATGGCGGCACGTCCGCCAGCGAGCAGTTCCGCGCTTTGTAGGCCGTGGCCAAACGTATGCAGACGGCTCAACGGATTGGCGTCGTAGAGCCGAGTGTGAATGGCGTGCGGTTGGGCGCCTGCCTCAATAAGGCGAGCTGCCGTTGCCATGGTGTGCGCGGTGGTCGACGGGAAGCGAAACGAGCCGGTGTCGGTGATCATTCCCATCAGTAGGTTTTCGGCGCAGGCCACGTCAACCTGACCCCATCCGTCGTCGGCGGTGATGAGGTCGGCAATCATTTCTGAGGTCGAACCCTTGGCAGTGTTGCTGTACGCATCGGCAAAAAGCCCGTCCGGCTGCTGGTGGTGGTCCACAAGCACTTGGCGCCCCGCGAATTCACGCACCATGGGTTCAAGGGCGGAACCCACCCGCGACGGCGTATTGTAGTCGAGGGCAAAGTGAAGTTCTGCACGGCGAAACACCTCGACAGCCTCGTCGGGACGCTCCTCGGCCACCGTCACAAACGTAGACGAATAGCCAGGACTCGACTGGATGGGCTTAGAGGGTGCGTTCGGAAGCACCACGCGAACCTGGTGCCCCGAAGCCCTGAGGTAGTGGGCCCAGCCCAGCGCAGAACCGATGGCGTCGCCGTCGGGATTCCAGTGTGTGGTGATGAGGATTTGGTGGGTTCGCTGCCGAAGGGCCTGCAGTACGTCGTGAATCATGGGGTAAATTTCGTACTTTTGCAGCCGATTTTACGACCTCAATTTCAACTTATCATGAGCGCTACGAACCGCACTTTTACGATGATCAAGCCCGACGCCGTGGCCAACGGCCACATCGGTGCCATTCTCAACCACATTAACAAGGCTGGATTCCGCATCGTAGCCATGAAGTTGACCCGCCTAAGCGTGGCCGAGGCTTCTGAGTTCTACGGCGTGCACAGCGAGCGTTCATTCTTTGGCGAACTCGTTGAGTACATGACCAGCGGCCCCATCGTAGCTGCCATCCTCGAGAAGGACAATGCCGTCGCTGACTTCCGCACCGTGATCGGCGCCACCGACCCTGCCAAAGCAGACGAGGGCACCATCCGCCGCCTCTACGCCCAGTCAATTGCCGCCAATGCCGTGCACGGCAGCGACAGCGACGAGAACGCAGCCATCGAAGGCGCGTTTTTCTTCAGCGGCCGCGAGCAGTTTTAAGCTGTGTGAAAAAAAGTAAAATCCGGTTATACCCGGATTTTGTTCGAAATCCCGCCTCGGCGGGATTTTTTATTTGAGGACCAACTCCTTGATTTCGAGCTGGTCTTTGAGCTCTTCTTGAAGCCCTTGAAGAAGTCGCGTTTGCTGGGCCCTCAGTTCGTGGCGCAGGGAATCGGAATTGAGGTAGGCGGTCAAGATTCCGTCTGAAAACGTCAGCTTGCGCGTTTTCTGGACTGAGGCTTCGCCGAGCAGTGCCCGCCACGCAATCTGGCACAGCGCCAACTGAAACGCAGGCTTGTGCCGGTGCGGCGCAATCATGCGGCTGAGCACGTCGCCGAGGCCTTCGAGGTTGGGGCGCGGCATCGCTTAGGCGTGGGTGAGTTCGTGAACTACGGATTCCTGGTCGAGCGCTTTCAGGAGCTCTGCCGTGCGTTCTGGGTGGGTATCGCTGACAAAGATTTGGCCGAATCGGTGGTCGTTGACCATGCGAATCAGACCTTCGACCCGCTGTGCATCGAGCTTGTCAAAGACGTCGTCAAGCAGTAAAATGGGCTTGCGACCAAGTGCCTGGTGAAGCACTTCAAACGCGGCAAGTTTAAGGGCAATCAAGAAGCTCTTTTGCTGCCCCTGGGACCCGACGCGCTGCAGCGGATGACCGTGGAGCGTAAAGTCAAGGTCTTCGCGGTGCGGCCCGGCCGAGGTAAACTGCAGCACTCGGTCTTTTGAAAGGCGTTCCGCAAGCAGATCTGCCATGCTCTGCTCGGCCAAGAGGCTTTCGTAGCGGAGCTCCACCCGTTCACGTCCGCCCGAGATGCCCTCGTAGGCCTCTTGAAGCATCGGGGTGAATTGGGCGGCAAACGCGCTTCGCGCGGCAAAAATGACGGGTGCGTACTCGCTGAGCTGGTGGTCGTAGAGCTCGAGCATGTCGGCCTGAAACGTGCGGTTAGCCGCGAAGTACTTGAGCAGGGCGTTGCGCTGCTTGAGGGCGCGCTGGTAGTTTTGAAGGGCGTCGAGGTATCCGCGGTCGGATTGGGCAATGACGGCGTCCATGAACTTGCGGCGAACTTCGGATCCGCCGTGCAGGAGCACGTGGTCGCCCGGACTAATCATGACTACGGGAAAGCGACCCAAATGCTCGGACAAGCGCGGGTACTCGGCGTCGTCTGCTTTAAATACTTTTTTCTCGCTGCGTTTGAGGCCGCAGTAGACGGGAGTTGCTCCAGATTCCGCACGGAATTCACCCTGCACGACCAAAAACGGAGCGTCAAACTGAATGCAGTGGGCGTCGCTCGAGTGAAAGTAGCTCCGCGTCATGCACAGCATGTGCACGGCATCTAGGACCGAGGTTTTTCCAGACCCGTTAGAACCGACTAAAGCATTTAGTTTGGGCGAAAAGGCAAATTCAGCCTGGGCGTGGTTTTTAAAGTGGACCAACTTGAGGTGGTCGAGCACTACATCTTGCATGATGCAAAAGTACCTAGGTATGCGTGCTTTGGCTATCTTTGCCGCCCTATGGCAAAAGACAGCAAAAACATCGACTTGGTCGAGCGCCCCATCGAAGCGGTTGAAGAGACCTTGAGCAAGGCCGAAACCCTCTTTCACACCTACCAAAAGCAACTGACCTATGCGGTCGGAGGCATTATTGCGGCCGTGGCGTTAGTGTGGGGCTACCAAGAGTTCATCGTGAAGCCCGCAGAAGAAGAGGCACAGCTCGAGCTGTACGCGGCTCAGGACGTATTTTCTCAAGACTCCCTTCGCCTTGCCCTGAACGGCAATGCCGAGTTCATGGGCTTTTTGGACATCGCTGACGAATATTCCGGAACCAAAGCCGGCAACCTCTCCAACTACTACGCCGGACTTTGCTACCTCGGCATGGGCAACGCCCAAGAGGCCATCGACTACCTCGAGGAGTTTGACGGCGACGGAACCTTTTTGGACATCATCGCAACCGGCGCCATCGGCGACGCGTTTGCCGACCTCAACCAACCCGAGGAAGCCCAAGAATTCTACGTTAAGGCCGCTGGTTTTGATGCAAACGACTTCTTTACCCCCTTCTTTTTGTCAAAGGCAGCAATCGCCGCCGAAGTCAATGAAGACTTTAGCGCTGCGCTCAAGTACACGAAGCGGATCAAAGAAGACTTCCCTACCTCTGCCGAAGGTGCCAACGCCGACGCGTTGATTGCCTACTACGAAACCAAGCTCGCAGCCAAGTAATGGCTACCGCCGAGCGCGGACCCCTCGACCTCAGCGCCGCTCCTTCTGCTAAAGGGCGGCGCTTTGCGTTGGTGGTGAGTTCCTGGAATTCCGAAATCACAAACGCCCTCGCCGACGGGGCGACCCGCGTACTTGAACAGCTTCGCGCCGACCGCGTGGACCGCTTTGACGTCCCTGGAAGCTTTGAACTCATCCACGGATGCAAGGTGCACGCCGAGTCCCTCGAGTACGACGCTGTAATCGCCATCGGCTCGGTGGTGCGCGGCGAAACGCCCCACTTCGATTTTGTCTGCCAAGGGGTGACCTACGGAATCGCCCGCCTCAACGCCACCGGTAAAACTCCCGTCATCTTCTGTGTGCTCACCGACGATACCTATCAGCAGTCCCTCGACCGCAGCGGAGGCAGTCTCGGCAACAAGGGCGAAGAAGCGGCGGTGGCGGCGGTGCAGATGGCGGCGTTTTAGCTGAGATTGGCTGATTAGCAAGATTAGCTGAGATTAGCTCGTTGGCCGATTAGCAAGGTTGGCTCGTTGGCCGATTAGCAAGGTTGGCTCGTTGGCCGATTAGCAAAGTTGGCTCGTTGGCCCCTGGCTGCTGGCGGCTTGCTTCTTTTTGCTGGCTTTTGCCACTCGTTGCAGAAAAGCTTCATCTACATCAAGTACTCAAAGCACTCAGTGCCAAAGGCACGTGCTAGAAACTAGAAACGGTCAGATGTGTATGCTTGCCCCGAAGGGGCTTTAGCTGCGAAGCAGCTCTAGCGCGGAGCGCCGAAGGCGCGAAGCGCCCAAGCCCGAGCGCCGAAGGCGCGAAGGGTAATTCACCGATTTATACCAGATCCTGCGCGAAGGATTGAATAAGCACCGATCCGTGGCGACCTTTGCCACGTATGAGTACGATTTTGGATTCCGGCGCCCTGGAGCGCGCGCAAATTTGGTTGAACAGTCCCATTGATGAGGCGGACAAGATTGCGATTCGCGGCATGCAGGATTCGGATCCGGCGGCCTTCAACGAGGCGTTTTACACGGAACTCGAATTTGGAACGGGTGGATTGCGCGGACTTATGCGTCTTGGCAGCAACGGCATGAACCGCTACACCGTGGGCCTTGCGACCCAGGGGTTGGCCGACTACGTCAATGCGGCGAGTGCGACGCCTTCGGTGGCGATTGCGTACGATTCGCGGAATCAAGCTCCGGAATTTGCCCGCGTAGCGGCGGATGTGCTGGCGGCTAACGGGGTGAACGTATGGCTTTTTGATGCGCTCCGCCCCACTCCGGAACTCAGTTTTGCAGTGCGCCTGCACGGCTGTACGGCGGGAATTGTGATCACGGCTTCGCACAACCCCAAGGAATACAACGGATACAAGGTGTACTGGAGTGATGGCGGGCAAATTGTTCCGCCACAAGACAAAGAGCTGCTGGCTGCGGTGCGCGCAGTGACCTTGGCTGACGTGAAGTGGTCGGGCGGAACCGGCGCAGTGCGTCCCCTCGGCCGCGAGACCGACGAGGCCTACTTGGGTGCGCTCGAAACGCTTTCGCTCAACCGCCAAGGCAACGCCCAGTTGGGCATCGTGTTTACGGCGCTGCACGGAACCTCGATTACCCTGCTCCCCGAATCGCTCAAGCGGTGGGGGTTCACCAAAGTGGACGTGCTTGAGGCCCAGGCCACGCCGGACGGAAACTTTCCCACGGTGCACTCTCCCAACCCTGAGGAACCAGCTGCGCTGGCCCTCGCCGTGGCCCGAGCTGAAGAACTGGGGTACGACTTTGTGGTGGGCTGCGACCCCGACAGCGACCGCGTTGGTATTGCCGTCCGCAACGACCACGGAGACCTGGTACTGCTCAACGGCAACCAAGCGGCGGCGGTACTCATGGATTACGTGCTCGCGCAGCGTTCCGCCCAAGGAAGCATGCCTGCGAACCCCTTCGTGGCGAGCACCGTGGTGACATCGCCCCTGCTGCTTCGGGTGGCCGAACACTACGGCGTGGAAGCCACCGAAACACTTACCGGTTTTAAATGGATTGCGGAGCAAATCCGACTCCGCGAAGGCAAGCAAACGTTCGTGGTCGGAGGCGAAGAAAGCTACGGCTACCTCGCGGGCGACTTTGTGCGCGACAAAGACGCCATTGGGTCTGCCTGCCTGCTCGCTGAGGCCGCGGCATACCATGCGGTGAACGGATCGAGTTTCTACCTGGCGCTACTCGACCTGTACGCCCGACACGGAGTGCACCAGGACGAGCTGCTGAGCGTAACCAAACCCGGCCGCAGCGGACTCGAAGAAATTCAGGAGATTATGGCGCGCTTGCGCACGGCGACTCCGACTGAGGTGGCAGGGGTTCCGGTGGCCGAGGTGGTCGACTACCAGCAGCGTAGTAAGCGGGTGCTGGCCGATGGCTCGACGAGCGCGCTGACGTTGCCCGCATCCAACGTAATTCAACTGGTGATGGCCAACGGCGACCGCATCACGGCGCGTCCGAGCGGAACCGAACCCAAAATCAAGTACTACTTCAACGTACTCGGAGGCCACCTCGACGAGGCCGACCGTGCTGGTCAGTACCGCCGCGTACGCGAAGAATTGGCCGCACGGGTCGACGCGTACCGCGAAGCGCTCCGGCAGTACTAACTTGGGGGAATGAAAATCATTTTTGTCCTCATCCTAGGACTCGCCGCGTGGGTCGTGGTGGCACAGCCGCGCGCACTAAATGCCCCCAAAGAAACGTGGTTCCACGCAGAAATCACCCTGCGTCCATCTCAAGATGGCCTACCAGCTTGGATCTTACCCTTTGACGTGGTGATGCTGCAGCGCAAAGGTGCTATGCGCCCAGACATGTACGTAGCCAACGGTGACGAGCGCATACTCTTGGCCTACGCGGGGGCCACTCCCGACGGCTACGAGCGCTACGAAATCCCGTACTTCCCAGGTGAGCTGGTGTGGCGTCGCGCCGGCCGTGCAATGGACGGATTTTGGATCCGCCCTGACCGCGGCGAGCAGTACCCTCTTTTGCTGACTTTGGGCAAGCGCCCACGGTTTGCGCTCCCCAATCCACAAGGGTCAGAGCAACCTTTAGCTGACCGCTACGCGCTGCGTTTTCACCACCCTGACCAGCCGGCCGCTGAGGGCAATCCGGGGATTGCCGTGCTCCGCGAGGGCGAGGACGGAATCGTCACCGGGACCATCATGACCGAGTCCGGCGACTACCGCTACCTCGCGGGAAACCGACGCGGCAACCGCGTGCACCTCAGCACCTTCAACGGAGTGTTTGCCTACGTGTTTGAGTTAGAGCTTCTCGAGGGCGGAGCCGTCCGCGGACGGCAAATCCTAAGCGCCACACGCGACCAGGCCATTACGGGCAAGGCCGATCCCGACGCGAAGCTAGCCGACCCCACTACCCTAGCCGGCCTCAAGCCGGGGGTCGAATCACTCACGTTTTCGCTTCCGCACTACCAAAGCGGCGCAGTTTTTAGCCCTGAACTTGGCAAGCCCGCCGTGATTCAAATCATGGGTTCGTGGTGCCCGAACTGCGTCGACGAAAGCAACGCCTTTAGGCAGTTTCACGCGGCCTACCCCGACGTGCAGTTTTTTGGTTTGACCTTTGAGCGGAGCGCGGAGCGCGAGCAAGCATTTGCCGCCGTCGACAAGTTTGTACGCGGACTGGACCTTCGCTACCCCATTTTGTTCGCGGGCCGTGCCGAGCGCGGAGCCGTGGAGCGCGTGCTCGATGGGCTCGCCAACTTTTCGTCCTACCCGACGACCATTTACCTCGACAAAAAAGGTCGAGTGCGCAAGATTTACAGCGGGTTTTACGGGCCCGGAACCCCAGAGTACGAGCCATGGCTTCAGGAAACCACGGCCTTCATCGAAAAGCTTCGGGCTGAGTGAAGAAGGGTCCCGAGGCGTTTTTAAAGCGTTTAAAACGGCAGCCTCCGCGGGATCTGGACCCTGTGGTGCACGAGCTGCACGAGGCCGTGTTTGACAAAACGGACTGCCTGACGTGTGCCAACTGCTGCAAGACGACGGGTCCGCTGTGGACCGAGCGCGATAAAGAGCGGGTCGCAAAGCGTTTGCGCCTAAAGACCGCCGATTTTGAAGCGGGCTACCTGCGCCTGGACGAAGACGGCGACTGGGTGCTCAGGCAGCTCCCCTGCCCTTTTTTGGAAGCGGACAACGCCTGTTCGATTTACGAAGACCGACCGAAGGCGTGCCGCGAGTACCCGCACACCGATCGCGTGAAGCAGGCGCAGATTTTGGACCTCACCGCGAAGAACGCGTTGGTTTGCCCCGCCGTCGGCGAAATCGTGCAGCGCATGGAGGCTATTTATGCCGAGAAGTCGGCTACGCCCGCGGGGCGCGGAACGGCAGCAACCACGCCAGCGACACGACGAGGACGGCGCCGATAAGGTTGTACCAGAGGTAGCCGAGTTCGAGCCAGCCCGCCACAGTGGCCGCGTGGAGCGAAAGGACGGCGGATTCCGCAAGGATTCCGCCCCAAAACACCGCCCGCCACGGGAGGCGCTTAAAGAGCCAGGCGCACACAAAGATTCCGAGCATCGGCCCGTAAAATAGCGAACCGATGAGGTTGACGAGCTGAATCAAATTTTCGTAAAGGCTCGCTAAAAGGGCCACGCCCATGGCGGCCAAACCCCAAAACGCGGTGACCCAACGAGACGTTTGAAGCGTTTCACGCAGCCCGAGCACGCGACCGAAGTCAATGACTGAGGTAGCCGCCAGCGCATTGATTTCGGCGCTGGAACTGGACATGGCTCCGGCCATGATCACCGCGAGCAAAAGGCCAAGCAGGCCGACCGGCATGTGGCCCAGTGCCCAGCCCAAAAAGACGTAGTCTTGGTCCTTGGTTTCGAGGTGGGGCGCTGTGGCTTGCACCTCAGCCACGGCATCAGCCTTTAGGGCGTTACGTCTCTCGTGGAGGCTGGCCAGTTGGGCTTGGCGCTCCGGGGTTTCAGGTTGGGCAGCAAGCTGCTGGCGCTGCTCGTTGACTTCGGCCCACTGGGCGTCAAGGTCGGGGCGCATTCCAACCCACTCGCGGGCCACGGCGGGATTGTGCCAAAGGGGCTCGTC
>CBFHNK010000008.1:13434-42845 GCA_965657195.1 uncultured Schleiferiaceae bacterium
CGTCGGCAAAGTGCATTCGGGCCAGCAAGAGCAGCCCGAGGCTCAAAATGAAGAGCTGCATGGGGAACTTGATTAGTCCGGTAAACAGGAATCCGCGCCGAATCTCAGTGAGGCTCTTGCCCCCGAGGTAGCGACCGACTTGGCTTTGGTCGGTCCCGAAGTAGGCCATGGCCAAAAAGAATCCGCCTGCAAGCCCCGACCAGACCGTGTAGCGGCTTGCTGGATTCCACTCAAAATCCAATACTTGCGTGTGCCCGTAGGCACGGTTGAGCGACCAAACCTCGGTCAACCCCTGCCCCTCGGGGAGCCCTTGAAGCAGCACCACAAATGCGGCAACCAGTCCGAGCAAAATCACCGTCATCTGGGCTGTTTGCGTGACTTCAACTGCCTTGTAGCCTCCAAATGCAGTGTAGGCAATGACCACTGCGCCGATCACCAAGACGGTGACCTTGAGGTTCCACCCAAAAAGTGCCGACAAGACAATCGCCGGAGCGTAAAGGGTGATGCCGGCCGCCAGGCTCCGCGATATAAGAAAAAGGGAAGCCGCCAAACCACGAACCCGCGGACCAAAAACACCTTCGAGGTATTCGTAGGCGGTTCGGGCTCCGCTGCGCATGTAACGTGGCACAACCCACGCTCCGAGGACGAAGAGCGCCAGCGGCATTCCGAGGTAGAATTGGGCGAAGCGAAGTCCGTCGCCAAATCCCTGACCAGGCGTACTTAAAAAGGTGATGGCTGAGGCTTGTGTGGCGAGAATTCCGAGCGCCATCGTCAGCCAGTGGGTCTGGTGCTGACCACTTAAAAACTCGGTTGCAGAGCCCTTTTGGCGCGATTTCCACATGCCGTAGATCGCGATTCCGCCAATCGTGAGCACCAGCGCAGCGAGGTCGAGCGGGCGCAAACTAGCGGTCATGTGCGACGAGGTTGGCCAAAATTCGGTATGCTCCGGGCACGCCTGCGCGCCATTGGCGGAACAAGGACAGCGCACAGTAGGTGACGCTTCCGTCGCCGTAGCGGGCCGTAATGAGCGCACCCTGAGCCAAAGGCTCGCCCGGGTCAGACCAAGCGATGAGCGGTGTGAACTCGGCGGGCCAGGTTTGGGCGAAGTAGAGTCCCCGTTCTTGAACCCAGCCATTGAAATCGCTCGCATCCAGCACATTGGGCGTCGTCATTAACGGGTGCTGGGGCGCCAAAAACTGCGGAACCGCATCTTCGCGCGTTACCCGCTGGCGGCCTAACGCAAAGGGCAACGGGCCCATTTGACTCGCCGTACGGTCGTTGCTTGCGGTCGCGTACTGCATGACGAGGCGGCCACCGTTGCGGATCCAGGGCTCGAGTACCGCATTCGCGCGGTCCATTCCGGGGGTTGCGTTGTAGGCACGGACTCCGGTAACCACCGCCGCAAGTCCGTCGAGGTCGGCCGCGGTCATGCTCAAGGGGTCGAGGCGGCGCACTGCAAACCCAAGCTGCGTGAGCGCAAGTGCAGCGTCGTCGCCGGCTCCCTCGATGACGCCCACCGTGGCGGTGGGCAGCGACATGGGCACAAAGCGCAGCGGAATTCCGCCATCTACCCACACTTCGGTATGCGGAATGTGGTCGTAGCGCAGTTCGACAACGCGGCGCACCGGGTTGCCATCCATCGTGAATGTGAGCTCGCCATCGACCGGATTGCTTCCAGGCTCGAGGCGCACTGTGACGCCGTACTCGAGGGCGGAACCCGGTTGTGCCGTCCACTTTATGCGCTTGGCGCTGAGCAACTTCCACCCCTTGGGAACATGGACCTCCACGTCAAACGACGTAGCCAAGGCCCAGCGCGTGAACCGAACCTGAACATCGTACGGGCGCTTTGTCGTTGCAATCAAACTCGGCACATCCAACGCTACACTGAGGGGATCCGCTGGGATGCTTGGGCGGCGTAGCTCCCCCTTGACCCGGTCCGAAGTGACGTGCCATGCTTGCTGGAGCGGACTAGCTTCACGCTCGAGTCGCTGGCCAGGCGCCAGTAGTGCGCCGTCCACTGCTACGGACTCCCTGCCTTCATTGATGAAGACCTCTGTGCGCTTTAGCGCGATGCTGTCGCGTTCGGTGTACCATGGGCGGTCGGCTCGGACCTCGCGCCAAATGTGCATATCTTGCCTGAGGTTGGACGGCAACGAAGCCGTGAAATCCACCGGAGTTCCTGCGAGCAACTGCAAAAACTCAGTCTTGTACCCATGCTCGTTCTCTGCGCCAAAACCTTGGGACTTGTGCATGCTGCGGGCCTCTGTTCCGATTTGAAGCACTGACTTGCCCAACGCCTCGTGGTAGCCACCAATCTGCAGGCGCACTAAGCTGTCGCTCAAGGACGCATTCTCGAGGTCCTTCGCCCACCACGTCGAGGTATTCCAGTACACGGCGCGCGGAGCCCAATCCCCGTTGCACATTCGGTCCCGCTGCAGGCGGGCAAAAAGATCCAAGGCCAACATCGCCGAGGCGGTATGGTGGCCGTGGCCGGCCCTCGAGTCGGGCGGAAAGCGCGTCACAATCACGTCGGGTCGAAATTCTGCGGCACGCGCAAACAACTCGCCCAGAATCTGTTCGCGATCCCAAATTGTAAACGTTTCCTCAGGATTCTTGCTGTACCCAAAATCGGGTGCTGACGTAAAGTACTGCTTTGCCCCATCAATCTGTCGGGCTGCGCGAAGCTCCGCCTCGCGAATGGCGCCAAGCGCAGGACCTAATTCGGGGCCAATTAAGTTTTGGCCGCCTTCCCCGCGGGTGAGGCTCACATAGGCGACATCTCGACCCTCTGCCCGCGACCAGTGCGCGATGAGCCGGGTATTTTCGTCGTCGGGGTGCGCCGCGACGTACAAAATGCGCTGCACAGGCTGGGCCGTTGCCGCAGTTAAGATGAGCGCCCACGCAAACATTAAACGATACTTGTGCATTCCGGTTCTAAATTGTGCCTCTTATTCCGTATTCAGCCGATGAAATTACGCCTACTTGCCGTGGCCGCCGTGGTGGCCCTCCAACTTTCCGCTCAAACCGACGCCACAAAGCCTGCTCGGGTACTCCTGCAGTCTGGTGTTTACCAGCTCACTGAAGTTAATCTGAGTGCGCTTTCGAAGCCTCTAGCGGGCGAATCCCGCCAGCGCGTGGTGCGCGTATTCGCCTTTGCGCGTCCGCTGACCGAGCTCGAGTGGGCCAATTGGTCGGCGCGCGGAGCCGTGAACCACGGCTACCTCCCGCTCAACGCCTACCTCGTCGAGATTCCCGTCAACGCAACCCAAGCGTGGAACTATGCCGCCCAGCTTCCCCTTCGCGGCGCGGCTCCCTTTACCGGAGCCATGAAACTCAGTAGCACCCTTGCCAGTGGATCGTTCCCAGACTACGCGTGGGTGGGCAGCGAGGTAGAATTGGTCGTGGTTCCGCTCGCGACCGCCTCAGGTGCAGCGCTCTCTGCCAACCTCGACCGCATCGGCACGGTCGTCGCCACCTCGGCGCACGGAATCAGTGTTCGGATCAACCCGAGTGACCTGCAGCGCGTTGCCGCGCTTCCCGAAGTGCAGTTTGTACAGCCTAAAGAGGCTCCGGGCGAGCCCGAAAACCTCATCGGAACCAAAAACCACCGAGCGACAGCGATCCGCGTACCCTTCCCCGGCGGACGCAACTACCGCGGCACCGGCGTAGTGGTCGGCCACGGCGACGACGGCGACATCGAGCCCCACGTCGACTTCAAGGGACGAATCACGGCCAACCTCAGCGGTCCCAGCCAAGGCGACCACGGCGACCACGTTGCGGGAACCATCATGGGCGCCGGCAACATCGACCCCGACGGGGAGGGCCAAGCTCCGGGCGCATCACTCGTGTACTACAGCTACCCTGGAAACCTCAACAGCGTCGATGCCCACTACACGACCTACGGGGTACGCGTTACAGCCAGCAGCTACTCCAACGGCTGCAATACAGGCTACACCTCGTTCACGCAGCAAGTCGACCAAGACATTGTGCAGAACTACCACCTCATGCACGTCTTTTCTGCCGGTAACAACGGAACCGCCAACTGCAACTACGGAGCCGGTTCAGGATGGGGCAACATCACAGGTGGCCACAAACAAGGTAAAAACGTTATTGCCGTGGCCAACGTACAAGCCAACGACGCCATTGCCAGCTCAAGCAGCCGCGGCCCCGCCCACGACGGCCGCATTAAGCCCGACGTGTCGGCACTCGGAACCAACGTCTACTCCTGCGTTTCGCCCAACGGATACGGATTCAAAACCGGAACCTCAATGGCCTGTCCCGGAACCGCCGGCGTACTTGCGCAACTCTACGACGCCTACCGCCAAACGCACGGCGGCCAAGACCCCCACGGCGGACTCATGAAGGCCATTCTCATGAATACCGCCGACGACCTCGGTCAAAACGGACCCGACTTCATCTACGGCTACGGCCGAATGAACGCGCTGCGCGCCGCCCGTACCATCGAACAAAACCACTTCGTACGCGACACCCTGGCCCAGGGCGGAACCGACACCATCCGCATCAGCATCCCCTCAGGGCAGCAGGTGCTGCGCGTGATGCTCCACTGGACCGACCCCGCCGCCACATTGAATGCCGGCCGCGCCCTGGTGAACGACCTCGATGGCCAACTCAAGCAAGGTGCCTCATCGTGGCTGCCATGGGTCCTCAACCCCACCCCAACTGCTGCCGCACTCAACAGCCCCGCCGTACAAGCGGTGGACAGCCTCAACACCGCCGAGCAGTTTGAAGTCCTCAACCCCGCTGCAGGCGACTACGACCTCATTGTGTCGGGGAGCATCGCCCAAGGCGGAACCCAAGAGTACTGGGTCACCTGGACTACGTTGGCCGCCGACGTCGAACTGACCTACCCCATTGGAGGCGAGGTCCTGGTTCCGGGCCAAATAACGCCGGTGCGTTGGGATGCCGAGCCCAACGGAAGCCCCTACCAGCTCAGCTACTCGCAAGACAACGGCGCGACGTGGGTGAGCATTGCCAACCCGGGCGCGACGGCGACTCAGGCCAACTGGCAGGTTCCGACCGGCGTCAACGACCAGATGTGGCTGCGCCTCACGCGCGGCACCCAAGGCGACACCACTAACTACGTGATGAGCCGTGTGGGCGTGCCCACCAACCTCAACCACCAGTGGACCTGCCCGGACTCGTTCCGCGTCACGTGGTCGCCGGTTCCGGGTGCGGCGGGCTATGTCGTTTACAAACTCGGTCCTCAGTACATGGATTCGGTCGGAACCACGACCAGCACCGCATTCGTATTCACTGGAAGCAACCCCAACTCCGCCGAATGGGTGAGTGTGGCCGCGCTGACCCCGGCGGGACGCGCCGGCAAGCGCGCCGTAGCAATCGAGAAGCCCGCGGGAATCCAGGGTTGCCTCGTCACCAACGACGCCGCACTGACCGCGGTGCTTAACCCCGTGGGACGCATGCCCGACTGCCAGCCCGTGGGAGGTCTACCCGTAGAGGTCCGCGTCCTTAATCCCGCGACGACGCCGTTGACGAGTGTCCCCATTGCCTTCCAGCTCGGAAGCGGCAGCATCCAGCGCGATACCCTCAGCGTCAACCTCAACCCCGGCCAAAGCTCGGTAGCCACCTTAACGGGCACGGTGAGTGCATCGACCGCGGGCACCTACGCACTGCGTGTGTGGACCGAGCTCACTGGTGACCAAAATCCCTACAACGACACCCTCGTGCAATCGTTCACGGTGGTCGCCAGCGGCACCCCATCAAGCCTGCCCTTCGCCCAAAACTTCGACACCTTTGGCAACTGCCCCACCACGGCTAACTGCGGAACCACCGCGTGCTCCCTGAGTGCAGGCTGGGTGAACGCCACCAACGGAAGCGAAGACATTCACGACTGGCGCACCAACGCCAACACGACACCCACGTCAAGCACGGGACCTACCGGCGGTTCCAACGGCGGCGGCGCAAACGACCGATACCTCTACCTCGAGTCGTCGAGCTGCACCAACTCTGAAGCGCTGCTCTACAGCCCCTGCATCGACTTGACCAACGCGAGCTTGCCCCAGCTCACCTTCTCGGCGCACATGCTCGGGAACGGCCAAGGCGAACTTCACGTCGACGTGCTTTCAGGTGGCCGCTGGACTCTTGATGCCATCGCCCCCATCATGGGCAACCAAGGCAGCAACTGGCTGACCATTAACGCCTCCCTGGTTCCGTACATCGGGGGTAATGTGGTGCTTCGCTTTCGCGGAATCACTGGCAACGCCGCCTCAAGCGACATCGCCATCGACGGAATCAGCATCAGCGAAGTGACCTCCTCACCAGCAGCAGCAGTGCAGCTTCCTTCGGCTGCTCCGTGCCTTGGCCAAGTCGTGCAGTTGTTCGACCAGTCGAGCAACAGCCCGTCGGGTTGGCGCTGGGTCATTACTCCGCGCAGCGGCGTGACGTTCACCAACGGAACCGATTCGACCAGCCAAAACCCTTGGGTCAGCTTCACGACTCTGGCCCCATTCAACGTCCAGCTCATCGCGAGTAACAGCTTTGGATCAGACACCGCCACGGGTTCAATCACCCTGACGGCCGGCGCCCCACTGCCCTTCGCCGAGCCCTTTGCCCCTGGCCTGCCCCTCGGGTGGTCGGTGGACAACCCCGACAACGGACTCACGTGGGCGGTTGCAAACAGCATCGGCATCACCGGAACCACCACCAACTCGATGACGATCAACTTCTTCAACTACAACAATGCACCTCAAGAAGACGGGCTGATTACGCCGAGTATTGACTTGAGCGGAACCACCCTGCCCTTCCTCGTCTTTGACGTGGCCTACGCACCCTACGACCCCGTCAACTACGTCGACGGACTGCGTGTGGAGTACAGCACGAACTGTGGTTCGAGCTGGCAGCCCACTGGGTACTTGAAGTCAGGGACAACCCTTGCCACCAAAGCCTCACAAACCACTAACTTCCTTCCGTCGCTTGCGAGCCACTGGCGCCGCGACAGCATTGCGCTGCCGGCCGGAATTTCAGGCCCGAGCGTGAAGTTCCGATTCGTCGGCATCAACGGCTACGGCAACAACCTGTACGTGGACAACGTCCAGGTCTACGACTTGGGTGCCTCGGCTCCGGTCGCTGTGGCCAGTGCGAGCGTGAGCGACAGCACCTGTGTGCTCGACACGGTTCTCTTCACCGCCGTCAATCCCGGAACCGCCTTGGCGCAGTGGAACTTTGGCTTGGGCTCGGTACCGAGCGTCGCAAGTGGTCCCGGACCGCACTCGGTCTACTACTTCTCTCCGGGTAGCAAGACCATCGTGCTCAGCCTTAACGGCTCGGGCGGAACCGATTCCGACACCCTCACCCTCACCAGCTTCCCGCAAACCGCGGCAAACTGGACCTACCGGACCGATACCGCCTTCACCTTCTGGGGCCAGGCGACGGCCGTTCAGGGCGTAGGCCTCAACTACCTCTGGAACTTTGGCGACGGAACCACCGCGACCACTGCCATCGGGCGCCACACCTACACCGCGGCGGGTACCTACCCCGTCTCGCTTACCGTGAGCGGAGCCTGCGGCAGCATCGTACTCGCCGATACCGTTACCATCAGTTCGATTGGTCTGGATGAAACCGGCTTGCGCTGGACTCTTTCACCCAACCCCACCGAGGGATTCCTCAGTGTTCAGGGTGATCAGATGCCTGACGGATTCCGAATCACCGACCTCGCGGGACGCACACTTGCTAATGGCCCGTGGCCAACGGGCAACCGCCTCGACCTGCGCGGACTCGCTGCGGGAACCTACATCGTAGAACTTCAGCGTGGCGCACAAACGGAACGAAACGCTGTAGTGAAGCGATAAACCAGAAACCAGCAACCAGCAACCAGAAACTAGAAACTAGTTTCTGGTTACTTGTTTTTGGGGCCCAACGCCAAGAGAAGCGCGGTGATCAAGCCGTTCAGCAGGATCAGTTCGAATCCGAAGGTGTAGCCCAAGAACTTAGGGGCAGCCCAACTCGCGGCATACGTAAGCAGCGGGCTGGACACCGCGGCCCAGGGGATCCAGCGAGATGAAGGCTTCACCGAGGTCAGCTGGCCAAGGGCAAAAAGCCCCAAGAGTGGCCCGTAGGTATAGCCGGCGGCAGTAAAGATGGTCTTGATGATGCTGGGATCGGCGAATGGTTCAATACCGATGATGAGCAGGCCAACGGCGACGGTCATTCCGATGTGGACACGGCGGCGCAGGCGTTCTGCACGCACTGAATCCATGCGTTCAACCCCTAAAATATCCACAGAGAATGAGGTGGTCAGCGCGGTAAGCGCGGAATCCGCACTCGAATAGGCCGCGGCGACCAATCCGAGCACAAAGAGCACGGCGACGGCTGCGGGCATTCCCGGCGACATCGCGACCGCGGCAAACAGTCCGTCGCCTGAAGCGTCGATTCCGACGGATCCCGCATAGCGGTAAAGCACTACGCCAAGCGCCAAAAACAGCAGATTCACAAAGACAAGCACCGCACTAAAGACCATCATATTGAGTTGGGCTTCGCGCAGGTTGCGGCACGTCAAGTTTTTTTGCATCATATCCTGGTCCAAGCCGGTCATGGTGATGGTGATAAACATTCCGCCGAGAAACTGCTTCCAAAAGTTCCGCCCGTCAGAGGCATCGGGAAAGAACCACTGCGACTCGGGTTGCGCCCAGAGCCAATCCCATGCGTGGTCTACCCCCAGCCTACCCAAGAGCACGACCAGCACCCAAATGAGTACGCCGAGCATGGCCGCCGTTTGTAGGGTGTCGGTGAACACGACGGTGCGGATTCCGCCGCGGTGGGTATACAGCCAAATCAAGGCGAGGACCGCCACCACGGTGGCTCCGAAGGGAAGCCCGAAGGGTTCCGCCACGAGGTCGTGCAAAATGGTAGCCACCAAAAACAGACGAAGCGACGAGCCCACCCAGCGGGAGAGCAAGAAAAACCAGGCTCCGGTGCGGTAGGCCGACACACCAAAGCGCTGGTCGAGGTATCCGTAGATGGTAGTTGTGGCCGTGCGGTAGTAGAGCGGTAAGAGCACAAACGCCACGACGGCATAGCCCGCCACATAGCCCAATACCATTTGGAGGTAGCTGAACTGCGCGGTACTGACCCAGCCCGGAACCGAGACGAAGGTTACACCGCTCAGCGAGGCGCCGATCATTCCGAAGCTGACGAGCCACCACGGGCTTTGGCGTCCGCCGGTAAAAAACTGGTCGTTGCCTTCGTGGCGCCGAGCCGCCCAGCGGGCCACCGCGACGAGGAGTGCAAAGTAGCCCGCGAGCACCGCGAGCACGAGGTAGGGTCCGTTCATCATCGGCACAAAGATGCCGTATTTTTGGACGATGGAACTTCCTTCAGCAGCCTTAGAGCGCGCGGTGAGCGAATTGGCGCGGCTTCCGGGCATTGGACGAAGGTCCGCACTGCGGCTCGCGCTGCATTTAATCCAGCAGGGCGACGACCGAATGCTGCAGCTGGCCGACGCGATTCACAACCTCGCCGAACAGACCACGCTCTGCAGCCAGTGCCATTCACTCAGTGATACGCAAATCTGTAGCATTTGTGCGGACGGACGGCGCGATGCACAGACGCTTTGCGTGGTTGAAGACGTCCGCGACGTGCTCGCCCTTGAAAACACCCAGGCCTTTCGGGGCCGCTACCACGTGCTGGGCGGACTCATTTCGCCCATGGACGGAATGGGGCCCGGCGACCTCAGCATCGACCACCTTGTCGAGCGCGTTGCGGCCGAAGGCATCACTGAGGTTTTGTTTGCGCTTAGCACCACGATGGAAGGCGACACAACGGCCTTTTACCTCTACCGCCGCCTTCAGCCCCTGGGAGTCAACCTTACGGTGATGGCGCGCGGGCTCCCCGTCGGAGACGCCCTTGAATACGCCGACGAGCGCACCCTGAGTCGGGCCGTCGAGCAGCGCGTCCCCTACGAGCAAACGATTAAAGGCTAACTTCACGCCGTGCGCCTTTCGGTCCTCATTGTCAACTACAACGTCAAGGCCTTTCTTGACCAATGCTTGCGTTCGGTGCAGGCTGCGTCCAAGGGTCTTGACGTCGAAGTCATCGTCGTCGACAACGCGTCCACCGACGGAAGCGGCGAGTGGATCACCGCGCAGTTCCCTGAGGTCCGCTGGATCGCCTCCCCAACCAACCTCGGATTCGGACGCGCCAACAACCTCGCCCTGCGCGAAGCCACCGGCGACGTGGTGCTCTACCTCAACCCCGACACCGTAGTGCCTGAAGACAACTTCGCCACGGCCTTGGCCTACCTTGCCGACCACCCCGAAGTCGGATCCCTCGGGTGCCGCATGATCGACGGAACGGGCGAATTCCTCCCGGAATCCAAACGCGCCCTGCCGACCCCCGCCGTGGCCCTCTACCGTCTGCTGGGGTTGAGCAGTCTTTTTCCGCGCAGCCCCCGATTCGCCCGCTACTACCTGGGCCACCTCCCCGAGGACCAAAACGCCGAAGTCGACGTGCACTGCGGAGCCTGGATGATGGTGCGCAAACCCATCCTCGACCAACTCGGCGGTTTTGACGAAGCCTACTTCATGTACGGCGAAGACATCGACCTGAGCTACCGCATCCAAAAGGCGGGTTGGCAAAACCACTACCTCGCGACCTCGCCCATCATTCACTACAAGGGAGAGTCGACCAAGCACGCCACCTGGAAGTACGTCAAAACGTTTCACGAGGCCATGGACATCTTTGCACGCACGCACTTCGCGGGCCGTGCCGCGGCATTCAGCGCGCTTATTCGCTTCGGAATCTACGCCAAGGCCACATCCACCGTGGTGCAGCGCTGGGCCGCCGTGCTGCTCCCGCTTCTTTTGGACCTCGCACTGGGCTACGTCTTAGCCGAGTCGGCCACCAGCTACTGGGAGCGTTCGCACCGCTACGTCGAGGGCGGAGCCTACCCCATCGCCTACCGCTGGCTTGTTTTACCGGCCTACACCGTGACCTGGTTTGCCGTGCACACTGCCCTGGGCGGAGCACGCGGAACCCTTCGCCGCTGGTTTTCAAGCAGCTTATTGGCCACCCTTACGCTACTCGTGGGCTACGCCCTCCTACCCTTAGACTGGCGGTTTTCGCGAGCGCTCGTCCTACTCTCATCCCTTCTTTTTGCATCTGCATCCATGGCCAATCGGGTACTTCGGTTGGCCATTGGACTTCGGAACCGCGGCCTCCTACGCCACGGAACCCTGCACCTTGGCCGACCTGCACCGACCGCACATTCCGACCCTCATTCCACCGATACCGACTTGCCCTTCGACGGCCACATTGAATCAGGCATAAACCTTTTTCGCCCCGCCATGGTGGCCATTCACGCCCAAGGCGGAATCCCCTTTCGCCGCAGCATCGACCTCATGATTGCCCAACGCGGCCAGGGAGTCCGCTTTCGAATGGTCTACCCAAACTGGACCTTAGGGAGCGACGACCGCAGACTTGCCTCTGATGCCGCGATCCCTGAGCTTGACAAGCCCTTAGTACGCCGAAGCCGCGCACTGCTTCACGCTGCGATCACGATGGTCGTGACCCTGCTTAGCCCCCTACTCGCGCTGCATCCGCAGGGCCGTCGGCTGGTCGCTGCGCTGCCCTCGGTATGGTCCGGAACCAAATCCTGGGTCGGATACACCAGCTCTGCCCTTGGGCTGAGTCCGCTCAAGCCGGGCGTGGTTCCGCATGTGGCGCCGAGCGGGGTCGCGGAATGGGACCTCGAAGCCGACCGACGTTACGCAAGCCGTTGGCACGCGGATTTAGACGTTTATGCACTTCTGCGCCGGCAACCTGTGCCGTAAATTTGCCGAACAACCCAACTGACCATGTTTGAATTGACGATGCCCAAAATGGGCGAATCTGTAGCCGAGGCCACCATTACCCAATGGCTGAAGAACGAAGGTGACTCCATTGCATTGGACGAATCAGTGCTAACCATTGCCACCGACAAGGTGGACAGCGACATTCCGTCGCCCGTTGCCGGAGTTTTGGTCAAGAAGTTGTTCAACGAGAACGACGTCATTCAAGTGGGTCAGGTCATTGCCCACATCGATACGGGTCACGGCAAAGCCGCAGCTCCCGCAGCCAGCAACCCGCAACCCGCAGCTGCTCCCGCAGCCAGCAACCCGCAACCCGCAGCTGCTCCCGCAGCCAGCAACCAGCAACCCGCAGCTGCTCCCGCAGCCAGCAACCAGCAACCCGCAGCTGCTCCCGCAGCCCGCAGCCCGCAGCCAGCAACCAGCAACGAGCAGCCAACAGCCAGCAGCACGCAACCAGCAACCAAAAGCAGCGGCAACCGCTTCTACTCTCCGTTAGTGCGCAGCATGGCTACGCAAGAAGGCGTATCGCACGGCGAGCTCGACAGCATCGACGGTTCAGGTCAAGACGGCCGCGTCACCAAGCAGGACCTTCTCGCCTACCTTGCTCAGCGAGCTTCGGGCGTGAACCTAAGCACGCCCAAAGCAGCTCTGGAGGTTCCCTCAGCCGCACCTGTACCGGCACCCGCTGCTCCAACAAGTCCCGCCACCGCAGCAGCTGGCCACGGATTTAAGGCTCCGGCGCCCAACGTATTCCCTGGCGACGAAATCCGCGAAATGGACCGCATGCGCAAGCTTATCGCCGACCACATGGTGATGAGCAAGCACGTAGCTCCGCACGTCACCTCATTTGTCGAGGCCGACGTGACTGCGATTGTGCGCTGGCGCGAAAAAGTCAAGTCGGGCTACGAAAAGCGCGAAGGCGAAAAACTCACCTTCACCCCCATCTTCATGGAGGCCGTGGTCAAGGCCATCAAGGACTTCCCGAACATCAACGTGAGTGTCGACGGCAACAACATCGTGTACCACAAACCGATTAACCTCGGAATGGCCACGGCGTTGCCCAGCGGCAACCTCATCGTTCCCGTCATTAAAAACGCCGACCGATTGAGCCTTAGCGGCATGACCAAGGAAGTCAACGAACTGGCCAACCGCGCGCGCTCCAACGCCCTCAAGCCCGACGACATTCAAGGCGGAACCTACACGGTCACCAACGTCGGAGGCTTTGGCAACATCCTCGGAACGCCAATCATCAACCAGCCCCAAGTAGCAATTCTGGCCCTCGGCGCCATCCGCAAGATGCCGGCAGTCGTTGAGACTGCTGAAGGAGATGTGATTGCCATCCGCCACAAAATGTTCCTCTCGCATTCGTACGACCACCGCGTGGTTGACGGTGCCTTGGGCGGAATGTTTGTGCGCCGCGTAGCCGACTACCTCGAGCAGTGGGATCCGAACCGCGAAATCTGATGAATTTAGCCCGCCCCCTCTGCGTCTTCGATATCGAGTCGACGGGCGTCAATGTAGTCCACGACCGAATTGTCGAACTCTGCGTGCTGCGGGTTCAGCCGGACGGTTCCGAGACCGTAAAAACATGGCGGGTGAATCCGGGCATTCCGATTCCCGAGGCTGCAACAGCCATCCACGGAATCAGCAACGAAGACATCGCAGATGCCCCCGCTTTTCAGCAGATTCTACCTGAATTGCTTCCGCTGCTACAGGGCAGTGACCTCGCCGGATTCAACAGCAACAAGTTTGATATTCCGATGCTTGCTGAAGAACTCCTTCGGGCTGGAAGCGACTTTGACCTTAGCCAGTGCCGCAGTGTAGATGTACAGAATATCTTTCACAAAAAAGAGCAGCGCACGCTCAGCGCGGCCTACGCGTTTTACTGCCAGGCCGACCTTAAGAACGCCCACACCGCCGAGGCCGACGTTCGCGCCACCTACGAAGTACTCAAGGCACAGCTCGAGCGCTACCCGGACCTTCCCAAAGAAGTGCCGGCATTGAGCGACTTCAGCACCATGCACCGTGCCGCCGACTTTGCGGGATTCATCACGTTTGATGCCGAAGGCCACGAGCAGTTCAGCTTTGGCAAGTACAAAGGTCAGCGCGTCAGCCATGTGCTCCTCAAGGATCCCGGCTACTACTCTTGGTTGCAAAACGCAGACTTCCCGTTGTTTACCAAAAAAATCCTCACGGCCATTCGGCTCCGCCAGCGATGAAAATCATCTGTGTCGGACGCAACTACCGGGCACATGCCGAAGAACTCGGCAATGCCGTACCCGAAGTGCCCGTGGTTTTTTGCAAACCGGATTCCGCGCTACTGCCGCCGCGAAACCCGTTTGTGATTCCGCCTTGGACCCAGGACGTGCACCACGAAATCGAATGGGTCGTGCGAATCAGCAAAGTGGGCAAGTACATCGAACCGCGCTTTGCGCTCCAGTACATCGACGCCATGACCGTTGGCTTGGACTTTACAGCACGCGACCTGCAGTCAGAGCTCAAGTCCAAGGGGCTCCCCTGGGAACGCGCCAAAGGGTTTGACGGCAGCGCCGTCCTCGGTACCTGGTCGGACCTACCCGAACCATCGCAGGCCCACCACATTCGCCTCGAAAAAAATGGCGCTACCGTACAAGAGGGAAGCACTGCTGACTTTTTGACTCCCATTGAAGACCTCATTGCCTTTGTGAGCCAGTACTTTACGCTGAAAAAAGGGGATGTACTCTTCACCGGAACTCCTGCGGGGGTCGGCCCCGTCACCCCTGGAGATCGCCTAGAAGGCTTTTTAAATGGTGAATCGCGGCTGCGAGTGAACATTCGCTAGGCCGTAGCGTCCGCGACTTCTCGTATATTTGAGGTTCTAGGTTTATACCTAACCGAGAACGAACGCCTGCTATGACGCACCTACTACGCCGCCTTGGGCTTGCTGCCATCGCCTACATCGCGCTGAATTTCAGCGCAAACGCGCAAGTCACTACTGTTTTTTATGAGGACTTCGACAGCCCTCCACTCAATGTTTCGACCAGCCATACCCAGCCGGGTGTCATCCAGTATTGGAACGACACCAACGCATTGAGCGTGAGCGGTACGAAGAGTTACCATGCCAATGTCCTTCCTCAGGATACTATTTTCTTTCAAACACAGGCTTTTTCGACGGTGGGCAACTCGTTTGTGCGCCTATCGTTTGACCACATCGGTAAAATTCACTTTGGTCAACGTGGCTACATTCGAGTTTCGACGAACAACGGAGCCACTTGGACGACACTTGACTCCAATCATTATCGAGGAACAAGTGCGAGCTTTGCTACACTTGGGTACATCAACGAGGTAATGTATGCCAACTCTGCGGCCCCCAACTACTGGGGAGGCGCGACAACTCTTGGTCAAGGCGTTGCCCCTACAAACAACTGGTGGGTCAACGAGGTTTTCGATATTTCAAGCATTGCGGGTAGCGGTCCAAGCGGAACCGGCAACGGATTCAGCCAAGTTCTTGTGAAGTTTGCGCTTCAGTACCGGGTTCCAAGTGGCGGGGCCACAACTGCAGGCTGGTTTGTCGACAACCTCAAAGTTGAAGCTGCCCCGTGCGAACTAATTCCGCCTCGAATCAATTGGAACCTCAACCCACGGCGCGAACCCATTGGCGCTCGCTATCAGGCAACCGAACAAGTTCGCCTGCGCGCTTCAG
Source organism: uncultured Schleiferiaceae bacterium (assembly GCA_965657195.1). Lineage (GTDB taxonomy): Bacteria > Bacteroidota > Bacteroidia > Flavobacteriales > Schleiferiaceae > TMED14. Next base: position 28,939 of record CBFHNK010000008.1, read on the forward strand.
ACAATATCCTCCCAAAATCAGGTATGGATTCGGTAGTGCTTCACTACCAGCTCAATGGTGGCCCTTGGAATATTTTAAACATGACAGCAGTCAACACGGCATCGTGCCCAGACTCCACTGAGTATTTTCACAACTTTACCAACCTTGTCGTGGGCGACACGATCAACTGGTGGGTTGAGGCTTTTGACTGTGCGTGCGACGAAAACTCCACGCGTTCGCCCTCAACTGCTGCCGCAGTTTCCTTCAATACTTTTTGGCGCGACCCGTCGCCCCCCGCGGTCTGTGGCCCTTCATTGCCCAACAGCTTCCCGTTTGTCGCCACAACATTCCCGTACGTAGAGAACTTTGAGGCCTTTTATTGGATGGCCGGCACCGGTGCCGGCAGTAGTGGGACAACCCACCGAGGGGTATTCCCATTGGGTAACCCTCCAGCTGGCCGCAACTACGAGGTTTCACCAAACCCCCTATCTACGGGATTTGCCTGGTCGGTACGAACCGGTCAGACCGGTTCGTTCGGCACTGGCCCAATTGGTGACCATACAACGGGAAGCGGGAAATATCTCTACACTGAGGCCTCGCAAGGCAACCCAGGAAACACATCAGTATTTATTACTCCATGCTTGAAGTTGGACAATATTTCGCATGCCGCTGCTGAATTTTACTACCACAAATTCGGCGCACATATGGGTAATCTTCGCGTAGACATTGATACGGGCGCTGGATTCCTAAACAATTTGGGCGTAATTGGCGTAAACCTCATCACTGGTCCTACACACCGTGGAATCGCTGATCCGTGGGACAAGGCGTTCATCAACCTTGACCCCTACCTCGGCAAGTACGTCCGTATGCGATTTGTGGGTACGAAGAATAATTCCTCAGCGAATGACCGCGGAGACATGGCCATCGACGACATCAAGATCTTCCAGCCTTTTACCCGTGACCTCAATTTACTGGAATCATTCAAACCACAAAACGGATTCTGTACATATTCCAATTTGGAAGATGTGCGAATCCGGTTCAGAACTGAAGGGTGGCAAGCCTTGACCGAAATTCCGCTTGCGTTTTCAGTAAAAAATCTTTCAACAGGCGCCACCACTATTCTTCGCGACACCGTGGTGGGGAACTTCGCTATGGCTGACACCATGACCTACACCTTCACACCGAAGGCCAACTTGAGTGCGTTCACCAACTTTGAAATCTACATTTGGTCTGAACTCAGCGGTGACGGACAGAGCAGCAACGACAGCATCGGACCTATTGCAATCGAGCACATTCAACCAATCAGTACCTTCCCGTACTTCTTGAACTTTGATGGCCCAGGTTGGACACCGGGCAATGGAACCACCGCAAACCCCGGCACCTTTGCTCCTTCGGGTTGGTTTGCGCTACCCGCTTCAAACAGTGGGGAATATGCATTCATGGTTGGCAAAAATTTAACACCGACAGGAGCTACCGGCCCACGTTGGTCTAAAGATCGCAAGGGCAACTACCTCTATGCTGAAGGCAACTTTGGAGCCAACAGCCCCTTTGCACTCTTTCAGCAAGAGGGATGTGTCGATCTGAGTGGCATGACCAATCCGGTGCTATCCTTCTGGTACTTTATGCACGGAGCAGACATCGCTTCTCTTGGCGTGCAAGTTGTTCCGTCGGGAAGTAACACTTGGACCACCATTCCTGCGTCGATCATCACGGGCCAGCAGCAAACCTCTGAAACAGGAGACTGGGCCTACAAACTCGTTGACTTGTCCGCATACGCCGGTCAAACGATTAAAATGCGCCTTGTTGCCGGTAAGTCCGGAGCCGGACAAGCCGCAGACATCGCCATCGACGACTTACTGATTTACGAGCACCCCAACAACGATGTAGGTGTTACCGCAATTACCTCTCCACCGAATACTGTGTTCTTGACCACCCCACAAAACCTGGTACTCAAGGTGCGCAACTACGGTAAGCAGACAAAATCAAATGTTCCGGTAACCGTAGTGGTCAAGGACCTCTGTACGGCATCGAACACCAATACCTATACGTATACGGTACCGAGCATTGCAGCGGGTGCTGAGGCGACGCTCACGGTGACTACGCCAGTAGTCTACTGGGAAGGCGACCTTGAAATCAAAGCCTACACTACCCTGGCCGGCGATGCCTTTTCACGCAACGATACAGCCTCACGCATCACCGCGGGTAATACCTCAGTAGGTATTCCGTTTGGACCAGTTACGTTTGACAACTGTGTCGGCAATGAACACGCCTTCTTTGTTCAGGGCGGAACCGGAACCCTCCAAATGTGGGAGATGGGGCAACCGGGCAAAGGCTTCACCGCCGCTTCAGGCAGCAACGTTTGGATGACTGGGCTTAACCAGAACTACCAAGGTGTGGGTAACGAATACCTGCGCATGCCTCCACTGACGAACTTTGACACCATCATGGGTGCCGAAATTCGATTCAAGCACCGCTTTGCCTTTGGGGGTACCGACGGTGCGAACATCGAGTTCTTGAACAACGGAACATGGAACGTTTTGGGTAACGCAACAGCAACCATTGGGCAGAACTGGTACGGTTCAAGCTACGGTTCTTCGGGAATAGCAGCTTTGAACAACCAACCTGGATGGACGGGCAGCACGGGAGGTAACTGGATCACTTCTACCCTTCCGCTCGCAATGTGGAACTTGAACAGCAACCCGTTGAACCTTCGCTTCCGAATGGGCACATCGATCGGTTCATCAGGAGCAGGTTGGGCGATTGATGATGTGGAAATCTATGTTCCGCCCCAAAACTCAATGGCCCCAATCGACATCGATACCAAAGAGTACTTGATCGTTCCCGACGACACCTCGACGCTCAAGGTATACCTTGAAAATACCGGAGCCAAGCCCGTAGACACCCTACAGGTGCGCTACCGTGTGAACAACGGTGCATGGACCGCGTACGAGACTGTCGTCTACAATCCACCGATGCCGCGCGGCGGACGCCGTTGGTTCGAATTCAACCAGGGTTGGCTGAATACCGGAGCCGGCTCCTACAGCATTTGTGTCGAGACGCACCGTCCGAACGACAAGCAAGATAACTTGACCGCCGACGACCAGTTCTGCAAGACATTCATCGTGTCCGACAAGATCGCAATCGATGCCACGGGGTACTGCAACGACTTTGAGGATCCGAACAAGGCGGCATGGCTGCCCCTGCATTCGACGATCAAGACCGCTGCGCACGACTGGGAATTCGGAACACCTGGCCAGAGCATCATTAGCAGCGCAGCCAGCGGAACCAAAGCATGGATGACCAAGCTTACGGGTAACTACAGTCCGATGGGCCGCAGCTCACTGCACACCCCCTTCTTTGTACTCGACAGCAATGTGACCTACACCATGAAGTTTGACCACAACATGTTCTCTGAGCAGTACCACGACGGTGGCAGCATCGACTGGTCCTACAACGGAGGCATCAACTGGTACACCTTGGGCAACGTCTTCCCGTCAGGTAAGTGGTACAACACGGTGCACGTGACCTCTCTGGATAACGTTCGTCCGGGATGGTCGGGCACCACCAACGGTTGGGCCAACTCGAGCATCAACTTCACAGCAGAGAATCAAGGTACCTTGATCTTCCGATTCCGCTTCGGAACCGACTTCACCCTCGTCAACGAAGGTTGGGCGGTCGACAACTTCTGCTTGGAACAGGCTCCGCTCGGTTCGACGATTGACATCATCGGAATCGGCACACCTGAAGCGACCCTCACCGATGCATTCTTGAGCGGAATCAGCCCCAACCCTTCACAGGGCGGACCCGTTGGAATGGACTTCCAGTCCAACGAAGGCGGAAGCATTCGGTTGACAGTGTACAACATGCTGGGCCAGCCCGTACTTGCCCAAGACTTTGACCACCAAGGTGGCCTCGTACGCCTTGAGTGGGAAACCGCTCAGCTCGCCGCCGGCATGTACAATGCCGTAGTCGAGTGGCAAGGACAGAGCTACACCCGCCGCTTTGTCCGCTAGCGTCTAGCGCCTTCGGGCAGACTTGAGCCAAAAAGGCAGTGTTTCGATTGAAATGCTGCCTTTTTGTCGTTTTAGCCCCTTGGGCACGTGGATTGAGCCATTGAAGACGTATGGACAACCTTACCGTAAAAACCCAAACCGCCCTTCAGGCAGCGCAGCAACGCGCTACTGAACTGGGCCATCAGGCCATCGATTCTGCGCACCTCTTCGTGGGGGCCGTTGAAGCGGACCGTGCCTTTATTGAAGACCTATTGCGCCGAGCCGGACTTGCCCCAGAAACCTTGGTGCGTACTGCCGAAGCCCTCCTCGCCCAGCAAGGTCGCGTCGACGGCGGAGAACGCTACCTCAGCCGCCCCGCACAGAATGCCCTTGCCCAAGCGGCAACTGCAGCCAAAAAATTTGGCGACGACTACGTCAGCCTTGAGTTCCTCATCTTGGGGATCGGAACCGCTAGCGACGCCATGGGTCAAGCCCTGAGGGATGCAGGGTTCCGCGAAAAAGAATTCAGCTCCGTCATTGCCCAGCTGCGCCAGGGGAAAAAAGCCCAATCTGCATCCGCCGAAGGCAGCTACCAAGCGCTCAAAAAGTACGCGATTGACCTGAACGAACGCGCCGAAAGCGGCAAACTCGACCCCGTGATTGGCCGCGATGACGAGATTCGCCGCGTGCTACAGATTCTGTCGCGCCGCACCAAAAACAACCCCGTTCTCGTGGGCGAACCCGGCGTTGGTAAAACAGCGATCGCCGAGGGCCTCGCCCACCGCATTGTGCGCGGAGACGTTCCCGAAAACCTTCAGGGTAAAAAAATATTTTCGCTCGACATGGGCTCGCTGATCGCCGGAGCCAAGTACAAAGGCGAATTCGAAGAGCGCCTTAAGTCCGTAGTTCAAGAGGTAACGGCCGCCGAGGGTGACCTCATTCTCTTCATCGACGAAATCCACACTTTGGTCGGAGCCGGCGGCGGCGAAGGCGCCATGGACGCCGCGAACATCCTGAAGCCCGCTCTTGCACGCGGCGAGCTTCGCTGCGTGGGCGCGACAACCCTCAACGAGTTCCAGAAGTACTTCGAAAAAGACAAAGCGCTGGAGCGCCGTTTTCAAAAAGTTTTGGTCGAAGAGCCCGACACCGAAGCGTCCATCGCCATTTTGCGCGGAATCAAAGAGAAGTACGAAAGCCACCACAAAGTCCGCATCAAAGACGAAGCAGTAGTGCAGTCGGTGCTCTTGAGCCAGCGCTACATTTCAGATCGATTCCTGCCTGACAAGGCCATTGACTTGATGGACGAGGCGGCCTCAAAACTCCGACTTGAAATCAATTCAAAGCCCGAAGAGCTCGACGACTTGGACCGCAAGATTATTCAGCTCGAAATCGAACGCGAGGCAATCCAGCGCGAGGACGACCCCAAACGCCTCAACCTACTCAAGCAGGAACTCTCCACGCTCAATGAGAAGCGAACAGCCTTGGGCGCCCAATGGTCTGCTGAAAAAGAAGCGGTTGAACGCATCCAACGCGCCAAAGAGGACGTCGAGCGCCTAAAGCTCGAGGCCGAACAAGCCGAACGCAACGGCGACTATGCCAAAGTAGCCGAAATCCGTTATGGCAAGCTGGCAGCCGCCGAACAGTCCATCACCGACGGCCTGGCAGCCCTCGACGAGTTGCGCACCGACCGACGCGCCATGGTTCAAGAAGAAGTGGGTGCTGAAGACATTGCTGAGGTTGTTTCGCGCTGGACCGGAATCCCCGTCAGCAAGATGCTCGAGAGCGAGCGAAGCAAACTCCTTCGCCTTGAAGATGAGCTCCACCAGCGCGTAGTCGGACAGAACGAGGCGATTGAAGCCGTATCTGACGCCCTGCGCCGCGCCCGCGCGGGCTTGGGCGACCCCAAGCGTCCGATTGGGTCCTTCCTCTTTCTCGGCCCCACTGGAGTCGGAAAAACCGAACTTGCCCGAGCGCTGGCCGAATTCCTCTTTGACGACGACCAGGCCATGGTTCGCATTGATATGAGTGAATACCAAGAGCGCCACAGTGTGTCGCGGCTCGTGGGAGCCCCTCCGGGATATGTGGGCTACGAAGAGGGCGGACAGCTCACCGAAGCCGTACGCCGTCGCCCCTACGCCGTAGTGCTGCTCGACGAAATTGAAAAAGCCCATCCCGAAGTCTTCAATGTGCTGCTCCAAGTGCTCGACGACGGTCGGCTCACCGACGGCAAGGGCCGCACGGTCAACTTCACGCACAGCGTCGTGGTGATGACCAGTAACCTGGGATCTGAGCTCCTACTTGACGGCGAAGGGCCTGAGGCGGTGCAGCAGTTGCTGCGCAAAACCTTGCGCCCGGAGTTCCTTAACCGCATCGACGAAATCATCACATTTCACCCATTGGGCGAAGACCATGTGCGCCGAATCGTGCAGCTGCAGCTCAAAGAGGTTCAAAAACGCTTGGCGGACCAAGAAATCACCATTGAATTCACCCCTGAAGCAGTGGATGCTTTGGCCGCAGAGGGCTTTGACCCCGCCTTTGGAGCCCGCCCGCTCAAGCGAACGGTGCAGCGCCGCATTCTCAACGACCTCGCGAAAAAGCTCTTGAGCGGCGAAGTCCAACGCGACGCCGTGGTTCTCTGCGATGCGGTAGATGGAGCCATCTTTTTCACCAACACCCAACTGGGCCTCACGCAGGCCTAGCGGGTGATGGCGCGCAGGTAGCGGTTCCGGTTGCGAAGGTGCTCGGCGTAGCTCTTTGAAAAGAGGTGAAAGCCCGGCTTCGAAGGGTTTGCGCAGAAAAAGAGTTCTCCCGTGGCCGTCGAAGCCAGCACGCTATCGATCACCGGCGGGTGCACCGTGGCCAATGGTCCGGGGGGCAAGCCCTTGGTTCGGTAGGTATTAAACGGGTGCTGCACCCGAAGCATGCTGCCGGTCACACGGCGAATGGGCGCCTCCGCAAGACCTCGATCGAGCACCGCGTAGACCACCGTGGGATCCGCCTCCAAACGCTTGCCCTGCTTCAAACGAGTTAAGTAGACTCCGGCGATACGCGGCCACTCTTCGGGCTCTTTGGATTCTGCCTGCACAATGCTCGCGAGGACGGTGACCTCGTAGCGGCTCAGCCCCAAGCGCTGCGCGGCTTCGGTCCGGTCCGTGTTCCAAAACGCATCAAATTCTCGAGCCATGCGTTGGGCCACCTCGCGCGGCGAAAGCGACGCATAGATTTCGTAGGTATTCGGCAGCACCGGGACGATGCTATCTCCATGGTAAAGTGCGGAATCGAGCGCGTGTGCGGGTTCAAAAAAAACTTCTCCCAAGCGTTGGACCACCGCAGTGCGTCCCTGGTAGCCTCGGACCATGAGTTGGCGCGGAGTTTCGTAGCCCATTTTCAACTTTCGAAGCGTCCGCCACCACGGCTCGCTCGGCGAAATTTCATAGTATCCACGCGGAACCTTGAAATTTCCCTGGAGCACAGCTCCCGCCCTGAGCAGGTTGAGGTGCGCATCAGGATTGTGCTTCGCAATGCTGTCCAACACGTTGAGAACGGGGGTTCCGTCCACAGGAACTGGTACGGAAACCCGCACGGAAGTAAAATCCTGCGACGGCCAAAGGCCAACTGCCACGGCAGCCAGGGCAAAGACCGCAATCAACCACCACGGGCGAATTCGGCGTGCGGCGCGGGACTTACGGCTCACGACCTTAAGCGCTGTAGAAGTTGCACGTCGCGAAACTCGCGTCCGACCCGGTACCAAGCCTTGAGGACTCCCGAATGCTCGTAGCCACTTGCCGCAAAAACGTTTAGCGCAGCAGCGTTGTCGGTAAACACTTCGGCATAAAGGCTCCGCAAGCCCACGCGCGCAAAGGCCCATTCCTCGACCAACTTCAAGCCCTGGCGTCCGAGCCCCTGACCACGAAACACAGGGTCAACAAGCAGGGCCACTTCAGCGCGCTGGTGTACCGGTTGCGCGTTAAAGATATCAAATAACCCGAGTGCCCGTCCATCGGCTGCAGAGAGCACGAAGCGCACTTGCTCTGCCTCCCAAAAGTCCCGGTGGGACTCGTCGAGGTAGCGCTTGAGCACTGCCCGACTGTAGGGCGCCACGCGAAGCCCCGCGTCGACATGGTCGGCCTCCCAGCGCACGAGCTGGTCGAGGTCCTCTGGTTCGAGGGCGCGAAGTTTTAGGCCGTCCATTCTCCGTCAAATACGCGGGCCACTGGCCCCGTGAGTACAATATTCGTGAAGCCGTCCGGGCTTGAATTGAAAGACACCTCAAGTTGGCCACCGCGGACGTCCAGCACCACGGGGCTGGGCAATCCCCACTGGGTATGCGCCACCAGTGCAGCGGCTACCGCACCGGTTCCGCAACTCAAGGTCTCATCCTCGACACCGCGCTCGTAGGTGCGTAGGGCGCAGCGGTCACCTTCGGCAGCAAGCCAGTTGATGTTGGCTCCGCCTGACGCGGCGTAGACGCCATAGCGCAGGGCCCGCCCCTCGCCGAGCGTATCAAGCGATTCGAGGTCGTCGGTCAGCACAATATGGTGCGGCGAACCCGTGTTCACAAACCATCCGCCGTGCTGCGCAACAGGCCGCGGCGCATCGCTAAACTGAACCGACACCCGCCCGTCACCGAACCAATGAGCCGTGTGCAGGCCGTCCGCCGCCAAAAAGCTGCAGTCCGACCCGGTAAACAAACCCTGGGACCGCGCAAAGTCGACCGCACAGCGCGAACCGTTTCCGCACAGCGAACCCAAACCGCCGTCGGCGTTGTAGTAGTCGACGCGAAAATCCGCGCCTTCAGCTAGTCCCACGACCATGAATCCGTCTGCGCCCACCCCGTAGCGGCGGTGGCAGATTTCAGCGACCAAAATGGCAGGCCAAAGCGCGTCAAACGAGCCGCGTACAACGACAAAGTCGTTTCCGCTACCATGGTACTTGACAAAACGTCGGAACATACTGCGAATGTAGTCCGTGGAACAGTTTTTGAATTTCGTCCCGTCGTCATTTAACCCAAAAAATTGTGCGTTTATGAATGCGAAAACTTTTGCGGCTGTCACCGGACTCGCGCTCGCAGCGGGCGTGGGCGGATCAGCCCTGTACGACGCCGTGCGCGGTCCCCAATTTTCTTCGGCCACTTGGTCGGAATCCAACGGTCGCCTCGTCGCGGACCATCCGGCTTTGGTAACCTCTACGGACTTCAGCGCAGCCGCCGAACAAGCCGTGCATGCGGTGGTGCACGTAAAAACATCCGTGGAACAGGGGTACACGTTTAACCCGTTTCAGGACTTCTTCTTTGGATTCGGCCAAGCACCCCAGATGCAGCCGCGGATCGTTCAGGGGTCGGGCTCCGGAGTCATTATCAGCCCCGACGGCTACATCGTGACCAACAACCACGTGATCGACAAGGCCAAAGAAGTCAAGGTGGTACTCAACAGCAACAAAGAGTACAGCGCCAAAGTGGTGGGCGTCGACCCGACCACCGACCTTGCGGTGCTCAAGATTGAGGGCGAAAACCTTCCTACCCTTGCATTTGCCAACAGTGACGAGGTACGCCTTGGCGAGTGGGTACTGGCGGTCGGGAATCCGTTCAACCTCAACTCCACGGTAACGGCCGGCATCATCAGCGCTAAGGGCCGCAGCATCAACATCATCGACAACCAGTCCGCCATCGAGGCATTCATTCAAACCGACGCAGCCGTCAATCCGGGCAATTCGGGCGGAGCCTTGATCAACACCCGCGGCGACCTCATCGGAATCAACACCGCCATCTCCACCCGTACCGGCAGCTACGAGGGCTACAGCTTTGCGGTTCCGGCCAACATCGTGCGCAAGGTGGTCGACGACCTCACAAAGTATGGTGTGGTGCAGCGCGCCTACCTCGGCGTGAACATCGCCGACATCTCGCCCGAGCTCGCCAAAGAACTGAGCATCAGCGAAACCCAAGGGGTGTACATTTCTGACGTGACTGAGGGCGGAGCCGCCGCGGACGCCGGCATCAAAAAAGGCGATATCCTCATTCAGGCGGGCGGACGAGCAGTGAAGAAAATGTCCGAGCTCCTCGAGGTCATCGGAAGCCGCCGACCCGGCGATAAAATGTCGGTAGTCGTGCTGCGCGACGGCAAAGAGAAGACCTTCAACGTCACCCTTCGCAACCGCCAAGGCAATACCGATGTACTCAAAAAAGAAGACGTCGCCTCGCTTCAGTCGCACGGCGCATCGTTTGAACCGTTGAGCCCCTCTGACAAAGCGCGCTTTGGACTTCGCTCTGGGGTTAAAGTCACAGACGCTGGCAACGGTAAACTGGCAGAGGCTGGAGTTCCAACCGGATTTATTCTCGTCAAGCTCAACAACCGCTTGGTGGCAAGCGCGGACGACGTAGCCAAAATTCTGGGCGAACTCGGACCAGGCGACGGAGTGCTTCTGCAGGGCTACCGACCCAACGGCCGAGCCGAGGTGTTTGCCTTCGCACTTTAGCATTACTTCTGCTAGGCCTTAGGCCGGTTTTGCGAGGACTAAGTGTCCAAAATACGCAAAACCGGCTTTTTTAATTCACTCTATTTCGGCCACTTAGCTGAGATAAATTGAATAAAATCGTCTTGAACCTGCCCCCTTCGGCGGCTACCTTTGCGGCACAACCCAACCCAAAACCAAACCTTGATGAATCCGTCCGCGAACGCCTACCCGTCGTCCGTCCAAGCGCGCATTGCGCTCGAAAAATCCGCTGCCGACCTCGTGAACGTTGCAAGCGACTTGTACTACGACCGCAACGTCAAAGTCGTCCTCTTTCGCCAGGCACTTCTCGACCAGCGCGCCTCAGAAGTCCTGCACATCCACGAGCACGCAATGGTAATGGCTGAAGAGCGAATCACCGTAGCCGAGAGTTTGGCCATGGCCCAAGCCATTTACGAGTTCGGAGTCCAAAATTCCTCACTCGACCTTGGCCGCCTCGCTACGGAATGGTGCCGCGAAGCGGGATCATTTCTCACGCGTAAGGCCTTTTTGCAGCACAAACTGAGCGGATTCACGGCTGGATCCAACCCCGCCCCGAAACCCGTCGACGTCGTCCTTTATGGATTTGGTCGCATCGGACGCCTCGTGGCCCGCGAACTCATCGCCCAAGAAGGCCGCGGCGAGCAATTGCGCTTGCGCGCAATCGTCGTGCGCGGCGGCGGCGCTGAGGACCTCGAAAAGCGCGCTTCCCTCCTGCGGGTCGACTCGATCCACGGCCCATTCCCGGGGACGGTCTCAGCCGATTCCGCCAAAAACGCACTTGTAGTCAACGGACGCCCCGTGCTGATGATCAACGCGGCCAAGCCCGAAGACATTGACTATACCACCTACGGATTCTCGAATGTGCTCGTCATTGACAACACTGGAGCCTTTCGGGACCGCGTAGCCCTCGCCCGCCACCAGCAATCCAAAGGATGCACGAAGGTCCTCTTGACTGCGCCCGGCAAAGGAATTCCGAACATCGTATTCGGAGTCAACCACGACCAAGACTGGGGTACCGAGACGATCTTCTCTGCTGCTTCCTGCACCACCAACGCGATCGTTCCCGTTCTCAAAGTGATGCAGGACCAGTTCGGAATCGAGCAAGGCCACATTGAAACGATCCACGCCTACACGAACGACCAAAATTTGGTCGACAACATGCACCCCAAGTACCGCCGTGGCCGCGCCGCAGCGCTCAACATGGTGATTACTGAAACAGGCGCAGGAAGCGCCATCGACAAGGCCATACCCGGACTCGGAGCCAAGTTTACGAGCAATGCCATTCGCGTACCGGTTCCGAACGGATCACTCGCCATTCTCAAACTCAACCTGAGCAAAGCGACCGAACGAGAAGCTCTGAATTCCGCCCTAAAATCCGCCGCGTACCGCGGCAAACTTGTCGAACAAATCAAGTTCTCGACCAGTCCCGAGCTTGTGTCAAGCGACATCGTAGGCGACTCGTGCTGTTCAATTGTCGACAGCGAAGCAACACTGCTTCACTCTGACGGACGCAACGCGGTGCTCTATGTGTGGTACGATAACGAGTACGGCTACACCCGTCAGGTGATGCGACTCGCCAAGCACATTGCGGGGGTGCGTCGCAAGACGTACTACTAGTCCTTAGCTACTGGTTTCTGGTTTCTTGTTTATCGTGAGTCGCTTAAAGGTGCACTTGGATCCAGTCCAATAGTGTACCTCTCTACTCGTACCTGGTTCTTTTCCCATTTGGCTCATCACCAAAAAAAACAAGAAACGAGAAACCAGCAACTGTAAACCAGAAACGAGAAACCAGCAACCAAAAGTCCATCACCCGTACTTTTGCCGCCATGCTTCCAACTTGGCTCGAACGTACTGAACTTTTGGTGGGCTCCGACGCCCTTGAACGCCTTCAAAAAGCCCACGTGCTCGTGGTCGGCTTGGGGGGTGTCGGAAGCTTCGCCGCCGAATTCCTCGCCCGCTCTGGCGTGGGACGCCTCACCATTGTCGACGGTGACGTCGTGGACCCCACCAACCGCAACCGCCAGCTTCAGGCACTGAGCAGTACCCACGGGCAAAAAAAGGCCTGGTTGATGCGCGACCGCATTTTAGACATCAATCCCGAATGCCGGGTCGATGCCATCGACTCGTTCCTCGTCCCAGAAGCGATGCGCCAGTTGCTCCAAACAGCTGAGGTCGATTTTGCCCTTGACTGCATTGACAGCGTGCAGCCCAAGCTCAACTTCATTGTGACGGCATTGGGCGAAAAGATTCCGTTCATCAGCTCCATGGGCGCGGGCGGACGATTGGATCCCAGCAAAATTCAGATTGCGAAGGTTGAAAAGAGCTACAACTGCCCGTTTGCGCGGCACATCCGCAAGCGTTTAGGCGCCGAGTACCGCATTCGCAAAGGGTTTCACGTCGTATTCAGCAGCGAAACCGCCAACCCTGAAAGCGTGCGCCTTACTGACGGCAGCAACTTCAAAAAGTCGTTCTACGGAACCAGCGCATGGATTCCCGCATCATTCGGCATCCACGCGGCGAGCTTTGCCGTCCGCAAATTAATGGCCAGCAACTAGTTGCTAGTAACTTGTTAGTCGTTTAAATGCAAGATCTGAGTCAGTAGGGCCTTGGAGCTGTTGATGGGCTCTTCAAGGGCGATCATCGTTTCGGTGTTTGAAACGCCCGGAATATCGCTAATTCTAAAGATGATGTCCTTGGCGTGCTTGGTGTCTTGGCAGCGAATCTTGGCGAAGATTCCAAAGCGGCCCGTGGCGATGTGCGCGACGGTCACCTCGGGAATCGCCTTAAGCGCATCAATCACTTCATGCGTAGCCGACGTTTTACTCAGGTATACGCCTACAAAAGCAATGAAACCGTAGCCCAACTGGTCGTAGTCCACTTGGAGGCTGGCCCCCTTGATGATTCCGGCCTTTTCGAGCTTTTTCACGCGGACGTGAATCGTTCCGGGACTCACGCTCAGTTCTTTGGCGATGTCGGTGTAGGTTTTGCGCGCATCCTCTAGAAGGTGGCGCAAAATTTCGCGGTCTACATTGTCGAGTTTCATCCTTACTGCGCTTTATAAAAAGGAAGCGAAACCACCTCAGACTTGAGGGCCTTGCCGCGAATTTCCACAAACACAGTGCTGCCCGGAGCCGCCGAGGCCGTCGGAACGTACGCCATTCCAATGGCCTCGTTGAGGGACGGAGCCATGGTTCCGCTCGTTACCTCGCCCACCGCGTTGCCGTCGGCGTCTACGATGGGGTATCCGTGGCGCGGAACCCCACGCTCAAGCAGCTTAATGCCCACGAGCTTGCGAGCGACTCCCGCCTCTTTTTGAGCCTTGAGGGCCGCGGAATTGGTGAATTCTTTGGTGAACTTGGTAATCCACCCGAGTCCGGCTTCAATGGGCGACGTCGTGTCGTCGATATCGTTTCCGTACAAGCAAAATCCCATTTCAAGGCGAAGGGT
>CBFHNK010000009.1:0-42176 GCA_965657195.1 uncultured Schleiferiaceae bacterium
AGCGACGGCCTTCAGACCATGCCTTATTGGCTAAGAGAAGTTGATCGATGTCGCGCATGGCTGTAGGGAGTTAGGACCAGGGTTCGAGAATGTGGGACTGGTGGGCGGCCCGGCGCACGCTCACGGTAACCCCTTTGAGTCCCGCATGGGTGGCGTAGTCGTGAATCACCTCGACGATGTCCGGATCAATGAAGTCGGCTTGGCTGATGTCTACCAATAGGTCGCATCCGCGCGGAAGCTTTTCGAGCGATTCCTTGAGCTTGCCCTTGTTGAGAAAGCTGACGTTGCGGCGCAGCTGCAGGATGTAGTTGGTTCCGAGGTTCGTCAGCGAAATGCTCGAGCGAAAGTCGTTGAAGGCAATAAACACGGTCGCCACGAGCAGGCCCAGGGCAATGCCCTTGAGCAGGTCGGTGAGCAAAATCGCCACTACGGTGAGCGCGAACGGAACCCACTGCAGGGCACCCTGCTTCACGAGCGGGGCAATCACCTTTTTGGGGTGGGTCAGTTTGTAGCCCGTCGCGATTAGGATGGCTGCGAGCGTAGCGAGCGGAATTTGGTTCAGGACGCTCGTCAGGAGCACGACACTGAGGGCCAAAATCACTCCGTGCAGGATGGCGCTCCAGCGGGTTTGGCCCCCGGCTTGGGCATTGACGCTGGTGCGCACGACCACCGAGGTCACGGGTAGTCCGCCCAAAAATCCCGAAACCATGTTTCCGGCGCCCTGGGCGAGTAGCTCGCGGTTGGTTGGTGTTACACGCTTGAGCGGGTCCAGGCGGTCGGCGGCCTCGATGCTCAAAAGGCTTTCGAGGCTGGCAATCAGGGCCAGCGTGAGTGCGGTGGCCCACACGGCGGGCTGGCTGACCGCGTCCCAGCGCGGAACCACCCACGAGGCCGACGACAGCTGGGGCAACTGCACGCGGTGGTTGGTCGCCACGGCCCAGGCGTCGCCCAATAGTTGGGGGAGTGCGGTGGCGAGGAGGGTTCCGCCGGCCACAGCAATAAGTGCAGATGGGATGATTCGGCCCAGCTTGGTCTTGGCGTAGCCGATCACTTCGGCCAGCTGCAGCCAGAGCAGCGCGGCGATTCCGACGGCAGCGGCACCCGGGCTGAGTGCCCCAATGGCGTGGCCGAGGGCCGTAAAGGTGTTGTCGTGGTCAGCCTGGTTAAAGCCCTCGTCGCCAAAAAAGTCCGCATCGTATCCCACCAGGTGCGGAATCTGCTTGAGAATCAGGATGAGCCCGATGGCCGCCATCATTCCTTTGATTACGGTGTTGGGTACGTAGTGGCCCACCACGCCCAGCTTGAGCAGGCCCATCGCGATTTGCACGACGCCGGCGAGGACGACCGCCACCAAGAAGACTTCGAACGAGCCCAGGTCGCTGATGGCCGCTAAGACGACGGCCGTGAGGCCCGCGGCAGGCCCCGAAACGCTCAAAGGCGACCCGCTAAGGGCGCCGATGACTACGCCGCCTACCACGCCGGCGATGATTCCGCTCAGCATCGGGGCGCCAGAGCCCAGGGCGATTCCGAGGCAAAGGGGTAGGGCGACCAAGAATACCACCAGTGAGGCGGGCAGGTCTGCGTTGAGTTGGGGGCGGAATGTGGGCATAAATATTTTGAATCTCGAAAATAAGCGAAACCGATGCAACTATACGAATGGGGTGTTCGAAGTTTTCGGGTAGAATCCAAGTGAGTTACTTGGGTCTAAAAATCTTAAAGTAACAAAGTTGGATTACCTTTGGCGCCCTTTTAAACTCGTCGCCGATGCGTACCAAGTACCAAGACCTTATCGAGCAAACCTTTGAGTGGCCCCAGCAAGAATTCTCTACCGAGGACTCTGAGTTGCTCTGGCACGGAATTCCGGTGATGGAATTGATCAAACAGTACGGCACGCCACTTAAGGTTTCGTACGTGCCCAAAATCTCAGAGCACATTCAAAAGGCCAAGCGCATGTTCAACGTGGCCATGGCCAAGGTGGACTACCAGGGGGATTATCATTTTTGCTACTGTACCAAGTCGTCGCACTTTCAGTTCGTGCTCGATGAGGCCCTTAGAAACGACATTCACCTAGAGACGTCGTCCGCCTTTGACATCAACTTGATCGAGACACTCGAAGAAGAGGGACGCATCACCAAAGACCAGTTCGTCGTGTGCAACGGCTACAAACGGGCTCAATATACTGAGAACATTGCACGCCTAATCAACAATGGGTGGACGAGCGTGATTCCGGTTTTGGACAACCGCGAAGAGCTCGAATTGCTCGTTGAGCAGGTCAATCCAGAGAACGCGCATCCGGTCAAAGTGGGTATACGTATCGCAGCTGAAGAGGAGCCCAAGTTCGAATTCTACACGTCCCGCTTGGGGATTGGCTACAAGGAAGTGGTTCCGATGTTCAAGAACTACATCCAAAACATACCCAACGTCGAGCTGAAGATGCTGCACTTCTTCATCAACACCGGCATCAACGACACCGCCTACTACTGGAACGAGCTCAACAAAGCCGTGCGCGTGTACATTCAGCTCAAGAAGATTTGCCCGTCGCTCGACTCCCTGAACATCGGTGGCGGATTCCCGATCAAGAACAGCTTGTCGTTCGCCTACGACTACGAGTACATGGCCGAGGAGATCATCTCGCAAATCAAGCAGATTTGCAACGCCGAGGGCATCGAAGAGCCGCACATCTTTACCGAGTTCGGCAGCTATACGGTGGGCGAATCCGGCGCGACCTTTTACAGCATCATGGGCGAAAAGAAGCAGAACGACCGCGAGAAGTGGTACATGATTGACTCGAGCTTTATGACCACGCTGCCCGATGCCTGGGCGATCAACAAGCGCTTCATCATGCTCGCGATCAACAACTGGGACCACGACTACGAGCGCGTGCTCTTGGGCGGACTCACCTGCGACAGCGACGACTACTACAATTCCGAGCAGCATTCCAACGCGATCTTCTTGCCGAAGCTCAAGGCCGACACGCCGCAGTACATCGGGTTTTTTAACACCGGGGCCTACCAAGAGTCGATTGCCGGGTACGGCGGAATCCAGCACTGCCTGATCCCCGCGCCCAAGCACGTGGTCATCAGCCGCGACGCCAACGGAGACTGGAACACCCGCCTGTTCGCCAAGGAGCAGAGCTACAAGTCCATGCTCAAAATTCTCGGCTACTAAGCCTTTGGGGAGCCCCGGAGGCTCCGTACGTTTGTTCAGCAATCCTTTTAATCTACTTCTGCCATGTCCCGCGGACCCATTTCTCAGTTCATCGAAAACCACTATAAGCACTTTAACGCGGCCGCGCTCGTCGACGCCGCCAAGGGCTACGAAGCGCACCTGACCGCGGGCGGAAAAATGATGGTTACCCTCGCGGGGGCTATGTCGACCGCAGAGCTGGGCCGGTCGTTTGCCGAAATGATTCGCCAAGGCAAAGTCGACATCATCAGCTGCACCGGCGCCAACCTCGAAGAGGACCTAATGAACCTAGTGGCCCACAGCCACTACGAGCGCGTACCGCACTACCGCGACTTGACTCCGTCCGAAGAGCGCGACCTGCTCGACCGCGGGCTCAACCGTGTGACCGACACCTGCATACCTGAAGAGGAGGCGTTTCGCAAACTGCAGCACCACATTCACAAAGTGTGGTCGTCGGCCGAGGCCAAGGGCGAGCGCTACTTTCCGCACGAGTACATGTACCAGATGATTCGTCTGCCTGAGTTTGCGGCCGAGTACGATTCTGCGGTGGACCCCGCCAACTCGTGGATGCTGGCCGCCGCCGAGCGCAACCTGCCCATCATTGTTCCGGGCTGGGAAGACAGCACGATGGGCAACATCTTCGCGAGCTACGTCATCAAGAGCGAGCTGAAGGCGAGCACCATGAAGTCGGGCATCGAGTACATGGCCTGGTTGGCTGACTGGTACGTGGCCAACTGCCGCAATCCCAAGAACCCGACCGCCCCTTCGGTGGGCTTCTTCCAGATCGGCGGAGGCATCGCGGGCGACTTCCCGATTTGCGTGGTTCCCATGCTTTATCAGGACATGGAAATGGAGGACATCCCGTTCTGGGGCTACTTCTGCCAAATCTCGGATTCGACCACTTCGTACGGTTCGTACAGCGGAGCCGTTCCGAACGAAAAAATCACCTGGGGCAAGCTCGACATCGATACTCCAAAATTTATTGTCGAGTCTGATGCTACAATCGTCGCCCCGCTTATGTTTGCGTGGATACTTAAATGGTAATCTACCCCCATGGAAAAGCGACGCATTATCGTTGACTACAAGAACATTACCTCGGAACAGCTCTCGCTGATTACCGACCGTTACCCTGAGGGTTTTGCGCCCGAAGACATGATTTCGTTCAAAAACTCAAAGGGAGAGACCGTCCGGGCGGTTCCGTTGGAGACGAGCGATACCAAATATTTGTTTAAGGTTTCGATCGAAATGGAGCGCCGCATGGAGGCCTTCATGGACGAAGACGACGATAGCGACACCCCAGCCGACGACGCCACGCCCGATGAGGACGTGGCCGAGGACCTCGACGACTGACGCTCCACTTTAGGATTTACGGACGTAGCTCCCGCTGCGAGCGGCCACGCGCCCGGACCACATCAGTTGGGCCAGGGTCGCGAGAATATCTTCGGTGTTGAGTCCCGTGCGCCGCTGAAGCTCTTCGACACGCATCGGGCTGCTGAGTAGGTCGAGCAGTGCGTCAGCCGCAGGGCCCATGCGGTGGGTACGTTGCGCACTCGGCGCGGAATCCCAGTTCATTCCATCCAGCAGCTGTGCGGGGTGCAGTGCAAGTTCGGCAATGTGGTCGGCCACCAAACTCAGGCAACCCTGACTGTGGACGTCGCTGATTCGCCCCGGAAGCGCATACACGCTCCGGTGGTATCCGTGCGCGACCTTGGCCGTAATCGAAGCCCCACTCTTCATCGACGCCTCAACCACGAGTACTCCGTCGCTCAACCCCGCAATGATGCGGTTGCGCCGCGGGAAAAACTCGGCCCGCGGCGGCGTTCCAAACGGCCATTCCGAAATCCACGCGCCCCCCTCGAGCAGAATCCGTTCGGCAAGTCGCGCGTTGCGCCCCGGGTGGGCGGTCTCGAGCCCGTGCGCCAGCACGGCCCACGTCGTCAGGCCCGACCGCAGGGCCTCTTCGTGGGCGGCTGCGTCGATTCCCAGTGCGAGTCCGCTGACAATACAAGGCTGCGCCAAGGCCAACTCGTGCACCCAGTACTCTGCCATGAGGAGTCCGTCCGGGCTGGGGTTGCGCGTGCCCACTACAGCGAGGCAGCGCGGCTCCTCGCGAAGTTGCCCCTTTACATACAGCACGGGAGGCGGATCCGGAATCTCAGCCAATCGCCGCGGATAGTCGGGGCTGCCGAGCACAAGGGTTTGGATTCCGTGGGCACGGTGCTGCTCATCGGCCCGCTGCATCTCGCGCACAGTCTGTAGCACCACTTTGGTCCACTGCCCCGGAATCCGCGCCGAGGCGGATTCAAATTCGCTCCAGTTCGGAGCCAGTTGGCGCAGCCAGGTCAGTTTTTGCCGGTGCGTCCGCTCAATGCGGTCCAGCGCCAGGCGGTAGTTGAGGTCGTCGTTCATGGGCCCAAGTTGGCACTACGACTTCCTTGGATTCGGTTACTAACGTAAGCAAGCGTTTATTACCTTTGCCGTCCACTTGGGGGTATAGCTCAGCTGGCTAGAGCGCTTGCATGGCATGCAAGAGGTCGTCGGTTCGACTCCGACTATCTCCACAAGATGATCCCAAACCCCGCCCGATCAGGGCGGGGTTTTCTTTTTTTAATGCGACGAAAGCTTGCGTTTGGTCGCATTAAAAAAAGAAAACTACCCTTGCGCAGTGAGGAGGTTTGGGATTCCCTTCTCGGGAGGCCGCGGTGCACGTGAGCGCAGCGAGCGTACAACGACTATCTCCACCAAGTACCAAAAAAACCCCGCCGAATCTCGGCGGGGTTTTCGTTTATCCGTTGGTTTTTTGCTGCGGAACCTCAAATCAATCTTTTCGTGCGTTAAGATTCTCGATCAATGTTGCGCAATTGACCTCAGTACCTGGTGCGAGATCCGCGGGAACCGTGTAAAGCAGTTCGCGCTTGCGATCCCGAATGATAAAGATCTGCTGCCCTACGGCCAGCGTAACCCCGCTTCGCGAAAGAGGCGATAGGTTAGGGTTCATTACACCTGGAATAACGAGTGGAATGGATTTGAGCAGCGGGTTGTACAGCGTAAAACTGATGCTAGTGTCCGCGTGCACAGTGAAGTGCTCGTGTGCAGGAATTGCTGGCACTAAGGGTTGTACAAGCTGAAGGGCAGCAATGAGAAAGAGCATAGACTTGGGTGATTTTACAATTTAGGCGTACCCATGCGCTTGGACTGAAAGCGCTGAAGGTGCTCGTGGGCGTGCTCGTGCACGTTGTCGAGAAATGCCTGGGCTTGGGGGCTTAGCTTTTTGCCTTCGGGCCAAATAAAGGACCACTGGCTGCGAATGGGGAGTCCGCGCACCGGTTGAATAAACAGTTTTCCTTGCTCGAGGTCAGGTAAAATACTGACCTTGGGCATGATGGAATACCCCAGGCCGGCCTTGATCGACTGCTTGATGGCCTCGTTCGAGGTGAGTTCTAGGCTGCGCTTCACGGTGATTCCGTGCTGCTGAAGGTAGCGTTCCATCATTTGTCGGGTGGCCGAACCGGGTTCGCGAAAGAGGATCGGAATGCTTCCGAGTCGGTCGGGTGACCAGACTTCGGCAGAAACAGGGGGCTTGGCGCCGACGAGCACAAATTCGTTCTCCATGAGCACGTACTCTTCAACGCGAAGCTCTGGCTTGAGCGATACAAGCGCGAGGTCGATTTCGTTGCCCGTTAACTCCTGCAGAACCGTGTTTTTGTTCGAAACATTGAGGCTAATGTCCAATGAAGGGTGCTGCTTGATGAACGGAGCTAGGAGGTAGGGCGCAATGTACTTACCCGTAGACACCGTGCTGATGCGCAGGGGGCCGGTAATCTCGCCCTGGTAGGCGGCCAGACATTGATTGACGCCCTCGGTACTGCGCAGCACTTCGGCCGCTTTGACGGCAACCGTTTTTCCGAACTCGGTCAAGTACAGTCGCTTGTGCACGATTTCGGTCAGCGGAATCGCGAAGTTGGACTGAAAGTTTTTGAGCTGAATGGACACCGCGGGCTGTGAAAGGTTGAGCTCTTCGGCGGTCTGGGTGACGCTCAGGGTGCGCGAAAGGCGCACAAAAATCTCGAGCTGGTGGAGGGTATACTTCATAAAAACATTTAATGCTCTTTTCGCTAACGCTAAATAAATATAAAAGTTTAAATAAACGGAGTTTTGCGCTGTGAATTGGATTCCGTCGCCTGACCAAAGGGCATTTGTAGCCACGAAGCACGGTAAAGACGCAGTTTTGAAGTCGGTGTTCGGCACGCAATGGGGCCTTAGCCTTGACGTGGCTGACGTAGACACCGACCTTCTCGGAACCTTTAGCGGCGAGGTGCCCCGTGCAGGTGATGTGCGCAGCACGCTTCGCGCCAAGGTGCGGATGGCTTTGGAGGTTTCCCCAGATGCCGAAGTGGTGATCGCTACCGAAGGCTCCTTTGGGCCCGATCCCGTACTCGGTTGGGTGCCCCTGCACGAAGAAGTGCTGCTGTGGTCGTGGCCCCAACAGGGCAAGGAACTCTGGGTGGCGCACCGCAGCCACGATACCAACTTTTCGAGTTCGGACTCCGCCGAATGGACCGAGGTTCGGCGGTGGGCGGAACGCGTCGGATTCCCATGGGCGCACCTGATTCTTCGCGACGCCCAGGGTCAGGTTGTAGCCAAGGGCATCAGCGATCCGGTGGAGCTTGAGCGGCTGTGGTGCGCGGCCGCCGAGGGCGGCGCGCCGCGCGTCGAGACCGACATGCGTGCCGACCGCAATCCCAAGCGTCAGGAGGCTTTGCGCGCCTTGGCGATTAAAGTGGTTGAAGCGTTTGAAGCACTTTGCCCGAATTGCCGTTTTCCAGGCTTTGTGGCCCGCCCGGCGGAACCGGGCGCGCCCTGTTCCGCCTGCGGTTCCGCCACCCGACGCCCCCGGCTACTCAAGGCCGAATGCACGGAATGCGGGCAGGTGGAAGTCCGCGATTCCGACGACCAAAAAATGGGGGTTGACCCCGCAAATTGCGACCGATGCAACCCGTAAACGACCTCATTGTACGCGGGGCCACCGTCACACACCGGGGGCGCACCGAAGTGTGCGACCTCTGGGTGCGCAACGGGCGGGTGGAACGCCTCGAGCCCGAAGTGGTGCTGCCGGCCGGGGCGGTTCCGCGCGAAATTGACGGCCGCGGACTTTGGCTGCTGCCGGGGTTGATCGACAGCCACGTACACTTTCGCGATCCGGGGTTTCCGGCCAAAGGAACCATGCACAGCGAGTCGCGCGCCGCGGTTGCGGGAGGGGTGACGACGGTGTTTGATATGCCCAACACGCTTCCGCCCACCATGGACGAGGAGTCGTGGACTGACAAAATGCGCCGTGCCCGGCAGCGGATGTGGACCAACTATGCGTTTTATGCGGGAGTGCACGCCGAGCGCTGGCAGGACGCGCTCCGCATTGATCCGACGCAGATTCCCGGCTACACCGACGACGGGCTGTACATGCAGGAGCGCGACGTGCTGCTCTGCAACCACCCCGAGGTACTCGAAAAAGTACTGCTCGAGGTGCCCAAGATGCTCGCGCTGCACTGCGAAGACGAGCAGCGCATCCAGCAGCAGCTGCTCGAGGCCCAGCGCAGTTTTGGGGTGGACCTTCCGGTGCGGGCGCACAGTCAGATCCGCGACGAGCAGGCCTGCGTCACCGCCACGCAGCGGGTGCTCGAGGTGCAGCGCTCGGTTCCGCGCCCCGTACACGTTTTGCACGTTTCTACGGCCCGTGAAGTACAGTTGATTCGCGCTGCGGCGGCCGAAGGCCAGCCGGTGACCGCCGAGCTTTGCGTGCACCACGCCACGTTTAGCCAAGGCGACTACGGACGTTTGGGTGCCGCGATTCGCTGGAACCCTTCAGTCAAAGCCAGCACCGACCGCGACTACCTGCGCCAAGCGGCCGCCCGCGGATGGATGGCCACGCTTGCCACCGACCACGCGCCGCACCGCTGGAGCGAGAAGGGCGGGCCCTACCACTGCGGATGCTCGGGCGCGCCCTCGGTGCAGCACCTTTTGGTGCAGGCCCTCGAGTGGGTGCACGACGGCGAGTGGACGCTGCCCCAGCTCGTGCAGCTCACCAGCCACGGGGTGGCTGACCACTTTGGTCTTCGCGACCGCGGATTCCTCGATCCGGGTTGCTGGGCCGACTTCGTCCTGGTCGATCCCTTTGGCGGAACCGAAGTGCGCCCCGACACCAGCTACTACGCCTGCGGCTGGTCGCCTTGGGAGCGCAAACGCTTCCGCAGCCGCGTCGTTGCCACATTTGTCAACGGATGCGAAGCGTTTAACGCGGACCAACGCCTTTGGGCCCCCGCAGCACCCGGCCAATCCTGTCTATTTAACCCCACCGTATGAGTTTACTCCTCGAGAACTTCACCAGTCCCGCCCTGCTCTTTTTCTTGCTCGGAATCGTCGCGTCCCTCATCCGAAGCGACCTGGAGCTTCCGCCTACCTCGTCAAAGTTTTTGTCGATCTACCTGCTGCTTTCCATCGGATTCCGCGGCGGCCAAGAACTCGCCCACGAAACCCTACGCCCCGACAGCACCGCCATATTTGGCTTGGCGGTCGCGTCGTCTATGCTGATTCCCATCTATGTCTTTTGGCTGGCGCGTCGCTCGCTGGGGGTGGCCAATGCGGGGGCTGTTGCCGCCGCGTACGGCTCTGTTAGCGCCGTCACCTTTGTCGCCGCCGGAACCTTTTTGGACCGCCACGGCCTTCACCTGCCGGGCTACCTCGTCGCCGTGATGGCCTTCATGGAGGCGCCCGCGATCGTCGTCGGCCTCTGGTTGGCCCGCCGTGCGGGGGCTTCGGGCGGAACCGGATCCTGGCTCCGCCACGCCCTAACGAACGGTTCGGTGGTCCTCGTCCTCGGAAGCCTTTTGGTCGGTTTCGTCACCGACGAAGCCCAAGCCGAGGGCATACGCCCCTTTACCAACGATCTTTTTAAGGGATTTCTCGCCGTCTTCTTGCTCGACATGGGTCTCTCGAGCGGCCGCAACCTCAAGGCCCTCTGGGGCGCCGGCTGGCAGCCGTTTGCCTTGGCGCTGCTGCTTCCGCTCGTAAACGGAACCCTCATGGCCCTACTGTCGTCGGTGACCGGGGCCCCCGTCGAAGCCCGCTTCATGCTGAGCGTTTTGGCGGCCAGCGCCAGCTACATCGCTGTCCCGGCCGCCATGCGCATCGCCCTTCCCGAGGCCAATCCCGGAATCTACCTTCCCATGGCTCTAGCCCTGACCTTCCCGGTCAATATGACGCTAGGGATTCCGTGGTACTACTGGCTGGTTAGCTAGTTGGCGAGGTTGGCGAGGTTGGCGAGGTTCGCTGAGATTGGCTCGTTGGCTTTTTTCGCTTCGTACTAGGGCTGCTTTGCGGCGAATTTTACTAAACGGATATTTGTGCTAATAAATTGATATGCAAGTAATTATGCATTTCGAGTTCCGAGAGAAAAAGTAAAATCCGGTTAAAACCGAACGGTTGGCCGAGGGTAATCGCCCGTTTGGGGCAGCACGTTACGTGAAACTAGCGACGTGCTGCCCGTCGAGCGCCTCTTAGTTTGGCTGTTCGGGCGTTTCGCCGTACCAATTGATGTTTCGGCTGAAGTACATGACGGCACCTACGATGGCGAAGAGGCCAATGCTGCCCACCAGCAGGGCGTAGTCTTCGAGCTGAATGACGACGAAGAGAAAGAGGTACAGGGCGCCGAGCAAGGCACCCACGCCAATACTGAGGGTGCGCGAGCGCAGCACGGCACGAGCGTAGGCCGTGGCGAGGCCGGTGGTGGCGGTGGCTGCGGTGAGGTAGGCGGGGTTGAACCCGATTTGCTCTGAAAAGGCAAGTAGAAGCGTGTAAAACAGTACAAGTGGGATTCCGACCAAGGCGTACTGGATGGGGTGAATGCGCAGGCCGTTGAGGACCTCCATCAGGAAGAAGGCCACAAAGGTCAAGCCGATGAACAGAATGGCGTAGCGGCCCGCGCGGTGGGACTTTTGGTAGTGGTTGACGGTCTGAACGAGGTCGACTCCGAGGGCTGACTGGGCCACTTCGTACTGGTATTCGCCGTCGACGAGGACTTCGGGGTAGGTTCGGTTGAGGTGGTTGACGGACCATTGGGCACTGAAGCCCGCGGCTGAAACTTCGCGCTTCTCGGGTAGGAACGCGCCACTGAAGCTTGGCGAATCCCACGGAGACTGGATCGAAACGCGCGTGGTGGAACCTGTCGGAGCAAAACTCAGGCTTTGGTTGCCCAACAGGTTGAGCTGGGCTTCGGCCTTCAGAGCTCCGTCAAAGTGAATCGGAACATGCACACCCTGTTCGGCGATGTTGTTGCTGGCTACCCCCGACACGAGGTCGAGGGCCGAACCGTTCCACGAGAGGGTGGATCCGTCTTTGAGTCCGCGGTTGTCGCTGATTCCGAGGTTGAGCGATGCCAGATCCCAACGGACGTCTTCGGCACTGATTCCGAGGCTGGCCAAGTTGGGCTGAGAAAAGGTGGCGGCAAGGTGGACGGCCGTTTGGTAGACCACGGCTTCAAAAATTCCGCGCGCCCGCAGCTCGGGCTGCACTTCAGACGTGATGTCGAGGGTAGCCGGAAGCAGGTGCAGGTAGCCCGTTTTGCGCGTACTGGTCTTGCGGCCGCTGCTGGTGGTTTCGGTGCTGAGGTAGCTGTAGGGCACCACGACATAGGGGCCCACAACCGTTTGGGGGCGAGCCCACTGCTCTCCGAGCTCAGTCTGCACTTCTTCGGCTAGGGCGGAACGTTCGTCGACCACTTCTTGAACCAGCGCTGCCGGAATGAGAAGGATAAGAGCCAAAGCCCCAATGACAAGGGCCTTAATGGTGTTGGAGTGGGTGCGCATGGGGCAGTTTGAATTGGTTTGCAGTTCAACGATTTGGTCTTCTAAATCGTATTCCTGCCCAAGCCCAGAATGAGCCAACGAACCCGCCTCAGCGAATCAGTGAGCGTGCTGGTGAGCCAACGAGTCGGTCCCACCCAGTCTGGCTAAAAACCAACGAGCTAACCTTGCTAACCTGGCCAGCTTGGCTAAATGAAGCGCCGTACCCTTTTGACGTATTCCGCGTAGTCCGGGTATTTGCCGGCGCTGATGCCTTCGCTGAAGTTGGCGCTTCCGTGAAAGAGGAAGATGAGCAGGATGCAGCCGACGATGCTGGCGTTGAGCCATTCGCCGGTGGCGGCGCCGGTAAACAGGTAGAAGACGACCCAGATGGACTGTTCGCAGGCGTAGTTCGGGTGGCGAGATCGGCTCCAGAGTCCGGTGTGCACGAAGCCTTTGCCGTAGACGGGTCCGAGGTCTTCGCCCGCGGCGATGCGGCGGTGCTTTTCGCGCTGAAAGTTCCACTGCTGCTGGTCCGCCACGAATTCAAGGGCTATGAGGGCAATCATGGCGAGGGCGAGCAGGGCGTCGAGGGTGGTGAGCACGCTGGTTCCGCCACTCGGACGCCAGGCGTAGGCGATCGGCAGGGTGAAGAGCAGGATCAGGCCCATTTGGTAGACGCAGATGAAGAGCAGGTGAAAGATTTGCCAGACCACGGGGCGGTTGAGCGGAGCCATTTGGCGCAAAACCTCCCAGCGGTAGTCCTCTTCGCCCTTCCAAGGGAGCCAGCTGTAGCCCCCGCGGCGCGCGAAGTTGAAAGTCAGGCGGGCGCCCCAGAGGCCCACGAGGCCAGCCATGAGGGTTGCGCGCGGATCCCAGCCGGTGAACCACGCGGCGTAGACGGCGTAGACGATGGGCACGGTGCTCCACAATCGGTCGACCTGGCTGTGGTTGCCCGTCAGCACCCCAGCGAGGTAGGTGTAGGCGGTGAATCCGGCCCAAATGGTGACGAGGTTGCTGAGGAGTTCTGTCTGCTCGGGCTCGAGCGAAGGGCCGTAGAGCCAAGACCAGGCGACGGCGCCAATGAGGGTAAGGCCGAGAAGGATCGCGGTGCGGATCATGCGTAGACGTGAATTTAAGCTCGTTACTAGTTGCTAGTTACCGGTTGGAGCGCTGAAAGCGTTTCAACCGTTAGTGGCGCTAATGTAACCAAACGATTAAATTCAAACGTTTTTCTATCTTGGGAACCATGAAATTCAGCTTTTTGCGCGGCCGTCTGGTCAAGCGCGGTTGGGAGTACCGCGATTCGTTTCCCACGGGACTGCGTCAGTACGTGCTGGTGTTTGGCCCGCACACCCACAGTCGGGATTTTTGGGCCGGGCTCTGCATTCGCGAAGATTTGGGCCTGCACCGCCTGCACGTGCTGGGCAAAAAACCGCTTTTTCGCGGAATCCAAGGTTGGTTTTTGCGCAAGCTGGGCGGAATCCCCGTCGACCAGCACGCCGCGGGAGGCGTCGTAGGTCAGGTGGTGGAACACTTTCGAAGCAACCCTGATTTTTGCCTCGCGCTGGCCCCCGAAGGCACGCGCGCCAAGGTGGACGGGCTGCGCAGCGGCTACTACGAAATTGCGAAGGCGGCGGGAGTTCCGATTGTGGTCCTCGGAATCGACGCGGGCCGCAAGATGGTGAGCATCAGCGCGCCAATTATGCCGCTGGATACCAAGGAGGCCACCGACGCTCGGGTGCTCGAAATTCTAGGCCCGCTCGAGGGATTTGTACCCGAAAAGGGACTGCAGCACCTGACGCCCGACCGGGCCAGCAGATTGATGCCGGAGCAGCTGGCTTGGAATGCCCAGACGTTTCCGACCCGTTTGTTTTTGGACCAGCCCGTCGAGGGCGGACGCATCCAAATGACGCACGCCGAGACCTTCGCCGAGGCGCAGCGCTTCGCCCGTGGACTCTACGCCTTGGGCGTAGCGCCGGGCGACCGGGTGGCCTTGATCGGCAAAAATTCCGCGCACTGGCTCATTTACGACTATGCGGTGTCGCTGGCCGGAGCCGTTTCGGTGCCCATTTACCCCACGATCGATGGGCCGACGGCGCGGGCAGTGATCGAGCATTCCGAGTCCAAGGTCGTGGTGCTCGGCAAGCTCGACGACGTGGCGCGCTACCGCGACTGCATTCCGAGCGGAATCGAGGTCGTAACCACCCCCGACCACCAGCGGGCGGACGCCCGAAGCTGGGACGAGGTCTGCGCGATGGGCGACCCGTCCGCGGCCTTTCCGACCCTGCACCCCGACGACCTGATGACCATCATCTACACCTCGGGCACCACCGGAATGCCCAAGGGCGTGATGCACAGCTACCGAAACGTTCAGGAAGCGTTTCGAATCATTTTGACGCAGTTCAGTTTTTTGCACCAGGAGGTTTTTTTGAGCTACTTGCCGTTGTGCCACGTGGCGGAACGCATGATCATATCCGCCGCCGGCGTGTACCTCACGGGGCGCGTGCACTTCGTGCAGTCGCTTGAAACGTTTGCCACGGACCTCGAGCGGGCACAGCCGACGGTGTTTTTGGCGGTTCCGCGCATTTGGGAAAAGTTTGGCGAAACCCTGCACCGCAAGCTGCCTGCGGCCTGGCTCCGCCGGGCCTTGGCCCCCGTCCTGCGCAATAAGCTCGGGCTGTCCCGGGCGCGCTTGGTGCTGAGCGGCGCCGCCCCCATTCGCGCCTCGCTCATCGAGGAGTTTGCCAGCCTTGGCATCGTCATTCAAGAGGTCTACGGCATGACCGAGAACCTCGGAATCACCACCGTAAACTTCCGCGGAAAAGTTCGCATCGGCAGCGTCGGCCAGCCCTTTGCTGGAACCCGCGTGACCCTCGGCGAAGGCGACGAAATCCTATTGGAGAGCCCCACCAACACCCAAGGCTACTACCGCGAGCCCGAGCTCACCGCCGAGCTCTTTCGAGGCGGAGCCCTGCATACCGGCGACGTCGGACGCTTCGACGCCGAGGGCTACCTCTACATCACGGGCCGTATTAAGGACATTTTCAAGACTGCCAAGGGCAAGTACGTCGCACCGGCGCCCATTGAGGGCCGCATCATGGAAGCCGACGAGGTCGAACAGGTCTGCCTGTTTGGCGTCAACCTTCCGCAGCCCGTGGCCTTGGCGGTGCTTACCGAGCACGCCCTCACTCAGGCCCGCGAAGTGGTCGAGTCCCGCCTGCAGCAGCTGCTTGATGCCATCAACCGCGAGCTTCCGCAGCACGAGCGCCTCGCCCAACTCATTGTCGTGCGCGAGCGCTGGGAGGTCGATAACGGATTCATCACTCCTAGCCTGAAAATCAAGCGCAACCAAGTTGAAAACTTTTACCACGACGTCGTCCACACCCTGTCGGCCAAGGTTGACAAGGTGGTGTGGGCGTAACCAGTAACTAGCAACTGGTTACTAGCAACTAGTTACTGGTAACTAGTAACGAGCAGCTAGTTTCCGGCCGAAGGTCGCGGTTCCCCGGTTCCGTGTTTCGTTTATTTCGATTAATGCACGATGCGACGTAGTTTTGCCCCTATGGCAACGGTAACCTTGCGCGAACTCGCGGCTCGACTCTCCCATGCGGTAGCGGCCCCCGGAACCACCGTGGTGTTGCCCGAGCTGGAATTGGACCGCGCCGACGCGCTCGACCTACTGGACCGCCTTCAGCCCCGCCCTGAAGTTCTGACCTCGCAAGAGGCGGCTGATTTGCTGGGCGTTTCGCGCCCGCACCTCGCCAAACTACTAGACCGAGGCGAGATTCCGTCCCACAAAGTCGGAACCCACCGCCGCGTCCTGCGGGCTGACGTGGAAGTGTTTGCGGCCCAAATTCGCCTTCAGCGTTGGCGCGCACTGACTGAATTGATGCACTTGCAGGAATCGATGGGCCTTTACGTCCATGATTCCTCGAGCAGTACTTGACGCCAATGTCCTCGCCGCCGAAGTAGTTCGGGACTTTATTTTATCATTAGCGGAACAAGACTGCTTGCGTCCCATTTGGTCTCCCGAATTGGGGCTAGAGTTTCAGCGTGCATTAGTGCGAATGAAGGTTGCGCCAGTCGTGGCTGATAAAATTTGGCAGCTTTTGAATGAAGCGTTCCCGTTCGCGAGCGAAGTAGACGTGGGGAACGCGTTCCCTGAGTTACAGGTCCGAGATCCACACGACCTACATGTGGCTCAGATTGCGGTTCATTCGGATTATTTAGTCACGTTTAATGTTCGGGACTTCCCGAGTCGCATTGGGACCGCACGCTTAGTACACCCTGATGAATTTACCCTTGAGTGCGTCATGCTTCAACCAGAACGTGCACTTCGAGCCATTGACACGATGTGCGCGCGGCGAATACGTTCTATGCCTTCGCGGATTCAACTCATCGAAGCACTCGCCCAAAACCGCCTCACCGCAACGGCGGAATTCCTCAGCCGCCTTGGCGGCTAAAAACAAGAAACAAGGTACACGTAACCCGTTAAGGCCGCGTACTGAACGCCGTCCACAGCGCGTCGTTGGCAACACTCAGTTGGTGCGGACGCGAGATGGTCTCGGTCTTCACCGGGACGTCGAGGACCACGCGGGCTCCGCCGCGCGTGACCGGAAGCTTCATGACGCCGTCCGTCGCAGCGTCGCGCGCCGCAACTAGGTCCTGCATGGACACCTCGTCGCCCACTTTAAGGCCAGCCCACTCGTTGGGTCCAACTTTTTTGACCACTCGGCCCATCCCGAGGTTACTCACTTTGACCTTGAGGTCGTTTTTGGCGGCGTCAAGTGGGTTCATTGCCTTGACTTCGCTGCCCTTAGCCTGGTACTCGAGGCCCACCAACTTCAGTGCTTCGGCGTACGGAAGCGCTTCACGGCCCTCCACATGCTTGGCGAAGAACTCGCGCAGTCCTGGCGTTTCGGCCACCTCACAAAAGGCGTCAAAGAATCCGGCCTCGTCAAACGGACGCTCGGGTCCGTACTGGCTGTGCAGTGCCATGATCACATCAATGAGCGAACGCTGCCCGTGGTGGGCGCCACGAATTTGGGCGTCGATCAGCCAAGCCATGACGGCTCCGCGGTCGTACACATGCATGTAGGCATCGGCGTAGGGCTTGTCGAGCACGTTGCGCGACATTTCGGTGAAGCTGAATTTGTTATTCGGAAACTTCTCGCCCTGCGAAATCTTACCGCGCATCGCGTCGAGGTACTCTTGCTGGGTCAGGCGTCCGCCCTGGTAGCGAATGAGTTGCGCGAAGTACTCGGTCACGCCCTCGTAGAGCCAAAGGTGCTGGCTCATGGTCGGATTGGCGTAGTCAAAGTCGTGAATTGCCGGAGCGTGCAGGCCCAGCGGCGTAATAATGTGCATGAATTCGTGCACGGCCGCGTCGAGCAGCTGCTTCTCGACGCGCAGGTCCTCGGGCATGCGCTCGCCCGTCCCGAAGTCGCCGAGGTAGTACACCGACGAGGTGTTGTGCTCCAACGCGCCAAAGCCTTGGTTACTGAGGCTGCGAACCACTTTGATAATTCCGCCCACACTGGGCTTGCCGCTGAACAAAATGTCGCCGGCCCAACGAAAGTCGCCCACCATGGTCAAAAACGTGTAGCGGTCCACCGGAAGCTGCGGAAGAAAGCGCGCCACCGCCGCCATGTCGGCCTCAAGTTCGCGCTTGAATTCAGCTGCCCGAGGCGTTCCGTTCAGGTCCAGAACCGCAATGGTCACCCTGGTGTTGGCGACCCAAAATCCCGCGGTATCGGGCTTGGTGAGCAGCACCGGATTGTCAAGCAGCGCGTGGTAGCTGCTGGCAACGAGCTTGGTGCGGTCGCCCAAGGCTTCGCCCTCGAGCGACGTGGCGGCAAACCAACCTTTGGGCGTGCCCAGATCCACCGTCACTGGTCCGCGCTCTTGGCCGGTCCAAAATCCGTACACTCCGCCGCCGTTTAGCACCGAACCTTTTTGGTCGTCGTGGTACGTACTCGCGGGCTCAAAAATTTTGTCTTTTTTGACCTTCAGTTCCATAATGCTGGCCACGGTGTAGCGCACGGTCACGGGTGCGGCGGAACCGCGGACTTCCCAGCTGTTGTTGCCCTTCTTCTTCACCTTCAGGGACTTGCCTTCGGCGTCCACCGCCGTAAAGTCCGTCACAAATCGCCCGTAGTCGAGGGTTGCGTAGGTTCCTGGAACCGTCTTGGGCAAGTGGTAGGTCGCCGCAAATCCGTCGGCCAAATTTGCGTCCGGAGCCGCAAACCCACGGTGCTCCACGGTCGCGCCGTCTGCTTTAAGGTCAACTTGGTATACCGACTGAGCGGCCACTGACAACGAAGCTGCAGCCAAAGCTGCGAAAAGAACGGTTGGTTTCATAGGAATTATTGGTCGTGCAAAGGTCTGAAAAATTACGCTGCGCTTTGCGCTTTGCGCTAGGGCCCCTTCGGGGCTAGGGCTGCTTCGCAGCTAGAGCCGCTTCGCGGCAACTAGAAACCAGTAGCAAGTAACGATCAGCCAACGAGCCAACCTTGCTAACCTCGCCAACGAGCTAACCTTGCTAACCTCGCCAACGCGCCAACGAGCCAACCTCGCTAATAGTTCCACCGCCCCCGGTAGCTGTCGTAAAAGTCCATGCCGAATTTGAGGCGAAATCCCGGAATTTGGGGGTTACCCTGGTCCGTCCAGACGCGGTAGGCGCCGACGCGCATGCGCTGGTCCCAGAGGCGAAAGGGGAGTTCAAGTCCGCCGTAGACTTCGGCGTGAAAGACGTTTGCTTCGGCGACGTAGAGCATGCCGCCTCCGACGGCGGGCACGAGGTGCAGGGCGCGCACCAGCGGAACCCGGTCAAGCAGCGAGCGGTCAAAATGGTGGATGAAGTAGGCCTCGACCCAGGGGCGGGCGGTGTGGTAGGTGGAGTCGAGCGCTTGAAGGCTCGTGGTCGGGTTGCTCAAGAGCAGTTGGTCGGAACCGCGAAAGAAGCGGTGCTCGATGAAGCGGATCGAGTCGAGTTCTTTGGCGAGAAAGGTTCCGGCGCCGGCGTTCCAGTGGGTGGTGCCCCAAAAGCGCGATTGGCGAACGTCGCGCGCGTTGAGGCGGAGTGAGGTAAAGTTCACCATTCCGCCCAAAAGTCCTGGAATCCCTTGGCGGGCCTGAAAGGTGAAGGTGGGCCAGTCGCTTCCGAGGGCAATTTTGCGCGGCCCCTTGAGGACGTACCGCTGGCCCGGTGTGTAGCTCAGGTCGATTCCCACCAGCGCAATGGTGTAGGTGCGAAAGGGGGTGGGTTCGTTGAGTTCGCCAAAGAGTTGGTTGGACCAATCCTCGAGTTTGAGGTCGGTGATGGCTTGGCGGCGCGAGAAGTCAAAGGAGCTCCGCAGGTAGAGTCCGTTCGCGAGTTCGATCCGGTGCGAGCCTTCAAAAAACGTTTTACGCACGTAGTTGCCGCGTGCAAACGTTCCCAAAATGGGTTCATAGGTGTTGACAAAGTCGTAGTTGTCGCCGAGCGAAAGGCGGAGCGACGCGAAGCGGCGCGGGTTGTACAGATAGGTCGCGGTGAGATCCCCACGAACATCTTGGTTGACAAATCCGTAGTCGAGGTTGCCGTCTACCTCGAGTCGCTGCTGGGTCGAAAAGGTGCGGCTGAAGTTGCCACCGAGGTTGTGCCGGTATCCGCCCACGCCAAAAAAGCGCATCTGGGCCACGACCGGGAGCACAAACCAACTGTAGCCCTTGCGCGTCGACCGGTAGCCGACGCCGGCAACGAGCGGTTCCCACCAGTGAAATTTGTTGTACACCGCATCGACGCTGTCTTTGTAGCGGTCGGAATCGTAGTACAGCGTCAAACTGTCCTGATAGGTGATGTGCCGGGCTTCTCCAGGCGCCAAGGCGATGGTTCGAGCGGCGGCCCAAACGCTTGGATCCGCTTCAAACGCTTCAGGCGTGTATTCTACGGCGGCCAACCCTAAATCGCGTGGTCGAAAGTCGACGTCAAACAGGTAGGCACTGTGGCGGATTTCGGTTAGGGCGGAATCGCCTCCGGCATCGACCATACGGAAGCTCCGAGAGGTGACCACCGAGTGCCCGTCAACCAGGGCATAGGTTTGGCGCACGCGGGCCGAACGAAAGCGGGCGAGTGACTCAGCGGGAAGCTCCACGTCCGCCGAAACCAACGTGTAGGTGCTGTCGTCAATTACGAGGGTTCCGCGCAAACCGGCACCGGCCGCGCCGCGGGGCTCAATGGCAATGGTCCAGAGCACCGAACCGTCCACCGCTTGAGCCTGAACTACTCGGGCCTTGTACTGCAGGGCGGCATCGGCCGCCAACGGGGACGGAATCCGTGCCGACATGAGCCGCGGCAGCTCAATGCTCGGCGTGTAGAGGTCGAGGTGTCCGTCGGGGTAGGACTCAAAAAAATGCTTGCCCAGCGCTTGAAACGTTTCCTTTGGCGCCGCACCATCGTCGCGGCCTACATTGAACTGCACCTGCACGCTGCGGCCGTCGCTGAGCCCGCCACTCGTGGTATGTTCGTCAGCGAGGTAAATCCGCTCGCTGTAGCGCGCTGGAGCGGCAAAAAAACTGAGGCTCAGGGCTTCGCGAAGCTGGATTCCGCGCCCCAAACCAACACTTGATTTTACTGCAGTGCTGCACTGAAAGCTCGGGAGCCCCTTCGCCCGCCGGCCAGCCTCGCGAAGTACGTCGTAGGCCATGTCCACGGGTTCGGCCACAACCAAAATGTCGTCGAGCCGCACATGCCGGGTGGAATCGCCAGAATGCTGGCCGTAGGCCAAGGGCCCGATTGCCAGGAGAATAAGCCAAAGAATACGACGCAGCATCACGCCGCGAAGGTACTCAAGGCCTGTGCCAAAGCCTTCAAAGGCGCGTTAGACCTCAAACAGAAAGCCCTGTTTGGCCAACGAGTGGTAGCGCTGCGGGTCGAATTTGTAGAGGCGCGCGGGGCGGTGGCGCACCGCTTTTTGCGTCTTGTCAAGGGCCTTGAGCACTTCCATGCTCAAAATCTTTTTGCGGAAGTTGGCCTTGTCAAACTGCGTATTGAGCACGGCCTCATAGAGTCCCTGGAGCTGTGCCAACGTGAATTCCTCGGGCAGCAACTCGAATCCGATGGGGTGCTGGCGGACCTGGCGCTGTAGTGCGTCGAGGGCGGTTTGCAGGATTTCGCGGTGGTCAAACGCCATCTCGTGGAGCTCGCCGAGCGACTTCCAGCGGGCTTTGACGGCCCACGAGGCGGGGCGCGGATTGTACTTCGTCTGGTTGATTAGCGAATAAAACGCGGTGGTTACCACTCGGCCGAGGGGGTGGCGCTGTACTCCGCCAAACGTTTTAAGCTGGTCCAAAAAGACATTGTCGAGCCCCGTCAAATCGTGCAGAATCCGCGTTGCGGCCTCGTCGATGTCCTCGTCCATGCGCACGAGGTCGCCCGGAAGCGCTTCGTATCCAAAAAATGGCTCTGCTCCGCGCTCAATGACAAGAATTTGCAGTTCGGAACCGTCGTAGCCAAACACCACACAGTCCACGGACTGGCCAAACTGAAAAAAGGCGCTGAGGCGCTGACGTTCTGCTTCGAAACTCATGGCAATAGGGTAGTCCAAGTTAGTCCTGATTGGCTGTCGGGTCCGACGGTAACCGTTAGCGTTCCTCGGGTGAAGGGTACGCTCCGGCCCTGGCCGTCGCGCTGCACCAACGCTTCGCGGGGCAGCTCAATGCGCACGCGTCCTTCGGCACCGGGATCCAGCACAATGCGTTGAAACCCTTTAAGCGCTTTAACCGGGTACAGCTGACCGTTGCCCTGGCGTCCGACATAGAGCTGCACGACGTCGCTCCCGGCGCGGGTTCCGGTGTTGCGTACGGTGACGCTGGCGGCCCAGCCTTCGGCGGTGGGCTCCACCCCGAGGTCGCGGTATTCAAACGACGTGTAGCTCAACCCAAACCCAAACGGGTACGCGGGTGCGTTGGACTCGTCAATGTAGTGCGACCAAAACACCTCGGGCTTGGGGCCGGGGCGGCCAGTCGAATAGCCGTCGTAGCTCATGGGGATTTGGCCTTCGCTGCGCGGAAACGTCATGGGCAAGCGTCCGTAGGCTTCGCGGCGACCCGTGAGCACGTCGGCGAGGGCGCTTCCGCCCATCGTTCCGGGTTGCCAGGCCCAGAGAATCGCGGAGGCTCCGTCCTGAATCCACGGCTCGAGCACCAGCGGACGCCCCGCGTACACCACCAGAACCACCGGCTTGCCCGTGGCGTAGGCCTTGCGAATCAAGTCCTGCTGCACGGCACTGATCCGCAGCGAAGTGCGGCTGCGGCCCTCTCCTGATTCGTTTCCGTGCTCGCCGACGGCCAGAACCAGCACGTCGTGCTTGCGCAGGGCTTTAACCGCCGCGTCGTTGGCCCGGGTATCGGTTTGATTCAACGTGAGTTCCGCGTGAAACGCTTCCTGACCCACCGAGTGCGGCGACGAAGCCACGTACGTCCATTGACCCGCCACGGCCTCGGCCAGCGACTGCGCCGACTGATCTTTGGCCGACACGCGCCAGTTGCCCAGCACGCCGTTTTTTTCAGCGGCCAACGGTCCTGTGAGCCCGACACGCAGTCCAGAGGCTAGCGGCAAGACCCCAGAATTCTTGAGCAGCACCGAAGACTTCACGGCCATCTCGTAGGCGTCACGGCGCACGTCGGGCTTCGCGGTTCCGCAGTAGCGGTAGGGATCGTCCATCACCCCAAGTTCAAACTTCAGCGTTAGCATCCGGCGCGCGGCCTCGCGAATCCGCACACTGTCGGCGGGATTGCGGCGTGCGAGCTCCACCCCGTAGCGCAGGTAGGCGTCCGACTCCATGTCGACGTCGCAGCCGGCGGCGAGCGCGCGGTCGGCGGCGTCGCGCAAGTCTGAGGCATAGCCGTGGGCGATCATCTCGCCGATTGAACCCCAGTCCGAAACGAGTACGCCGTCAAAGCCCATACGGCCGCGCAGCTCGCCCCAGACGAGGGCAGAATCTCCGGTGGCGGGAATTCCGTTGGCGGCACTGAACGCGTTCATGACGGTGGCGGCTCCGGCCTTTACGCCCGCCTCAAACGGAGGCAAAATCCAGTTGTACAGCGTGTGGGCGCTGTAGTCGGTCGTGTGGTAGTCGCGTCCGGCGACCGCAAATCCGTAGCCCGCGAAGTGCTTCAAGCAGGCCGCAAGGGTTGTAGGGTCGCTCAAGTCGGCGCCCTGAAAACCGTGGACACGCGCTTCGGCGATGCGCGAACCGAGGTAGGGATCTTCGCCCGCACCTTCCATGACGCGGCCCCAACGCGGGTCGCGGCTGATGTCGACCATGGGCGCAAAGGTCCAGTTGATGCCGTCGGCCGTGGCCTCGCGGGCAGCGGCTCGGGCGGAATTTTGTACCGCCTCCATGTCCCAGCTCGCGGCTTCGGCGAGCGGAATCGGCGTAAGCGTTTGGTAGCCGTGGATCACATCCAGGCCAAACAGAAGGGGAATCCCCAGGCGCGTCTCTTCGACCGCCACTTTTTGCAGGGCGCGAACCTCGTCCACCCCTGCGACATTGAGTACGGAACCTACTCCGCCGCGCTTCAGCGCCGCAACGCGTGCCTCAACCCAGTCGTTGCCTTCGGGCATGGGGCCGGTGGCGTTCCAAAACCCGTTGTACTGGTTGGTTTGACCGACGAGTTCCTCGAGGGTCATCAGGGCCAGCACGCTATCCACGCGGGCTGCCACGGGCTTAGTTTGGGCCGCAGCGGCCAGGGGAAGGGCGAGAAAGAGAAGGGTTCCGAAGCGCATAAACGAATAAAATAAAAAAAGGGGGAGGGGCCAAAACCCCTCCCCCTAGGGGTACATCAACACCAATTCAACAGCTTACTGTACCGCAATACGGGCTACGTGCTGGCCGCGCTCG
This sequence comes from uncultured Schleiferiaceae bacterium, assembly GCA_965657195.1. Taxonomy (GTDB): domain Bacteria; phylum Bacteroidota; class Bacteroidia; order Flavobacteriales; family Schleiferiaceae; genus TMED14. The sequence continues at coordinate 23,909 of CBFHNK010000009.1, forward strand.
CTAACCGTGCGCACCATGTAGACACCTGGGATCCAGCCCTCGGTAGCAATGCGAGCTACGCCGTTGGCTGACTCGGCAACGCGAACCACTTGGCCGGTCAAAGTCGAAACCTCAACGCGGATGGCTTCAGCCGTCGTGTTTTCTACGACGAAGTAGCCTTGAGCAGGGTTCGGAAATACACGGGCAGAAATCATACCCTCAGCAACCGAAGCGTCAGCGCCACATGCGAGGCATGAAGCGTAGCACACGACGTCAAGGCTGTCGTTCTGACCTGAAACGCTCTGAAGGATACGGTTGGTGAATCCACCGGTCGTCAGGGTGCAGGTTGAGTCGCTCGTAGTTGGGTCGAGCTGCTCGCTGCTGGCCCAGTTGTCCATTGAGAACTTGTATTCCCACTGGCCTGAAAGCAACGGAATCGTAGCAGAGTAGACCATGTCGCCGTCGGCGTCCAAAAGCTCGTTGGCATTGCCGCTCCAGTTGTTGAACTGGCCGCTCACGTACAGGTTGGTGAATGTGCCGGTGAGGCCCGTCATATCAACCTGGAAGGTGATGTTCTGCGTTGTGGCAGGCGCGGGGCAGCTTCCGTCGGTCGTGCACTCGCCGAAGCAGGTACGAAGGCGGAAGTCGCTGGTCAGTGCGCTCATACCGCGGTCGTTGTAGGGACCCACCGCACAAGGCTTGCCCGCGAGGTTCTCTTTACAACCCCAGCTTGGGCAGTTTCCGTTCAAGAAGGTGAAGTCAGAGGCCCAGCCTGAAGGCTTGCGCAACGTCTTGGTGTAGCGTGAAGTACCTGGGATCATCGCCATCGGATGGTCGCCAGGGGCGCCCATGCCGGCTCCGCCCGCCACGTAGACACCGGTAGTGTCGACGGTAACGTTGGCCATGTTCACCTGCCACGTTGCGTAGAAGACGCCTGTGCAGCTTGCACACGACTGCCAGCACACACCGGTCAGGATGGTGTCACCTTGAAGCTCAGCAAAACGATTGGTGAAGGCTCCGGTGGTCTTGGTGCACGCAGAACCTGCGGTGAGGTTCTCTTGTCCGACCCAGCCGTCAAGGGTAAACTTGTACTCGATCGAGTCTTGGGTAATAGGCAGTGTTACGGTCCATACCGAATCGTTCTCGGGGTCGGTCATTGGGTTGCAGGTTCCGCACCAGCTGTTGTAGTCGCCATTGACGAATACGCCGCTGTACGACGCGCCCGTGTAGCCGCGCATGTCCACGATGAACGTGACCTGCTTTTGCGCGAATCCGGCAAAAGCCATCACCAGCGCACTCAGAGTAAGGAGTTTTTTCATAGTTGAGTTAAGTGATTAAAAAGGAATTGGTAGTTGTTATTGAAACACGCGGATGTAGTCCACGTACATCGATTGAGGGAATACCGTGGTCGCGTCGGGCGAACCGGGCCAGTTTCCGCCCACCGCCACATTGGCGATGAAGAAGAACGGCGCATTGTGGCGGTAGGTCGCAGGACTCACGTGGCTCACACTCACCGTGTGGTAGAGTTGGTCGTCCACATAAAACTTGATGTTGTCCTGAACCCAGATGATGCTGAAGACGTGGTAGGCGTCTGAAAAATCGCCCTGCTGCAGGGTGTAGGTTCCGGTGCGGTAGGTACTTGTACTGCTGCCTTGTGGACCCCAGTGCGTCGTGCCGTGCACCTTGTGGGGTTCGTGGCCGATGAGTTCCATGATGTCGGTTTCGCCGCATGCGGGCCAGCCCACGGTGCTGATGTTGGATCCGAGCATCCACAGCGCGGGCCAAATTCCTTGGCCCTTGGGAAGCTTGGCGCGGATGTCAATGCGTCCGAACTGAAACTCTTTTTTACCCTGGGTCGTCAGGCGTGCTGAGGTGTACTCCGAACCTCCAAACTGCTCCTTGCGGGCGGTGATGATCATTCGACCGTTCTCGACGCGGATGTTGCTGGGGTCGTTGCGGTAGTTCTGAAGCTCGTTGTTGCCCCAACCGTGGCCGCCGGTCTCGTAGTTCCAGTGGGCGGAGTTCAGCGAGGTCCCGTCAAACTCCTCGTTCCACACCAGCGCGTAGCCGGGGTAGCTCGTGGGGGTGACGTATCCGCTGTCGTTGCCGCTGTACGGGTCGTCGTTTTCGAGCGTAACCGTATAAAACGGATTTGGAAGCAGCACCTCAGAAGGCTGCGAAAAAGCAACCCACAGGGTCTCGTCGTCCTCGTAGTCGGTGTCGCCATTGACGGTGAAGCGAACTTCTGCGTTTTGCTCGCCCTTGGCCCAGCTCAACGTGCTCGACATCGGGACAAAATCCTCGCCTGACGTCGCCGTTTGGCCAACGAGCTCAACCTTGATTGAAGCGGCCCGCGGAGCGGGCGCATCCAAGTGCACCGGGAACACCACCTCGCGGCCGGCATCTCCCTCAGCAATGCGAAGGTCTTCGCCGACCAGCACCGGAACCTCAGCGGTTCGGCACGACATCAGCGTGAGCGCGGTGCTCCAAAGCAGAAGGTTCCGCATTAGTTAACAGACTTCAGGGTGTAGCGCCACAGTCCGGTACCCCAATTCACCTCGATTTCCATGGTGCGCACGCCGTCGGCGTCCTCATTCGTCCACAGAATGTCGTAGGTGATGGAATTGATGGGGCTGAACACCTCACCACCGTTGGCGGCCTTGGGTAGCCCGATGAAGGCGCCGAGGCCTTCCATCTTCAACTGGTCCGGAGCCGTTGCCGTGGCAGGCATCAGGGTGAACGCGTGCGTTCCGCTACCCCATGCGGCCTGAGCTCCAGTCAGGACGCTCTCGGGGAAGCAGCCGTCGGCCGCAACGCCCATGTAGGTTTCGGCCCAGATGTCGCCTTTGGTGTCGTAGACCACGCTTCCGTCGGCTTTAAAAACCCACTCGTCGTTGTAGGCACAGGGGCGGTCGGTGGCCGCAGTGCCTCCAATGGCCCACCACGTTTGGCTACCGTCGGGTGGTCCAACCCAAAGTGAACCCGCAGTCGGTGCAAGCGTCCACGTGCGCTCGGTGCAGCTCGTCATGAATTCCATCAGTCCGGTGCAAGGTGGCGCGGCGTCGCGCGAAATCACCACTTGTGCGGAATCCACGGCCATTCCGCCTTGGTTAAAGACATAGTGCTTGACGGTGTAGGTTCCGGCGCGCGAAATCGTAATCGTGGCTTCGGCCCCCTCGGCGAGGGTTCCGTTCGAAACCTCCCAGTTGTACATAAAGGGATCGCCAGTAGCCGTACTGGTCAGTTGCACGGTGTTGGAATCCACCATGATGACCGTGAACGATGCGGTTGGCAGGTCGCCCAACTCAGACTTCTTGGCCTCGTAGGGTTCGCAGGCTACGGCGGCCATCAGGCCCACCGCGGCGAAAATTGGAGCTAAAAACTTCATTAGTAGTTCGGATTTTGAGTGAGGGCGCCTTGGGCGGCGTCGAGTTCAGTTTGGGGGACGGGCAGCCATTCGTGCTTATTGGCCACAAAACCTTTTGCGCTGAGCACTTCAGAGGCTTTGCCAGTGCGCACGAGGTCAAAGAAGCGGTGTCCTTCGGTCGCGAGTTCCATGCGGCGCTCGTGGGCGATGGCTTCCAAGAGTGCGGAACCGCTCTCTTGGATGGGCTGCATGCTCACGCGCTGGCGCACTTGGTTGACGTATCCGCGGGCCGTGGCCTCGCTTCCGCCGCTGCGCGCCAAGGCTTCGGCGGCCATCAGGAGCACATCCGAATAGCGAATCACGCGTACGTTGTTGCCCCAGTTGAGCGCAGGCTCGCCGTCTGCCGACAATCCTGCCTGGCGCGGAGCGTACTTCTTGACAAAGTACCCCGTGTTCTGGTAGCCAGGGGTGTAGGTTCCGCCGGCAATTGAATCAGCGACAATGATGGTGTGTGCACGGCGGGTATCCCCGGCCATCGCGTCGTAGAGCTCTTGGCTGATTGGCGCAAAGCCCCAACCTGTCGAGTACTCAGGGCCGCTGTAGTCGCGCATTCCGCACATTTGGACGCCCACGTTGCCCTCGCCGTAGCCTGAACCGAAGACTTCCCAGCCCACCGTAGAGTTCTCAGAGTACGCAATCTCGAAGACGCTCTCGGGACCGTGCTCATTTGCGCGGGTAAAGATGTCGGCGAAGTCGGGCGTAAGGCTGTAGACTCCGGACTGAATCACCTCTTCGCAGAGCTGCGCGGCGTCAGCCATGTTGGTGTTCATGTACAGGTATCCGCGGGCGAGCAAGGCCTTTGCGGCACCTTGGGTGGCGCGACCCTTTTCAGAAGCACCCACCTCAAGCGGCAGATTGGGGATCGCGGCGAGCAGGTCGGCCTCGACTTGGGCAAAAATCTCCTCGGGCGTCGCCATCGTGACCTCGTAGTACTCCTGTGGGCTCAGCGTTTTGGTAATCAGCGGAACCGAACCAAACAAACGAAGCAAGTCCAAGTAGTAAAAGGCGCGAAGGAACTTGGCCTCAGCGGTCGTGCGCTGTACAAATTCATTCGTGGTACCCGGAACACCGTCAATCTTCTCTAAAAAGAGGTTCGCACGGTAAATGCCCCGGTAGTTCTTGCGCCAGAATCCCGCCTGCGGACCCAAGTTGGGCGTCAGCGTGAAGTTGTCGTAGGCCACGAACGCGGGCTGGTCGCTCGCGTCGCTGCCGCCCGCGTGCGCATCGTCGGACGCTACCGTCTGAAGCAGGTACATGATCGAGAATCCGTTTTGGTCGTTCCACTGCAGCACGTCGTATACGCTTACAAGCGCTTCGTAGGCTTGACCAGGATTTTGGTAGTAGTTGATTTCGAGTTCGCGGCCAATGGGGTCGACGTTCAAGAAGTCTTTGCCGCAGCTTGCCACAGCGAGGGCGCCGGCCGCGAGGAGGGAGAGGTGAATCGTCTTCATTAGTTCAGAGAAGTTGAGAATCCAATAGAGTGCATGCGGGCCTGCGGGTAGATTCCGCGGTCGACGCCAAAACCGTTTCCGATTTCGGGATCAAAGCCCTTGTAGTTAGTCAGGGTCAGCAAGTTGGTGCCTGAGTAGTAGATGCGTGTGCGCTTCAATCCCACCTTGGCGGCAAGCGCTTCTGGCAGGGTGTAGCCCAGCTGGGCAGTCTTGATGCGTGCGAAGCTTCCGTCCTCAACATAGAAGTTGGAGCTGCGCGCGAAGTTGAAGTTTTTGTCCAATGCGGTCAAGCGTGGGTAGAGGTCGCTGCTGCCTTCGCCGGTCCAGCGGTCCAACGCGGCACCGTTGAGGTTCGCGGTCGGAAGGTCGTAGCGGCGCGTCGCATTAAATATTTGGTTGCCCACGACGCCCTGAAGGAATACCACGGCATCCCATCCGCCCCAGCGAGCGTTAAGGGTAGCGCCAAACGTCCAGTCTGGAGTAGGGTTGCCGATGAATGTACGGTCGTCGGCGTCGATCGCCCCGTCGCCATTCACGTCTACAAATCGGAAGTCACCGGCAACTGCGTCGGGCTGAAGCATACCCCCTTCGTTGTTGACGTATCCGGCAACATCAGCCGAATTTTGAAACACTCCGTCGGTCATGAATCCAAAGAAGTAGCCAATGGGCAAGCCTTCTTGAATGCGCGTGATTTCAAGGCCTTGGGGACCCCAGCGCTGACCCGGGAGGTAGCCCTCTTCGTTACCTAAGAAGACCACTTCATTTTGGACGTAGCTCACGTTGCCGCCCAGGCGGATGCTCTTGGTCGGGCTGAAGTTGCGCTCGTAGCCCGCCTCTAGATCCACACCCATATTGCGCATCTTACCCACGTTTGCGGTAGGTGCATCGTTGCCCACGTAGTCAGGAAGCACCGGACGCGTCTTCATGTCGTACGTCGCACGGTGGTACAAGTCGAGGTTGGTGTAGAGGTACTTGCCCCAACGCAGGTCGGCTCCGAGGTTGGCCTGGCCTACGCGTTCCCAACGCAGGTCGGGGTTGGCGATTTGGCTCGGAGAGGTTCCGTTCTGCATGAATTCGTTGTAGCCAAAGCTGTAGTTGCGTCCGCCCGAAATGGTCGCAGCGTACTCCAATGAGCCCGCGGCGTCGTTGCCGCTCATACCGTACCCGGCGCGGATCTTCATGCTCGAAATGAGCTTCGAGGACCACCACGACTCCTTGTGAAGGTTCCAACCCGTCGAGATCGAGGGGAAGTAGCCCCAGCGGAAGTTGGGTCCGAATCGGCTCGATGCGTCGGCGCGCAAAATCACCGTCGCGAGGTAGCGGTCGTCGTAGTCGTAGTTGACGCGTCCGAAGTAGGACTCGATGGCGTAGCGCTCCCACTTTCCGCCGTATACGCGCTCAGATTCCGCGTTGCGGGCGTAGCTGATGGTGGCAAAGCCAAAGTCGTCGGTCGGAACGTCACGCTTGCTACCGCCGATGAAGCTTCCGTTGACGGCCTGGGCCGAGTGGCCCGCAACCGCATCGATGTGGTGGGCGCCAAAGTCTTTGGTGTACGAGACCGTGTTGTCCCACATCCACGAAAAGGCGCGGTTGAAGCTCTGCGTCACCAAGTTGGTGTCCAAGAAGTTGGTCGCGTTGAGGTAGTACGACGGAATGAATCCGTTGCCCCCGTAAAAGGCGAGGTCGATACCCATGCTGGTGCGGGCTGAGAATCCGCCGCCGAGGTCGACGTTGGCGTAGGACTGGTGCACAATCTTGTCGGACCAACCCACGTTGGTGTTCGTCAGTAGCGCTGCAAGCGGGTTGACCACTTCAGAGGTTACGCGGTTCGAAATCGCGTAAATGCCTCCCTGGTCGCGCACGAGGTTGGGGCGAAGCACGCCGTTCACCGTGTAGGGTGCGCCGCTCAGCGCGAACGGATTGGTTTCGTAGACCGGGGTAATCGGGTCCATATTCAGCGCACGTCCAAGCGGAGAACCAAACTCCGTATTCTCAGCGACCGTCTGGCTTGTGTTGTGCGTGAAGGCGGTACTCATGCCCACGGTGATCGCCTGGTGCACCTTGTTGGTGGTGTTGAGACGGGCAGTGATTCGTTCAAAGTTTGAGCGGCCGGGAGCTACAATTCCCTCTTGGCGGAAGCGGCCCACTGAGGCGAAGTAGCTTCCGTCTTTACTGCTCTGCGACATGCTTACGTCGATCGACTGCACAGGTGCGTTGCGGTTGAACACCGCGTCCTGCCAGTCGGTACCGGCTCCGAAGCTGCGTGGGTCGGCGTACGGAATCGACTGACCCGCCGCCGCGGCCATTTCGTTCTGAAGGGTGGCGTACTCGGTCGCGTCCAGAACCGAAACCTTGCGCCACGGATTCTGAATGCCTTGGTAGGCCGAAACGCTTACGTTCATTTGGCCACTGGCGCCTTTACCGCTCTTCGTGGTCACAATGATGACGCCGTTGGCGCCGCGCGCACCGTAGATCGCGGCAGAGGCCGCGTCCTTAAGTACTTCAATCGTTTCGATGTCGTTCGGGTTTAGGTAGTCGATTCCGCCACCAATTACAACTCCGTCGACAACGTAGAGTGGGTCAGAACCGTTAATGGACGCCGTTCCGCGAATGCGCACGACACTACCTGCACCCGGTTGGCCGGAGTTCTGAGTCACTTGGACGCCAGCGGTGCGGCCCTGAAGGGCTTGTTCCACGCGCAAGAGGCTCATGTTTTCAATGTCCTTGGCCTTCACTTGGGCAATGGCACCCGTGACGTTAGACTTCTTTTGGGTACCAAAACCGACCACGACGACTTCGTCGAGCTCTGAGGTTTCTGACACGAGGACTACGCGCATGCCGTTGGCTGCCGCGACCGTCTTGTCGGTGTAGCCCAAGGCACGAACTTTCAAGCTCACGCCCGATTTGACATTGACCGTAAAGGCGCCCTGGGCGTCTGAGGAGGTCAAGACTGCTCCGTCAGCGAGGCTAATTACGGCGTTGGGTATGGGGCTAAGAGAGCCCTCTTCAACCACTGTTCCTTTGAGAGGAGCAGTTTGTGCCCATGCCGTCGGGGTTCCGAAGGCTAATAGGCTGACTAAAAATGGAAGTATGCGTTGCGTCATGTGATGTGATCTTATGGTAAATCCTACCATTAACCTTGGCAATATAGTACGGAATACTAAATGTCAAATTCACGTTATGAAACATTTAAAATACTGTAAATGTGTTAAGTAGATATTATTTTATGTGTGTACGATGTACACTATCTCAGGAAGTTATCGGGCCCAATTGGCGGTAAACCGCGCCGCAACTTGCCCAAAATCCGCCTTGGCAATCCTTGAGATTAGCGCGACCTTTGCCGCATGAACGTACTCATTTTTGGTTCGGGAGGCCGCGAATCGGCCTTCGCCTGGAGCATTGCGCAAAGTGGTTTGCTGTCCAACCTCTACATCGCTCCCGGCAACCCCGGCCTCAGCGAGGTGGGTACCTGCATTGACCTAGACTGGCGCGACCGCGATATGGTCGCGGACTTCTGCCTGCGCAACGACATTCACATCGTGGTTGTAGGCCCCGAAGAGCCCCTGGTGCACGGCCTGGCGGACTACTTTGCCTTTCATCCCGAACTCGAACGCATTCACTTTATTGGTCCCCGCGAAGAGGCGGCCCAACTCGAGGGTTCCAAGGACTTTGCGAAGGCCTTTATGAAGCGCCACGGAATTCCGACCGCCGCCTACCGGACGTTCACGAAAAACGATCTAGAAGCCGCGAAAATGTACGTCCTCAGCCAAGACGGCCCCTACGTGCTCAAAGCGGACGGGCTTGCCGGCGGCAAGGGCGTGGTCATCCTCGACAATGTGGTCGACGCGCTCAAGGAACTGGATTCCATGCTTGGTGAAGCCAAATTTGGTTCCGCCTCAAGCCGCGTGGTGATCGAAGAGCACCTCACTGGCCCCGAATTCTCGGTATTTGTGCTCACGGACGGCGAGAACTACATCCTGCTTCCGCAGGCCACCGACTACAAGCGCGTGGGTGAGGGCCAGACCGGCCCCAACACCGGCGGAATGGGCGCCATCAGCCCCGTCCCCTTTGTGACCCCTGACGTGCTCGGCCAAGTGCACCGTGAAATCATTCAGCCCACCATCGAAGGGCTTCAGGCTGAGAGCATTCCGTACTGCGGATTCATCTTTTTTGGCCTCATGCTTACCGCCGACGGCCCGAAGGTCATCGAGTACAACGTCCGCATGGGCGATCCTGAGACTGAAGCTGTGCTCGCACGCCTCGACGAGGACTTGCTCGCGCTCATGATTGACGCGGCCCGCGGCCACATTGCCACACGTCCCGCAGCGGTCAAGCCCGAAACCGCGATCACGGTGGTCATGACCGCCCCTGGCTACCCCGGTGAATACCCCAAGGGGCTGGCGATCACGGGCGCCGAATTGCCTTCAGAGGGCAGCCTTCTCTTTCATTCCGGAACCGCGCTGCGCGACGGTCAGTTGGTCACCAACGGCGGACGTGTCCTTGCCATCACGGGATTAGGTGCAGATGCCGAGGAAGCAAAAACGCGAGCATATGCTCGCGTGGATCAAATTCAGTTTGAAGGAAAGCAAGTCCGCCGCGACATCGGAACGATCTACGGCTGGCCCTTGGACGCTAAGAAGTAGTGGGGATTAGCCCTGCTGCTTCTCGTGCTTGCTCATTTCGCGAAGCCAGTACAGGATTCCGCCTGCAATGATTGACCAAAATACCACGTTCGCGGCAGGTCCAATCCAAGGCATCGCCATGAATGTCAGTTCAAACAAGTCGCCGGTAGCTTCAAAAAAGGTGCGCAGTGGCATAGCAATGTACTTTTGAGATGCCCAAAGGTAACCCAGCCTGACCAAATGCCCACACTTCTCTTTCGCAATGCCCACCCCGGAGTCGCACTCGTGCTCGTTCTGGCCGTCGCGGGAATCAGCTTTGCGATCAATACGGTTCTGGGTGCACCGCATACCCTCCTTTTGGCGCTCGCCACAGGTGTCGGAGCCTGGTTTGTCAACTTCATTCTCGTCTACCGGAGCCGCTACCTCAAGCAGAACTACCTGTTTGGTTGGCTGTGGTTCACCGCCGCAGTGGCTCTGAGCGGAAGCCGTCAAGGTATCCAGTGGTACACCTTGGGCGGTTCGCTTGCGGCGGCAGCTTGGATGGCCTTAGCCTACGAAATGGCCTTCGACCAGCGCAGTGCCCTGGCGCGCCGCATCAACCTTGGCTTTGTCACCGGAATCTTGCTCTTGTGGAACATCCGATTCAGCTACTTTTTGCTGGTTTCGTTATGGGCCATTGGCTGGGGAACGACTCGATCTGGCCGTGGATTCTTGCAGCTCATGATGGGCTGGTTGGTTCCCGCATCGGCCATTGCCACCTACTACTGGACCGTGGGCGGACCGGAATTCTTTTATCAGTGGCTGGCTGCACTCAAACCGAGTTGGACGCAAACGTTGCCCAGCCCCGGCGAATGGACGGTGTTGTTCTGGTTGGTCGTCGCCATTCCGCAAACGGTGCGGGCCGCGGTTTCGGCCAAGCGCTCGAAGCGCCAGGGTCTGTACTTATCGTGGTCCGGAATCCTCGTGGCCATCATGTGGCGCATCGCCCACCCTGATGCGGCGACCAGCGGACTACTCGCCGTTTTTGCGGCGCCCCAACTCGTCAATCTTCAAGATTACTTGCCCAAGTACTGGATGCGTATCCTGCTTGGGCCCTCGCTGCTTGCCTCAGGCCTGGTCAGCGTCTTTTGGTAAAAACAGCGCTTTGAGCTCGTGGGCGTCCTCGGGCTTCATTTTTCCCGATAAAATCAGCGCTAATTGCTTTCGGCGCAACGCTCCGTCGTAGCGGCGTTGCTCTTCATCGGTCTCTGGTTCTACGGGCGGAATCGGAATCGGCCGTCCCAAGTCGTCCACCGCTACAAACGTGTAGATGGCCTCGTTGCACTTAGTTCGCTTTCCGGTGCCGCGCTGGTCCTCCATGTGCACGTCAACCCAGACTTCCATCGAGCTGCTGAACGCGCGCGAAACCTTGGATTCGAGGGTTACAATGGCTCCTTGCGGAATCGCCTCATTGAACGAAACATTATTCACCGAAGCCGTAACCACCGTACGGCGGCAGTGGCGGTGGGCCGAAATGGCGGCGCATCGGTCCATCCAACTCAAAAGTTGGCCCCCAAACAGATTGTTGAGGTTGTTTGTGTCGTTCGGAAGAACAATCTCGGTCATCACCGTTAGGGATTCCGAGGGATGCTTTGGTTTCATTCGTGGTAGATCCAGATCGCCGGAAAATCCCCCTTGAGCTGAGCTTTTGCCTTGCGGGCGGCGTCTTCGCTGGCAAAGGTACGCAGCGCCACCTTCTTCAGGCCGACTTTGGCGTCCAGCACCTCGGCCGGATATCCAGATTTCTTCAGGTCGCTCGCGAGGCGTTCTGCGTTAGCGTCTTCGGCAAAGGCTCCGACGATGAGGGCGTACTGGCCCTTCGCAAGGTTGGCGTGGTTGGCAAGGTTGGCTGAGATTGGCTCGTTGGCTCCTTTAGCTGCTGGCTTGCTGGCTACTGGCGCTTTAGCTGCTGACTCTTTAACTACTGTCTTGCTGGCTGCTGGCTCGCTGTCGGCTTCACTTGCTGGCGCTTCAGCTGGTTGGCCAGCGGTTAGGGTCGCATCTTCGCGAACGGGCTCGTTGGCTGGCGCCACGAATTCTTCGACGGCTGCGGTCCATGAGTCCCAAGTGCGCACAAGGCTGGACTTCTGGGCAGAGAACCACGAGGCAGCATTCCAATCAATGGTGGCCTGCTGGACTGAGGCGCGTACGTTGTCTTTGGTTCCGCCAATTGCAGCGAGCCCAAGAGCACCGGCTACGATGGCCGCGGCTTGCCACGAGCGAACGCGGGGCGCGGTCTGGACTGTCGAAATGCTGGGAGATTCGGTTTCAACCAAATCCATGCGAAACATGGGAAGTCCGAACGAACTCGACAGAAAGTTGGCTTCGAGGCTGGCTTTGAAGGTCCACTGCGATTCCATGCGGCGAAGGCTGCCGATACCCTGTAGTACGAGGCGGTCGCCCCGGTCAAGGACGCGGCGGTACTCCGCAGTTGCGGCAGCGATAGCCTCGGTAACGCCTGCATCATCGAGTCCTTCAATCTGCTGAAGGTGTGCGACAAGGCATGGAGAGGTGAATTCCGCTTGGGGGCTAAAGCTCACGCGGCGTGCGGGCGGCAAAATCAGACCGGCGGGAAGCTGAATTTCGGCTCCGTAGCGGCGCACACTGAAGGTGCCCAGGCCATGCACCGAAAGGCTATCTTCTTGAAACAGAAGAAAGGCGAGGTGTAGGTTGAGGCTGTAGTTGAGCGAGGCCATAATCCACTAATTTAAGGCGTAAACCTAGTCGGGCCGCGACTTATCAACGGGAGTTATGAACAGGTTATCCCCAGCCAGCAGCTAGAAACCAGAAACCAGGAGCTAGAAGCCAGTAACCAGAAACCAGTTGCTAAAAGAGTTTCCGGTACCCGTGGCAGTAGGGGGTTCCGCCTTTGACGTCGTAGTAGTCCTGGTGGTAGCCCTCGGCCGAGTAGAAGGGGGCTGCGGGAAGCAGTTCAGTGGCCACGTCGTAGCCTTTGGCGCGAAGCTGTTCGATGAGCGAAGCGGCGAGTTCGCGCTGGGCCTCGGATTGGTAGAAGACGGCGCTGCGGTACTGGGGTCCAAGGTCGGGACCTTGCCCGTCGCGTTGGGTCGGGTCGTGGGTCTCAAAAAACATGCGGAGCACGGTTTCGGCAGTGGTCCGTGAGGGGTCGTATTCGACCAGGCAAGCCTCGTAGTGGCCTGTCTTTTTGGTGCAGACCTCTTGGTACGTGGGGTTTTCGACATGACCGCCGGTGTAGCCCACGGTGGTGGCGACGACGCCGTCGATGCGCTTGAGAAAGTACTCGGTTCCCCAAAAGCAGCCTGAGGCGAGAATGAGGGTTTCGTTTCCGGGTTGGGCAGGGGCGGCAGGCATTAGTGACACGGGTGCGGAATTTTTAGTGGGTTGGGCACAGGCCGACAGCGTGCTGAGCACGCCAAGGGCACAAAGTTGAAGGAGTCGGCGCATACTTAGGTAACGCATGCTGGGCCAAAGGGTTTACATTCCCATGTCGTCGCCGCCGCCCTCCATTCCGCCACCCATTCCGCGTCCGCCGCGGCCACCGCGGCCTTGGCTGCGTTCGGGCTTGCCGAAGTTGTACTGCAGGGTGACATAGCCGATGCGGCTCTCGCGGTAGCGCATGAAGTTGATGTCGGTAAAGGGTGGTTTCTGTTGGACCTGAAAGCGGCGCTGCTTGAACACGTCGCTGAGGCGCAGCGTCACATTGAGCTTGTTTTTGATCAGGTCGTACTTGTATCCGAAATCAAAAAACTGGATGCCCTTGAAGTAACCCTGGCCGGTGGGTCCCGCGCCCCACTGGTTGAAGGTCAACTGAAACTGGTGGGCCGGTGTCGGATTGTACATCGCGTTGGCGCGTCCCTGCCAGCCAAATCCGGATTGAATGAGGCCGCCTTGCAAAGTGGACGAATTGATGATGGCCCAAAAGGCGTCACCCGAGGCCTGAAGGCTGAGCTTCTTGCCGAATCGGGCCATCGTGTTGCCGCTCAGGCCGAAGCGGTCGCGGGTATCGAAGTTTTCCCAGGTCACGGTGACGAATCCGCTGTTGTCGACCTCGAGAAAGCGCGAAAACATGTTGGTCGTGTGCTGCAAGTAACCAGAAAGCGTCGCTGAGCCCCACTTGGCGTACTTGGCTGCGCTGAGCTCAAAGGCGTGGGTGTACTCGGGCATGAGGAGCGGATTCCCTTTGCGAAACGATTGGGGATTCGAATAGTCAATCAAGGGGTTGAGCTGCTGCTCGCCGGGGCGGTTGACGCGCATCGCGTAGCTGGCTTGAAAATCGGTTCCCTTCTTGGGGCTGTAGGTCAAGAACACGCTCGGAAAGTACCCGGGGTAGGTGAAGTCGAGCTGGCTTCCGGACTTCAGGATGAAGCTCAAGTTGGCGACTTCGTAGCGCATTCCGGCCTGAGCCTTCCACTTCGAATTGAACACGTATCCGTAGGTGGCGTACAGTGCGTGCACCCACTGCCACTGGTCGACAAATTGGGTGCGCAGGGTGTCTTCGACAAAGCTGCTGTTGAGCGGAGTCTCGCGGTAGCTGGCGTCGCGGTCGCTGACACGGGCAAAGTAGGTGCTGCGTCCGCCAAAAGTGACCTTGCTCTTGCTGTTGATGATTTGCTCGGCGTCGGTCTGTAGGTTGAGGTTTCGGGTGGTCTCGGCTTCTTCGAACCGCTGCACGTACACTCCGCCGTAGGTGAGCACCTTGGGGTAGTTGCTGTCGGCATCAAAGAAGTTGTTGGTCGCCTCATTCCGCCAGCGATCTGAGTAGTTGAGGTCAAAGGTCCACTTTTCGCCGTCCTTTTTGAACTGGCGCTCGAGGCGCAGGGCCACGTCAGAATTGGCGTTGGCTCGGGTGCCCACGGCGCCCTGCACGGCCTTGGTCTCAAAGCTGCCCGACGAGTTGGCGAAGTCGGTGCTGTCCCACTCTTCGCGGGTTTCTTGGTTGCGTCCCACAGAGAGGTTGGCGGTCCACTTCTTGCCGAGCGGAAGGTCCATGCCCAGTCGGCCGTTCAGCCCCACACTATGGTTGTCGCCCCACATCAGGTGGTCTTGGCGGTAGGCGGAATCCGGAAAGTTAAAAATGCGCTCGATGGTTCCGCCCGAATACATCCAGCGGTCGTCCCACGCGAGGCTGGTGAACAAGCGCACCTTGCCCACGGGCACTGAAATACTGGTGGAGGCGTTGTACTTGCGGTTGGTTCCGACCCCTGCGATCACGTTGCCGTTCAGCGGAAGCTCGCGGTTCTTCTTAGTCACGATGTTAATGACGCCACCCGAACCTTGGGCGTCAAACTGGGCGCCCGGGTTGGTGATGACTTCGACGCGCTGCACGCTTCCGGCCGGCAGGCGGTCAAAGGCGTTGGTCCCGCTAAATCCGAGAAGCGAGGCGGGTCGTCCGTCAATAAGGATGGTGACGTTTTCGTCTCCGCGCAGCTGCACGTTGCCGTCCATGTCGAGGGACACGTTGGGTACTTGGCGAAGGACGTCGGTGCCGGTTCCGCCCTGAACGTTGAGGTCCGACGCGACGTCGTAGACCTTGCGGTCCATGCCCAGCAGGGCGCGTGCCGCCTGGCTTTCAACCTTGGCCTCTTCGAGCTCGGTGGTGCTCGCGATGGCCTTCAAAATGCCCAACTTAATGGGGGTTCCTGAAGCCTCAATGGGGCGCATCACGGGCTGGTACCCCAGTGGACGCGCCACGAGGCGGTAGCTGCCGTTGGGCACATTGAGCTGAAAGTTTCCCTGCACGTCGGTGATGGTTTGGCCCACGGGACCGTTGGGTCCCATCACCCGCACGGCGGCATTCGGAATCGGTTCTTCGCCGTCAACCACCTGGCCCACAATAAGGGTTTGCGCGAGCAGGGGCGTCGCCGCGAGGGCGATCCATAGGGCGAGGATTCGAGGGAACATATTCATCAGACGGTGGCTTGGGTCAAAGGTTTAGTGGGCTGCGGTGTGGGTCGCGGAACCTGCGGTCGCCCGCAGCAGCTGCGGCGCCGTTTACCGCAAAAATCCGGCCGAAATTAGGTGTTCGGCAATTTGTACGGCGTTCGTTGCGGCCCCCTTGCGAAGGTTGTCGGCCACAATCCACAGGTGAATCGATCGGTCGCAGACCACGTCTTCGCGGATTCGGCCCACGAACACTTCGTCGCGGCCCTCAGCAAAGCGGGGCATGGGGTAGTCTTTGGCGGCGGGGTCGTCCTGAACCACTACTCCGGGCATAGCGGCCAAGAGCTGGCGCACCTCGTCGAGTGAAGGGCGTGCGTCGCGAAAGGTCACGAGCACCGACTCAGAGTGTCCGCCCTGTACCGGAACCCGAACCGCCGTCGCACTCACCCCGACCGAATCGTCGCCGAGGATTTTTTTGGTCTCGTGGTGCAGCTTCATCTCCTCTTTCGTGTAGCCGTTTTCAAGGAAGACGTCGCAGTGCGGAATGCAGTTCTTATCAATCGGGTAGGCGTAGGCCATCGGGCCGTCGAAGTTGCCTGCGCGTTCGTTCTCGAGCTGGTCCACAGCGGCTTTGCCGGTGCCGGTTACGCTTTGGTAGGTGCTGACGCGCACGTTGCGGATGGGGTGCGCGTCGTGCAGCGGCTTGAGGGCCATCACCAGCTGAATCGTCGAGCAGTTGGGGTTGGCGATGATCTTGGCGTCGGCCGTCAGGGCGTCGGCGTTGATTTCGGGCACGACGAGCGGAATCCCCGGTTCCATGCGCCATGCGGAACTGTTGTCGACCACAAAGCAGCCCACTTCAGCGAACTTGGGCGCCCATTCGAGCGAGGTGCTTCCGCCCGCCGAAAAGATGGCGAGGTCGGGCTTCAGCGCCACGGCCTCGGCCAGGGTGCGCACGACGTAGTCAGCCCCGTTCCAGTGTAAAATGCTTCCCGCGGATTTTTCAGAAGCCACCGGAATAAATTCCGTGACCGGAAACCCTCGTTCCACAAGGACTTTTCGCATGACTTCGCCGACCATTCCGGTGGCACCAACAAGAGCTAAACGCATAGCGCGGCAGGGAGATTTAGGTTTGACGCAAAAGTACGGATGATGAACAGGTTAATTGCGCTAGGCCTTGGGCTGCTTGCCCATGGCGTAGGGGCCCAGTGGGGCCCGTGGACTGAGGATTGGTCGGCCGGCCTTTCGGCATGGAAGGGCGACACCTTCGCCTTCGGCAGCGGGGCGGAACTGCGTTTGGCGGCTCCCGCAGCCGGAACCTATGCGCTCTGGCGATCCGGTCTGGGGGCTTGGCCTGCCCAAGCCTCGGGCAGCGTACGGCTCGACTTCAACCCCTCGTCGTCCAACTTCGTATTTTGGGAGGTGCGCGACACGGTCACCTCGGGCGGCTACCGCCTTGAGATCGGCCGCAGCGGCGACCAGTTGCGGCTCGCGCGGCGTTCCGACGGAATGCTCCTGGCCGCCAGCCCCTCGGGTTTGCTTGACCGACCGGCCTCAGTCGTGGATTGGTCCTGGACCTGGGATTCTGCGGCTGGCCACCGGCTCGCGTGGGTCCTTCGCGACACCCTCGGAACCCTACTCGACAGCGGTTCCGCCTGGGGCAATGCCGACTCGAGCGCTCAGGCCTTGGGCGAAGTTCGCTTCGGAGCCAGCGTGACAGCCACGCGGACGCGCAGCGTCCGCTGGGGCCCCTTGTCGTTTGCTGCCGCGGCGCCACAGATGCGGCAGCCCCTCGCCGCCGCCCGCCCCGGCGACGTCGCCGTCACCGAAATCCTGGTCGACCCCGACCCCCTAGTCAGCTGGCGATCCGCCCCCGGAGACTTTGTGGAGCTGCTCGTTACGGCCGATTCCGCCACCCGCGCTGTCGGATGGACCTTCACCCACGGCAGTGGCCGCTGGCCGCTTTCGGATCGGGACCTGCAGCCTGGCGAAGTCCTGATCCTAGCCGATTCCCGCCTGGGTTGGCCCGATTCGCTGCGGATTTGGGACGCGCCGCTGGCGATGACCGCCTCGGCCGCCTTTTGGTCGCTCGCCACGGCCGACAGCCAGCTCGTGGCCTGGGGCCGCACCCAGCCCGACATGCACCATCCCGCCGACAAGGCTTTGGGCGGATGGTCGCTCGAGGCCCAACCCGAACTCGCGTCGATGCCCCGCGCCTGGCAGTCGTCCCGCAACGCCCTCGGGTCGAGCCCGGGCCGCATCGAGTTTGCTCCGGTGGGGCCGCGCCAAGGCGGAATCCTCGGTCTGCTCGCCGACAGCGTCCTTCACGTCGACTGGCGTCACCCTTTGCCCTTGAGCACTCCCGCGCACTACCCCTTTGATTCGTCGGCGCTGGCTCGTTTTTCGGGCGGAACCTGGGTCGCCTCGCGCCCCCATGCCGAACGTACGGACTTTCGATGGATCGGGCATACGGGTTCAGCGCGCTGGCCCGGACTACCGGGCGACAGCTTTGAGCTCCGCCTAATTCCCGACTGGGTGCACGCCGACGGAACTCCCGGGGACTGCACCCTCATCGCCGCGGGTTGGCCCGCCATTCCTGATTCTGGGGAGCTGCGCATCACCGAAATCTTGTTCAATCCCCTCCCCGGCGAAGGGCGATTCGCCGAGCTTCTGAATGCGAGCGGCCGCGTCCTCGACCTTTCTTCACTTTTTTGGACCTCGGGGGATGGCGCCGATTCCACCACCACCGGGATTTGGCGCCGCGCCGCGGTCGCCGGCCGGTTCCTCCTGCCCGGCCAAGTAATGTTTGGGGCGGCAGACCCGCTTGCCGTGCTGCGCCGCTACCCGGCCGGCGATTCTGCGGCGGGGCCCCGGGGCGCCCCGCGCCC
>CBFHNK010000010.1:0-39579 GCA_965657195.1 uncultured Schleiferiaceae bacterium
TTGGCTGCGGTTCGTGTTGCGGCGCTGAAACTGTTCACTGACCGAGAACGGAACCCCCACCACGTCCACCGCCGGATGCGCCACGGCGCGGTCAATTCCTTGGGGATTGGCTGCGATGACGAGAAACTTGTTACTTCCCTTGTCGGGGACCAGGGCGTTGAGCACCTCAACCGAATCCGCCATCTGCGGAATGGCCTTGGGCGACACAAAGCTCGCCACATCCAGATAGTCAAAGCCTACGGGCAGCAAGCGCCGCAGGTATTCAATTTTATCTTCGGTGGCAAACACCGTGGGGTAACCCTGCATTGCGTCGCGCGGGCACTCGATCCAGGTCAGGCGTTCCATGCGGCGGCGAGTTGACGAACCATGGCGGGCCCTTCGTAGACCAGGCCCGAGTAGACTTGCACAAGGTCGGCCCCGGCATTGCGCTTGTCGCGCACATCCTGGGCTGTCCGCACCCCTCCTACGCCGAGTACCGAGGCGGAACTTCCAACAGCTTCGCGCACCCACTCCACGACTTCGGTTGAGCGGCGCGTGAGCGGCGCACCACTGAGGCCGCCGGCACCGATGGCGTCAATGCGGGCTTGTGGCGTGCGGAGTCCGGTGCGGCCGACCGTGGTGTTGGTTGCGATGATTCCTTTGAGGCCGCATTCCACCGCGAGCGAAGCCGTGCGCTGCACGTGCTCTTTGCTCGAATCCGGATCGATTTTCACGGCTACCGGCTTGCCTCCGAGGCGCTTGGCTTCATTGGCCACCGCCTCAAGCAGCGCGCGCATACTGGCCTCGGACTGCAGGTCCCGCAATCCCGGAGTGTTGGGCGACGAAACGTTCACCGCGATGTAGTCGACCACGGCGTACACGGCGTTGAGAGCCGCGAGGTAGTCGTCGACCGCCTGTTCGTTGGCGGTGGTTTTGTTGCGGCCAATGTTGCCGCCCACGATGAGGTTGCGGTGCTTTGAGGCTTTGATTCGTTGTGCGGCCGCTTCGGCTCCCCCGTTGTTGAATCCCATTCGGTTAACCAGCGCTTGGTCTTCAGGCAGGCGGAACATGCGCGGCTGCGGGTTTCCGGGCTGCGGACGCGGAGTTACGGTACCGATTTCAAGGTGGCTGAACCCGAGCGCCTCCCAGGCGCGAAGGGCGACGGCGTTCTTGTCCATTCCGGCAGCCAGCCCAAGGGGGTGGCGAAAGGTCAGCCCCATCGCCTGAACTGGGG
Source organism: uncultured Schleiferiaceae bacterium (assembly GCA_965657195.1). Classification (GTDB taxonomy): domain Bacteria; phylum Bacteroidota; class Bacteroidia; order Flavobacteriales; family Schleiferiaceae; genus TMED14. The sequence continues at coordinate 1,214 of CBFHNK010000010.1, forward strand.
CGTCGGGGACCGACCCCACGGCCGCACGGAGGGCGGCCGTGGCGATTCCGCTCTGGGAAGCAATTTTGAGGCCCGACATGGCCAAATTGTGGGCGCGCTCAGCCGACAGCTGAAAAAGTAGGGGGCGAATCAGCGAAGAATACATCATGGGCACCTCAAAGGTAGCGCCGGGGTTAGATTTGCAGCATGAATCCCGTCATCCAAAACCGCCGTGCGCGCTATGAATACGTCCTCGAAGAGGAGTTCACGGCCGGCATCATGCTTGCCGGGACCGAAGTCAAGGCCCTGCGCGACGGCAAAGCCAATTTGAGCGACGCCTACGCCTACGTTTCTGAGGCCGGTGAAGTGTGGATCAAAAACCTTCATATTTCGGAATTCAAGTTCGGAACCTATGCCAACCACGCGCCGCTGCGTGAGCGCAAGTTGCTCCTTAAGAAAAACGAACTTAAAAAGATTCGCAAAGAGCTGCAAAACAACGGAATAACCTTGATTCCCTTGAAGCTTTACTTTAGTTCGCGCGGATGGGCCAAATTGGACATTGCGCTGGCCAAAGGCAAGAAGTTCTACGACAAACGCGCAACTATTAAAGAGCGGGATATTGACCGCGATGCGGCGAGGGAATAAGCCCCTTAGCGCTGCGTCGCGACGTCCTTGAGCATCGGCACGAAGCGAAAGCTCCCTAAATCCTCGTGGATCCAACCGGCATCGGGCCCTCGGCGAACGCGCAGCATGCGCTGTTCCGATTCGACGTCACCCACTGGAACCACCAGCACCCCATCGGGTGCGAGTTGTGCCAACAGATCTTGAGGCAGTTCCGGAGCGGCAGCGGTAATTAAGATTCCGTCAAAAGGTGCAAAGGAGGGCAAACCCTTGTATCCGTCGCCAAACTTTTGCTGAATTCGTCGGTAGCCCAGCTCGTCAAGCAGGCGCTTACTAAAGTCAAACAGCGCTTTTTGGCGCTCAATCGTGTAGACGCGGTAGCCCATCTCTTCAAGCACGGCGGCTTGGTAGCCGGAACCGGTTCCGATTTCAAGAATTTTAGCGCCCTCGGGAAGGCCCAACGCGTCGGACTGGAACGCTACGGTGTAGGGCTGCGAAATGGTTTGGCCCGCGGCAATCGGAAAAGCAATGTCTTGGTAGGCAAACTCTTCAAACGAACTTTCAAGAAAGGCGTGGCGGGGAATCCGCCCCATAGCCTCAAGAACGCGCTCATTTTTAATGCCTTTGCTTCGAAGCAGCGCGAGCAGTTGCTGTCGCTGGCCTTGGTGGCGGGGCAAATCAGGAGTCATAGGCCGAAAGTACAACCGTACCTTTGCACCGAATGCGACGGACCCAAAGACTTTTCCACATCCTTGCCGGGGCACTAGCCTTGGTGAGCGCGAGCTGCGACCGCAACGAGGCAAAGCCTGTCGTCTACCTCGAGGTGGACAGTTTGACGTTGGCGCCCGACCCGAGCCGCGGAACCGCAAGTGCCCACGTGCGCTCAGTTTGGGTGGAATCTGAGGGCACCTACCTGGGGGTCTACCCCCTTCCTGCGCGCATTCCGCTTCCGGTATCAGACCCCAATGCGACCGTGCGCCTCTACCCTGGCGTCGAAGTCAACGGAATCAGCAGCTTTCAAGCCCAGTACGAATTCTACGGGCCGTACACGCGAAATCTGAATTCCGCCTACGGCCAGACCGTCAAATGGCCCCCGGGTGGTGCCGCGGTGCTGGCATACGAAAGTTGGGCACAAATCGTTAACGTAGAAGATTTTGAGTCGGCGGGGATTCAGTTTGCACCCACGCCGCGCAGCGACACCGTGTGGAACCGAACCCAATCCGAACGATTCCCTGCCCCCGCAGGTGAAAGCCACAACGCTAGCGGTATGGTCGTGCTGCGCCCGGGCCAAAACATTTTTGAGGCCATTACGCAGCAGGCCTACGTGCTACCGAAGTCAGGTCAAAGCGTCTACCTCGAAATCAACTACAAATCCACCATGCCCTTTAACATCGGGGTCGTAGCCAACGAGAACGGAAGCAGCACCCAGCAAACCACGGTAACCTTTCGCGACAAACGCGTGTGGTCCAAGGCCTACATCAACCTGGTGACCGAGGTTTCGGGATTTCCAGGAGCCGTGAACTACAATCTATTTTTGGGCGCAGTGCGCACCAACCGCGAAGTGGCCGACACGCTGTGGATTGACAACCTCAAGCTGGTCTACCGTTGAGTCCCCGAGGATCGGCACTTCTGGCGACCGAACGGCGCTACACCTTAGCCTACCTCGCGGGCGACGTGGCCGCCGCGGGACTTGCCTACACCTGGCTCTACAGCTACCGCAAGGGAGTGGTCGAACCCGCTCGATTTGGCATCGAATCCTTAGTGTGGGACGATTTTTATCCCTGGGGCCTGTCGGTCACCGCCGTGCTGTGGGTGGGCACGTTAGCTGTGGTGGGGCTTTACCAGAGCTTGCTCCGCAAGTCGCGCCTCACCGAATTAAGTCGCTTGGTCCAGACCTGGTTCTTTTTTGTTTTGGCCTTCTTTCTGCTGTTTTTGCTCGACGACTACGTCAAAAGCTACACGGCGTACTGGGGTACGATCAAGCGCTTTGGCGGAACCTTGCTCGGCGTGAGCGCCCTGATCCGCCTCGCATTGGGAAGCCATATTCGCTGGCGCATTAGCCAAGGAAACCTGCACTTTCCGACCCTTTTAATTGGGGACCGTGAACTTTTGGAATCGCACCAAGACGACATTCGACGGCACGCCGACTCCTCAGGCGAAGTCCTCGCGGGCTGGATGTCGGTGCACGGCAAGCAGGGCGACACGCTGTGCTGTGGCCTTCCGCTGCTTGGAAGCCCCAAAGAAATCGCTTCGTGGGCCCACCGCTTGGGCATTGAGGATGTGGTCGTCGCACTGCCCCAAGAAGAGCACCAGCGTCTCACTCCCCTACTTCTAGACCTCGAAGAGCTAGGGGTTCGGATTTTCATGTTTCCGGACACCTACGGAATCCTCTCGGGCATGGTGCAGCTCGACGAGCATGGAGTTCCGCTCATGGAATGGCACCACGAACCCATGGACACCTGGCAGCGCAACAGCAAGCGCATTGCCGACGTCGTGCTTGCTGCGGCGGCTTTGGTGGTTTTGGCTCCGTTGATGGCCGTAGTTGCGGCAGCAGTCGCGGGCACCAAAGGCCCCATCTTTTTTCGCCAAGAACGCCTAGGACGGCAGGCAAAGACCTTCACTATTTTGAAATTCCGCACAATGCGCGCTGACGCAGAGGCCGCTGGTCCCCAGTTGTCGAGTGAGGACGATCCGCGCATCACCCCGATTGGTCGCGTGCTGCGCAAGTACCGACTGGACGAGGTTCCGCAGTTTTGGAACGTACTAGTGGGCGACATGTCGATTGTGGGTCCGAGGCCAGAGCGCGCGTTTTTTGCCCAGCAAATTATCGAACGAGCGCCGCAGTACCGCCACATTTACAAGGTCCGACCCGGAATCACGAGTTGGGGAATGGTCCGCTACGGGTACGCCAGCACGGTCGACGAAATGATTCGCCGCATGGAGTACGACCTGCTCTACATCGAAAACATGTCCTGGCGCAACGACCTGAAAGTGCTTATCTACACGGTCTGGACGGTCATCAAAGGACGCGGAAAGTAGTCTTCGAGCCGTACTTTTAAGCCCATGAAGCACTGTAGCGTACTCGGCGCAGGCACGATGGGCAACGGAATCGCCCACGTGTTCGCCACCAGCGGATGGAACGTCTCGCTGTTCGACATCAGCGCCCCAGCATTGGAGCGCGCCCTAGCCACCATTTCAAAAAACCTCGAGCGCCAAGTCGCCAAAGGTCTGCTGACGGCTGAAGAAGCGTCGGCCGCCGTGGCGCGCATCAGCACGCACACGGAATTGGCACCGGCCGTGGCCGGTTCCGCACTCGTTGTAGAGGCCGCCACCGAAAATGTGGACATCAAGCTCAAGCTGTTCACCCAACTCGACGAACTCTGTGCGCCAGAGACCATTTTGGCCTCGAATACCTCGTCGATTGCGATTGGACGCATCGCGGCGGCCACCAAGCGCCCCGACAAAGTGATCGGCATGCACTTTATGAATCCGGTTCCGGTGATGAAGTTGGTCGAGATCATTCGCGGGTACAAAACCTCGGACGCCACCGCTGCCGCAGTCGTTGCCGCGAGTAAAGAGTTGGGTAAAATCCCAGTGGAATGCAACGACTTCCCGGGATTTGTCGCTAACCGCATTTTGATGCCCATGATCAACGAAGCGGTTGAAGCCCTTCAAACGGGTGTCGGAAGCGTCGAAGCCATCGATTCGATCATGAAACTCGGCATGGCGCACCCGATGGGACCCCTGCAGCTCGCCGACTTCATTGGTCTGGACGTGTGCCTGAGCATTCTGCGCGTACTGCACGAGGGATTGGGCCAGCCGAAGTACGCCCCCAACCCCCTACTCGTGGCGATGGTCACCGCCGGAGACCTCGGGGTGAAGTCGGGCCGCGGATTCTACGACTACGCGAACGGAACCAAAGACGCACCCGTCGCCCCTAACTTTCAATAAAACCCTACCACCACATGAACAAGCACCTCTTCATTGGCGCACTTCTAGCCTCATCGGGCCTGTTGGCGCAAGTTGATTTGATCAACAAAGTCTCGGGCAACGGAGCCCGCGACGGCAAAACCTTTGAATTCACCACGATCTACGACCTTGAGGCGACACCTGTAAAGGACCAAGGTCGCTCGGGCACGTGCTGGAGCTATTCTGCGACGGGCTTCCTCGAGTCAGAACTGCTTCGCATGGGCAAGCCGGCCATCGACCTCTCTGAGATGTACACGGTGCGCAAGGTCTACCAAGACAAGGCCGAGAAGTACGTCCGCCTGCACGGAGCGCTCAACTTCGCCCAAGGCGGCGCATGCCCCGACCTGTTTTATGTGATCGACCGCTACGGCGCGGTTCCGCAATCTGCCTACGCCGGCCTGAACTACGGAACCGAGGGCAACGACCACGACGAGCTCGAGGCCGCCCTCAAAGGCATCGTCGACGCGGTGGTGAATAAAAATTCCGGAACCGTGACCACCGCATGGCAGAAGGGATTCACGGGATACCTCGACGCCTACCTCGGCGCAGAGCCCACGACGTTCACCTACGAGGGCAAGCAGTACAGCCCGCGCAGTTTTGCTGACAAGTTCCTCGGAATCAACACCAAAGACTACGTTCAGCTCACCAGCTTTACGCACCACCCATTTGGTTCGTGGTTCGCAGTTGAAGTTCCCGACAACTGGACGTGGGGTACGTCGTACAACGTTCCGCTCGACGACATGATGGCGACGATTGACCACGCGCTGGCCAACGGGTTCACCATCGCTTGGGCGACCGACGTGTCTGAAAAAGGATTTTCTCTGAACAACGGAGTCGCCGTGTGGCCCGCCAAAAAGTGGTCCGATATGAGCGCTGAAGAGAAAAACGCGGTGTTCACCGGTCCGCACGAAGAGGCTGAGGTGACACAGGCTTCGCGCCAAGCGGCATTCGACAACTACGAAACCCAAGACGACCACGGAATGCAAATCGTCGGAAAGGTCAAAGACCAGTCGGGTGCTTCGTACTACATCGTCAAAAACTCATGGGGACCTCGCAAAAACGCGTACCGACAGGGCTACATCTATGCTTCTGAGGCATTTGTACGTGCCAAGACCATTTCGATCATGCTGCACAAAGACGGTTTGCCCAAGGCAACTAAGAAGGCGGCAGGGCTCTAAGCCTAAAGTTTCTTAGAAATCCCGGTTCTGGCTCCGTGCCTGGACCGGGATTTTTTGTTTACATCCGTTCGGGGGCCTCGATCCCGAGCATTTCAAGAGCACGGCGCAGCGCCGCCGCTGTGGTTCGGCAGAGTTCGACACGAAACGCCACGAGGGCATCAGACTCGGCGTTGAGAATGGGATTGGACTGGTAAAACGCGTTAAACGCCTTTGCGAGGTCGTAGGCAAACTGTGCCACCACCGCGGGACTGTAGGCGCGTGCCGCCTGCTCCACGGCCTGCGGAAAGCGGTCCAGGGTTTGGATCAGTTCCTTGCTCCGCTCGTCGACGGTTACATCGGACCAGTTCCAAGTTGTGGCGCGGCCTTCTGCCTTGCGCAAAATTGACGTAATGCGTGCGTGGCTGTACTGAATGAACGGGCCGGTGTGTCCGTTGAAGTCAATGGACTCCTCGGGGTTAAACACCATGCGCTTGCGCGGATCCACCTTCAAAATGAAGTACTTAAGGGCTCCGTGGCCCAAAACACGGTAGAGCTGAGCCTTTTCGGCCTCGCCAAGCCCCTCGGTTTTGCCGAGTTCTTCGCTCAGCGCGCGGGCTGTGGACTCCATTTCGTCGAGCAGGTCGTCGGCATCGACGACGGTGCCTTCGCGCGACTTCATTTTGCCGCTGGGCAAGTCCACCATGCCGTAGCTCAAGTGGAAGAGCTGGTCGGCCCATGCGTAGCCCAACTTTTTAAGGATCAAGAACAGCACTTTAAAGTGGTAGTCCTGCTCGTTGCCCACCACGTAGGTGAGGCGGTCGATCGAGAAGTCCTTAAAGCGTTGAATCGCAGTCCCAATATCTTGAGTCATGTACACTGAGGTTCCGTCGCGGCGCAGCACAAGTTTCTCGTCAAGGCCGTCCTCGCGCAAGTCAATCCATACTGAGCCGTCGTCCCGACGGTAGAACACGCCGCGCGCCAATCCCTCTTCAATGTCGTGCTTGCCCAGCACGTAGGTGTCGGACTCGTAGTAGTTGCGGTCAAAACGAACGCCCAGACGGCTGTAGGTGTGGTTGAATCCGTCGTACACCCATCCGTTCATCGTCGCCCACAGGCTGCGCACCTCGGTGTCGCCTGCTTCCCACTGGCGGAGCATTTCTTGAACTTCGAGCATGCACGGAGCCTGAGCCTTAGCGGCGTCTTCGTCGAGGCCTTGAGCCATGAGTTCACGCACTTGGCTTCGGTACTCCTGGTCAAAGCGCACGTAAAAATCTCCGACAAGGTGGTCGCCCTTTTTGCCTGCGGAATCGGGTGTGATTCCGCCCCCAAACTGCTGCCACGCCCACATGCTCTTGCAAATGTGGACGCCGCGGTCATTCACAATCTGAACCTGAACCACTTGGCGGCCGCTGGCCTCAAGAATACGGCTGACGCTGTGGCCAAGCAAAATGTTGCGCACGTGCCCTAGGTGCAGCGGCTTGTTGGTGTTGGGGCTGCTGAATTCCACCATGGCCGCAGGGGCGTTCGGATCTACAGCAGCTGTGCCCCAGGCGTCGGCGCTGCGGATGGCGTCGAACCGTGCCTGAATTTGGTCGGAACTCAGCACGATGTTCAAAAATCCTTGAACCGCGTTGAATCCCGACACCAACGGTGAGGCCGCCTGAAGTGCTTCGCCGATTTCGCGGGCCGTGTCCACGGGGGATTTGCGGCTCAATTTGAGCAACGGAAACACCACTAGGGTGGCGTCGCCCTCAAAATCCTTGCGGGTCGGTTGCAGTTCGACGGGGCCATCCCATCCGTATAAATCGTTCAAGACCGTCGAAACGGCCGAAAGTAACGCGTCAGCCATAATGATTAAAGAAGGTTACGTCGGCTCAACCGCTCCTGAAGGCGGTATACCGTGTTTTGCAAAAGGCGGAACGCAGTGGTTCCCATCGCATTGCCCCCCTTGTCGAGCAGGGGATTGATTTCGGTGAATTCCATGCAGCGCACCAGCGGAGCGTCCGCAAACAATTCAAGCAGTTGCTTCGCTTCGGACTCGTCGAAGCCGCCGGCTACCGGCGTGCCGGTTCCGACCGAAACCGTCGGATCCATGGAATCCACGTCAAACGAGACATAGACCATGTCGCAGTCCTTCATTTGCTCCATGACGCGCTGGACCACGGTCGAGATTCCGAGCTCGCGGACCTCAGGGACGCGGTACACCGTCATTCCGTACTTGGCGATGAGGGCGTCCTCAGGCTCTTCGGTACTGCGAAGCCCGATGAAGGCAACATCTTCAGGGCGAACGCGCTGCGGATGCCCCTTGAGCTTGGTCCACGCATCGCGCGTGACGGGGCTCGGATCGTTGATTTTGCACTCGAGGTTGTCTTCGCCGATGGCGGTTGCGAGCGGCATTCCGTGCATGTTGCCCGATGGAGACGTGTAGGGTGAGTGCATGTCGGCGTGCGCGTCGATCCACACTACGCCAAGTCGCGCCAGCGGAAAGGCTTGCTTGATGCCGGCGATGGTTCCGCCCGCGTTCGAGTGGTCCCCACTCAACACGAGTGGAAACTGTCCGTCGTCTAGGGTTTCGGCCACCACGGCCGAAATGCGGCGGTACATGCGCACGATTCCGCGAATCCGCTTGCCGTAGGGCGTCTCGGGATGGCGGTACAGGAGCGCGTTGTTGGTTTGAACTTTTCGGGGCTGAACCGCTCGAAAAAACTTGGGCTGAATGCTGAACGAGGCACTGCGAATGGCAGCGTAGCCAAGGCTAGAACCTCGGGTTCCCGCTCCCAATTCGGACATGGCCGTGATTAACTGCAGCATGGGTCAAAGGTAGGAATTGGCCTACCTTTGGGCATAGTCCATGGCCCGAAGCACAAAAAACTCATCTGCCCTTCGCGTTACCGACCTCAAAGAGGCGTGGCGCGACCTTTCTGAAAGCCCATCTCTGCGCGCTGCGCTGGGCTTATTTGTCTTGTTTGTTGGCCTGCTTGGCTTTATCGCAAGCGCCTCTACAATAGGAACTTGGACGGCTGACTACAGCGCGATGGAACTCGGATTCAGCCAAGTCGTAGCCCAGCGCGGAATCGAAATTCAGAACATCCTAGGCTCGCTCGGAGCTGCCGTCGGAATGCTCGTCACCGTGCGCGGATTTGGCGCTGCCTCGCTCCTTTTGTGGTCCGTGGTGATGGTGTACGGCCTCAAATGGGGCCTCGGACTGCCCATTAAGGCAGGTCGTTGGTTTCGCCGGAGCTTGCTTCGAGCCGTACTCATCACAAGCGGCTTCGCGCTCATTCCTTGGGACTTGGGAGACGCCATGGTCGGCGACTACGGCCGCTTCCTCGCCCAATGGAGCACGCACCTCGTCGGAACACTTGGTTCTGCCCTCGCCTGGGTTTTGGCCACCACGGTCCACGTGGTGTGGGTGTTTCAGCTGCGCCCGCAGCAGTTGGGCGAGCGTCTGGCGGCACGTTCTGCTGCCTTTGGTGCCGTCAATCCCGTCTCGGTGGATTCTGGGGCGGAACCTTTGGTCGTCGCAGACGAAGAACTCTTGCCCGACGAAGCGCCCAACGTGGTGGATTTAATGGACAGTACACCGGTGGTGCCGGTTTCGCCCGTCGCCCCCGAGCCCGAAATGGACATTGCGCCTTGGGACGAACCCGAAGAGCTCCCCGAGCCCACACTCATTAGTCCGGTACCGGACCTCGACCTCGAGGTTGACGCCATTCCAGAACCCGAAATCGTACTGCCCGCCGCCGCCCTCGCAGCTACCCCCAAGGCTTCGGACCTCGACCCCTACGATCCGCGCCGCGATCTTTCGCGCTACCAGTTCCCTACCCTGCAGCTGCTCAACGACTACGGGCAAACGACCACCAAGGTGGACCAAGAAGAACTCGAGGCCAACAAAGAGCGCATTGTCGATACGCTGCGCAACTACAAAATCGAGATTGCCAAGATCAAGGCGACCGTCGGGCCTACGGTGACGCTGTACGAAATCGTTCCCGAAGCGGGAATCCGAATCAGCAAAATCAAGTCGCTTGAAGACGACATCGCACTGAGCCTGAGCGCCTTAGGCATCCGAATCATCGCACCGATTCCGGGCAAGGGAACCATCGGTATTGAGGTTCCGAACCGCCACCCCCAAATGGTAAGTATGCGCTCGGTGCTGGCGTCTGAAAAGTTCCAGAAGTCCGACATGGACCTGCCTTTGGCGCTGGGTAAAACGATTTCGAACGAGGTGTTCGTGGTCGACCTCGCAAAGATGCCGCACTTACTGATGGCCGGTGCGACCGGACAGGGTAAGTCTGTGGGCCTGAATGCTATTCTCGCGTCCATTCTGTACAAAAAGCATCCGGCCGAAGTCAAATTTGTACTGGTCGACCCCAAGAAGGTCGAGCTGACCCTGTTCAACACGATTGAACGCCACTTCTTGGCCAAGCTCCCAGGGACCGACGAGGCAATCATCACCGATACCACGAAGGTGATCCACACGCTGAACTCGCTCTGTATTGAAATGGACCAGCGCTACGAGCTGCTCAAGTCTGCCTTTGTGCGCAACCTCAAGGAGTACAACGCCAAGTTCACCGCGCGCAAACTCAACCCTGAGGAAGGTCACCGCTACCTCCCCTATATCGTTCTTGTAATCGACGAGTTTGCTGACCTCATCATGACGGCGGGCAAAGAGGTCGAAACCCCGATTGCGCGCCTTGCTCAGCTCGCACGCGCGATCGGTATTCACCTCATTGTCGCCACGCAGCGCCCGTCGGTGAACGTCATTACGGGCATTATCAAAGCGAACTTCCCGGCGCGTATTGCCTTTAAAGTGAGTGCCAAGATTGACTCGCGCACCATTTTGGACGCGGGCGGAGCCGAGCAACTCATTGGTAAAGGCGATATGCTGATTTCGAGCGGAAACGACCTCATTCGCCTGCAGTGCGCCTTCTTGGACACGCCCGAGGTCGAACAGGTCTGCGAGTTCATCGGGGGGCAACAGGGCTACCCCGACGCCTACCAACTCCCTGAATACGAATCCGAAGACAGTGGCCTAGGTGGCGGCGGAAACTACAGCGCCGACGAGCGCGACAGCATGTTTGAAGAAGCGGCCCGCATCGTGGTCATTCACCAACAGGGCTCGGCATCGCTTTTGCAACGCAAGCTCAAACTTGGGTACAACCGCGCGGGACGCTTGATTGACCAACTCGAAGACGCCGGAATCATCGGCCCCTTTGAAGGCTCCAAGGCCCGCCAGGTTCTGATCCAAGACGAAATGCACCTCAACGAACGACTCAACAACCTATGATGCTTCGCAGCCTCTCCGTTCTGGGCCTTGCCCTATTTAGTTTTTCTGCCCTCGCCCAATCCGAGACCCCACTCGCCTTTTTGCAGCGCGTTAAAAAGCAGACCCTCGCCTACACCGACCAAAAACTCAGCTTCACCTCGGTGCTCAACGCCCCAGGTCGCAACGGCCAACGTGTAGAGCGCAAGACCAGTGGCGAAGTTTGGGTGGTCGGAGAATCCGCAAAACTCGTGCTTCAAGGCCAAACCTTCTTTTTCAAGTCGGGTTTTGTAACTACGGTGAGCCCTGAGGACGAAGAAATCATTGTGCGCAAACTCGACGGAGACGCCCAGCAGTACACGCCGGCCGTCCTCTTGAGTCAATATGAAAAAAGCTCCTCATTTGCTTGGGCCGGAACCCAAACCGTCAACGGCCGCACAATCAAGTACGTGAGCATGGTTCCGAACAACGACCCCGACGTGGCCAAGGTCACCTTGGGCATTGAGGCCAAGACACTCAAACTCTATAGCTTCGCCGAAGAGGGCAAAAACGGCACGACGTCGACCATCACGCTGCTCTCGTACGAAACCAACCAAGGCCTCAAGGCCAAAGATGTAGAGTTCGCGCGAAGCAACTACCCCGCATCGTACGAGTACATCGCTCCGAAAACCAAGTAATTGGCCTTGGGCAAGCTCGACCGATACTTCATCTCCAACTTCGTTCAGATTTTCGCCAAAACCTTGGCGCTGAGCGTGTTCATCCTGCTCATGCAGATGGTGTGGAAGTACATGGACGACCTTGCGGGCCGCGGTATTTCACTGTGGCGCATCCTTGAGCTCATGGGCTACTGGTCCGTGTCCATTTTGCCCATGGCCGCCCCAATTGCGGTACTTTTTGCCGGAATCATGGTATACGGGCAGTGGGCCGAATCCAAGGAATATGCCGCCGCCAAAGCGGCTGGCTTCTCGTTTGTGCGCATGCTGCGGCCGGTCACACTGGTTTTGGCAGTGATTGGGGTGCTGATGTTTTTTGTGAGCAACAACTTTATTCCGGTCGCGAACTACAAGGGCGAAAACCTGCTTCTGAACATCGCACGACAAAAGCCCACCTTCAAGCTGAATCCGGGCGTCTTTGTGAGCGGCCTTGACGGCTACAGCGTCAAAGTCGGCAGCAAAAACGACAATAATATCTACGACGTCATCCTGTACGACCATCGCGAGCGCGGACGGGGCAACACGGGAGTTCTCACCGCCCCCGAGGGCGAAATCCGCTACCCCGAGGGAAGCCCCACAATGACGCTTGTGCTGCGCAACGGCCGAAGCTATGCTGACGTCAAAGAATCCGTTCGCCAGGAGCGCCTGCGCCACGGTGCCGTCTCAACCACATTTGACAGCATGACTGTGCGCTTGGACATGTCTTCATTCATCCTTGGAGACCTCGGCAGCATCCAACGCAGCAACGAATACAATATGCTCACTATTAATCAATTGGACACATCCATCATCGAGCTGAACCGTCAAATTTCGAAGCGAATGAGCGAAGTGAGCCTCAGCATGCAGCGTAAGCTTGGCGGATGGAATAGTGACAGCATCAATGCTGCTACCGCGGGTGGTGCTGACTGGGGCGGAGACTATTCCGCATGGGACCGAATCCAGCCCATTCACCGCTACCGTGCCACCCAAAATGCCTTGAATCTCGCACAGACCAACCGGGATTACATGCGCCAAATTGGGTCAGAGCTCGAGTGGCGCAACCAGCACCTTGCCCGGCACTACCTCGAGTGGCACAAGAAATTCAGCGTCGCTATGGCCTGTGTGCTGCTGTTCTTCATTGGGGCTCCGCTCGGCAGCATCATTCAGCGCGGCGGATTCGGATGGGCGTTTGTGGCCAGCGTCCTGCTCTTTTTGCTGCACTACGTGCTTACCATGGTAGCCGAAAAGCTCGGCCGAACCTGGGTACTAAGCCCTTTCTGGGCCATGTGGGGGCCCAACCTCGTGCTCGGGCCTTTTGCGCTTGCACTCACAATTTGGGCTGCTCGTGACGGTCAATTCACCCTAAGACTGCGAAAGGCCAAGGGATGAGAATTCTTCACTTGTGCAATAAGGTTCCGTTTCCGGGCCGAGACGGGAGCAGTTTGGCTATGGAATCCCTCATTCGCCTTGAAGCTTCTTTGGGACATTCGGTGCATGTGGTGTCATTGAATACCGAAAAGCACTGGGTCGAGAACCCCGCGAGCCCCATTAAGGGTGTGACGCTAGAGGCTGTTGCGGCATCCACCAAGCCCAGCATAGGCACGGCAGTCGCCAACCTCTTTTCGCGCGAGAGCTATTATGCCAGCAGGTTTTGGACTCCTGAAGTTTCGGCGGTCATCACTGAGCGCGCACAGCGCGCTGACGTGGTCGTTGTGGACAGCATTTTTATGGCGGTTTACCTCGATGAAGTGGGTTCGGTTCCGACCATTCTGCGTGCCCACAACGTAGAACACGCAATTTGGATGCGCGGCCTGGGCAGCGAACCCTGGTACCGACGAGGGTACGTGACCCTACAGGCGAAGCGTCTAAAAATCTGGGAATCCCAAGTGGCCCGAGGCGTCGACCGAATCTGGGCGATTAGCCCCGAGGATGCGAGGTGGTTTCAGGATTTTGGCCCCGTCCACACCGTGGCGTGCACCTACGACCCCCAGCACGGTTCGTGGCCCGAGTCGGGGGCCTCAGAGCCAAAGGCCTACCATTTGGGGGCGCTGGACTGGACGCCCAACGTGCGCGGAATGAAGTGGTTCCTCGACCATGTGGCTCCCCGCCTTCAGCACGCCGAAGTCGATGTGTACAGCCGGCAGTGGCCGTTTGGTTCCGCGCCCAAAGGCGTACGCTACCGCGCGGATCAGCCCGATTTTGCCCACTACGGAGTGTTTATTGCCCCCATTCGCAGCGGAAGCGGAATGCGCATCAAGCTCCTCGAAGCAATGGCGCGGGGCAAAGCGATCGTCACCACCTCGCTTGGGGCCGAAGGATTGAATGCAATTCACGGCACGCATTTGCTCTTGGCCGATTCTCCTGCGGAGTTTGCCGCGGCGATGGACGAGCTGCACCACCACGCCGAACTGCGCACTAAACTTGGGGCCGCGGCCGCCCACCACGCCCGAATGCACTTCTCAGACCAAAGCGCGGCAGAAGGCATTGACCGCGAACTTGCGACCTTTGCACCCTGATGGAAGCGATTGCGTGGTGGCTTTGGAGCCTGGCCTTGGTGCCCTACACCCTCTTTCCCCTTGTCGTTCGTGCGGTGGGAAGGGATCGACGCGCCCTCGCGATTCCGCCATCTAACGAGAACTGGCCATCAGTAGCCGTGGTGTTTGCCGCCTACAACGAAGAGGCCGTGCTCGCGGCCAAGCTGGATAGTTTGCTCAGCCAGGACTACCCGGGCAACCTCGAAGTGTGGGTCGGTTCCGACCTCAGCTCGGACCAAACGGACGCAATCCTTGCTGAATACGCGGCGCGCGACAGCCGTGTTCACTGGATCCGCATGGAATCGCGGTCGGGCAAGGCCAAAATCATTAACCGGCTTGTGGCCGAAACCCAAAGCGACTGGATTGTAGGGACCGACGCCAACATTCTCTTTGCCCCCGACTGCACCCGTGAATTAATGCGCGAAGCCCAGCGAAACCCCAAGGCGAGCGTGGTCGGCGGTTCGCTGTACTACCGCGGAATGGACCGCAACGCGGCGGCCAGCATTGCCGAAGAAGAGCGCTGGTACATGAACTGGGAGAACTTCGCCAAGCGCGTGGAGTACGAGCGCACGGGCTGCGCCATGGGGGTCGAGGGCGGCCTCTACGCGATTCGCCGTGACGCGTTTCGGCCGATTCCGGCCGGAACCTTCATGGAAGACTTCTTTTTGAGCTTCTCAGCCATGCTGCGCGGCGAGCACGTCGCCTGGTCCTTGACGGCCCGCGGAAGCGAAGACGTCAGCCACGACAGCGATCAGGAATTTCGCCGCAAGGTTCGGATCGCCCACGGGAACTGGCAAAACATCGGGCGATTCGCGGGGTCGATGTGGACGCTGCGCCCTGCGGTCCTCGCGGTGTTCATTGGCCACAAACTCTTGCGTTGGCTCACTCCCCTGCTGGTACTCGGCGGAATTATTCTTGGACTGGGGCCCGGCCCCGAATGGTCCGAGATGGGCCAACGCATTTGGCTGCTGTTCACCGCCTTGGCCGTCTACACCCTATTGCTGCGCGCAGGTCTAGCGGCAGCGCTCAACCACGTCCCCGGACTGCGCACCCTGCACCACCTTTTGCTGATGAACCTGGCGCTGGCGCTGGGCTTCGTGCGCTACCTTCGCGGCGGAACCTCGGGCATTTGGGAACCCACCCCACGAACACATGGATAATTTTTCGCTTTCAAGCATCGAAGACGCGCTGGACGACCTGCGCGCTGGCAAAATGGTCATTGTGGTCGACGACGAAGACCGCGAGAACGAAGGCGACCTGGTCGCGCTCGCCGAGGGAATCACCCCTGAGACGGTGAACTTTATGGCCACGCATGCGCGAGGCCTCATTTGTGTTCCGCTAGTGGACCAGCGCTGCGACGAGCTCGACCTGCACGCCATGGTCGACCGCAACACGGACCCCCACGGAACCGCCTTCACCGTCAGCGTTGACCTCGAGGGCGAAGGTGTTACGACCGGAATCTCTGCCCACGATCGGGCAAAAACGATCAATGCGCTCACCCGTCCTGGCGTTCAAGCGAGCGACTTTCGCCGCCCGGGCCACATTTTTCCGCTGCGCGCGCGCCCAGGGGGTGTGCTCCGCCGCGCAGGCCACACCGAGGCCGCCATTGACCTCGCCCGACTGGCTGGCAGCCGGCCCGCAGGCGTAATCGTCGAAATCATGAACGAGGACGGAAGCATGGCACGCCTCCCCGAACTCGCAGTGATGGCTGAAAAGCACGGCTTGAAGATCATCAGCATTGAGCAGCTCATTCGCTACCGAATGGAGCGTGATCGCCTCGTGCACGAGATCAAAACCTACCGCCTTGACAGTCCCTACGGACCCTGGCAGGTTCGCGTTTATGCGCAAACCACTTCAGACCAGCGCCACGCAAGCTTTAGCTTCGGATCGTGGCACGAGGACGAAGAAGTCTTGGTGCGCATGCAAAGCGGTCCGTTCGGAACCACACCGTGGGCCTCATTCGGCATGCCGTTTAGTGCGGATGGCGATCACTTCGCAGCCGCAATGAAGCGCATTGCCGCCGCTGGACAGGGGTGCATCGTGTGCCTCAACCAGCGCGGACCCGCTCCGGACTGGACCGAATGGGATCCCCAAACCCCTCCCGCTCCCGCTCGTGCAATGGGCAACGACCCACTCGACTACGGTGTGGGCGCCCAAATTTTGCATGGACTCGGCCTTCAGAATGTCGCACTCCTCACCCAAAACCCTATGCGCCGCGTGGGCATTGAGGGTTACGGGCTGCACATTGTGCGCAACGAATCACTGTACTAGTTATTTCTGCGCAAGAGGTCGCTCCAGGACTCACCGCTCTGTTCCCAGCGGAGTCCGATTCCTTGGCGCTGCGAGCCCACGACGCCGGACTGCATATTCTGGTCGTTTCGGCGCTGGTAGGCCTTGGCAGACCACCGACCGTCGTCAGAGAGCTGGTAGCGGACCTCCACATCACCCAAACCAATACTCGGTTGGCTCTGCCCGATCGGGATTCCCCATTCCGTTTGAATGCTCAAGCGGTCGTCCAAGAAGCTGCGGCCGATACTCGCTTCCATCTCGCGCTGGGCCGCCGCGGTGTTGGTCGAATAAGCCAAGTTGACGTCCCAGTCAGCTCCTAAGCCTTGAGTCACAAAGTTGGTGAACTGAGATGCCAGCACTTGCGAAGTATTGCTCTCAACCGCCTGCATGCCCTGCGCGGCCAAGGGTGATGAACCCACCCAAAATGAACTAATCGTGAGCAAACTAAGCACCTGTGTGGTGCGCTCATCGGGGTAGCTCAAGCGACTTGAGAGCGCAGCTTGCGCCAGTTCACCCGCATTGGGCAAGCGAATTCCGAACGCCAACTGCGGCTGAAAAAGTGGACCCGTTGCGTGCATTTCGACGTCCACGTTTTGACGTCCCGCCTCGGGAAGCCCCAGGTAGTCCCGGACATCTGCCCGTGTTTTGTACAACGCCGTGAGGTCCATTTGCGCCGCGTAGGGGTCGCCGGTCCAGTTGAGGGTTCCGCCCGGAAGCAGACTAAACGGCTTGTTGATGAGGTTTTGGAGCGTGAAGAGGTAGGTTCCGCGGTTGAGCACAAGATTGCCGCGCAGCGCCATGTCGCCAACCCACGGGACGTCGAGCTGCAAAGGCCCTGAGCCCCGTGCCTCGATCACGTCACCTACGGTTTCGTCCAAAATGAGCCGCGCCAGCACGTCTGGGGTGACCTCGAGGTCGAGGTGCAGGTCAAAGCGAAAATCGTCGGTAGGCCGGCGTCTCGTGCGCGGGGCGTCTGGTGCAGACCGAGACTTGAAGTGCAGAAATTCAACTTCATCCAACGAAACCGGCGCGTCCAAAGGAAGGACAAACACCGAGGAGTCGGCCGATTTGGCTTGAATGTCAAGGCGCAGGGCATTGGCAGTTCCGCGCAGGCGCCCTTGGCCAGAGCCCACTACATATCCATAAAAGTCGGAGTTGGGAGGTAGGTCGAGTACGAGCATCCGTTCGGTCTTAAACGTGAGGTCGACCAACTCGGGGCCCTCAAAGGCGACTTTTGCACGGATCTCAGCCGAACCTACGCCACGGTGGTCGGCCCATCGGGCGGGCCCGAGGACTACACCGCTCTTGGTGAGTGTCCACGGGGTCGAACTTTTGAGTCCGAGTCCGATGGATGGCAGTTCCAGGTTGGCATTGGCCCAAAATCCGCTACCGTACCAGTTGAAGTCGCTGAAATCTGGCTTGGATTCGAGGTTAACCTTGCCTTTGAGTCGACCGTCAAGCGCGTCAACAGCTCCTTCTGCAAAGGGTCGCACCCAGCGCACCGGAATGTTGAGCACTTTCGTTTGGGCCGCAAAATGATCCGCATCAAGGACGCCCCGCAGGTCGATCAGCACGGTGTCGCGGTGGTCCCACACCACACTGAGGTCCGTATGCGCCGCATCCGGCTGGTAGTCGAGCTCCACCCTCACCTCGCCGACGGATTGGTTGCGAAGGCTGAGGTTCTCGGTGCGGATTCCGCCCGAAACTGCCCAGCCCGAAAGCTGGCCGACCAAGACCGCATCAAGGCGAAGAACCCCGCCAAGGTCAGCACCCGACAATCCCGCGATGCGCGACCAAAAAGGCAGGTTCACGTTGCGTGCTTGAACGCGCAAAACCTCTCCCTCGTTGGGACTGAGCGCTCCGCCCACGGCAACACTGCCTTCTGGACTGCTCCACGACAAGGGATTGTCAAGCGCTAAGCGCCGGTTGGCGAAGTCATAGTTCCATGATTGAGCACCCGTGAGGATGCCCGTTAGTTCTAAACTGTCGCCGTCATCTGGACGGTACCATGCCGATATGGTACCCGAATTCAAGGATCCAGACCACACCGACTGGTGCGGCCACACGGAGATTGCGAACTCGGCGGTTCCGCCTCGAGAATGCGGAGCCGTTGCCTGAGCAGTCACGCGAAGGCTATCCCGTGAGCGACCGACGAGGTGAAGGTGCGCAGCTTCACTGCCTGTCCAATCCAAAAAGTGCTCTGCCTTGCTTTCGGACGCCGTGTAGCGCCAACTGGCCGTGGTTTCGTCCAGCGAATAGAACGCAGATGCTGTCGTATGATCCAGGCTATGGTTGACCGAGGCATTGAGTTCCGGGCCTATGATCGAAAGGGACCTGAGCCCCACAGAGTCAAGCACCGCCAAACGATCCGATACGGCATTCTCTGCCCACTCGTGCACTTCCAAGGTCGGAACCGACCAACGATCCGGAGTGCGGTCAAATTCCGCGTTGAGGCGGTAGCTACCCCAGCTTCCGGCAAGCGACCACAACTCCGAACGGTACGTTGCCGTGGCTCCGCCCACGATTCCCGCACTGTCGCGTGCAGAAAGCTGAAGGTCCCACGGAGCAAGCGAAGACCACTTCAGGTCTATAGCCGAAAGTGAAGGCAGCGATGCCATAGGCTGAAGGGCGCGCACTGGCGTCCACGTCGCCGCAATTGACTCGGCGCTGTAATCTCCTTTTGCTGAAAGGTGACCGTAGGTCTCTTCTGCGATACTGAGCTGCCAAGAATGCGCGTCGCCCAACGCATTGATTGGCCCAACATTCCATCGAGAACCATTCGCCCGAACGTGCAGCATGCGACCGTTGAGTGCCCAGCTCCCGTCCGTGTAGCTACCCTTGAGGCTTCCGTGTGCCGACCATGATGCATCCGCATCGGCGTGTGTCGAATCAGCTTGTACTGCCAGCGACCACGTCCCCTGGCGCTCTTGGATCTGAGCATTGATGCCCGACCATTCTAGTTCGAGCCAATGCGTGGACGGCCCCCAGAGTGCAGCTACGCTTCCCTTTATCCCATCCCAGGCGACGTGCATAGGCTCTAAAACCCAAGATTCTTCTTTGTTTAATATTTTTAAATTCAATGAATTAATTGAGTCATCCTTGAGCTTAAGTTCAATATTAGATGGGGTATAGCGCGTCGCGAGTTGCCAACGCTGGTACGAAAGCACGACGTTCGATTCCTCGGGAACCACCTCAAACTTTGCTGCGACCTCACCCGTTCCGGGAACTGCCACATTGAGGTCGCCCGAGACACTGAGCTCAGAGGCAGCCAAACGGATTCCAGAGAGCGAAAGCTGAGAACGGGCAAGAAGCGTGTCGCCCTCAAGGGAGCGCATCCAAAAGTCCACTTCAACCTGATCCACAGAGGCATAGATTGGGGTTGACGTGGTGTCGTTGGGATCTATCCAGGCATCAAACCAATGCATCCAATCGCCATTAGGCGTCCCAGTAACCACGAGCGAGTCCAGCACCAACCTACCCACTGCGGGGCCTCCGTCGGCCCATCCCACCCCCTCGAGCTGTACACTCCGCAGGTACACCCCCTCATTGTGGCGGTGCACGTGCAGGCCGTGAATACGGATTCCGCGCCACGGAACCCATTCAATGCGCTCAAAATCAATGGCAGCTGAATCCGACAACGGATTGATAGAGAGGTAGTTCCGCAGGTAGTTTTCAGCCGGGCGCACCACCAATTCGGGACGGACGCGGACCGCCACGACCGCAAGAAGGAGTATAAGGAGCATGCTCCCACCCACCATTGCCGTAATTCGTAGTCCGCGCGCAGCCATGCTGCGAAGGTAGCGCCCTAATTTTGTGCCATGAACGCCGCAGACGCCCCTTTAATTCTTTCGGTCGAAAGCAGCTGCGACGACAGTGGGGCTGCAGTACTGCGCGGGCTCACGGTCCTCTCAAACGTGGTGTACAGCCAAACGGTGCACGAACAGTACGGAGGCGTGGTCCCCGAACTCGCGTCGCGGGCCCACAGCCAGACGGTGGTTCCGACCATTGAAGCTGCGCTCGCCCAGGCAGGTGTTGCATTCGAAGACCTTGATGCCGTTGCCGCTACCGAGGGGCCCGGTCTGCTCGGCTCGCTGCTTGTGGGGCACGGAACCGCCAAGTCCATCGCCCAATCTCTTGAAATCCCGTTCATTGGTGTGCACCACATCCAAGCGCACGTACTTGCCCATGCCCTGACTGAGGCTGGGGTTCAGGACGAGCCACTGCAGGGCTATCCCTTTTTGGCCTTGGTGGTTTCAGGCGGCCACACCCAGCTTTTTGACGTGCACGGCCCGTTTGACTTTCGGCTTTTGGGCGGAACCATGGACGATGCCGTCGGCGAAGCCTTCGACAAGGCCGCAAAGATGTTTGGCCTGCCCTACCCCGGCGGACCCGAAGTGGACCGCCGCGCCGAGTTGGGTAACCCGGACCGCTTTAGTTTTTCAAAAATGCAGACTCCAGGGCTCGACTTTAGCTACAGCGGGCTTAAAACCAGCATTTTGTACCGGATTCAAAAGGAGGTCCAGGCCAATCCGCATACATTAACCGAGGACCTCAACGACTGGTGCGCCTCGGCACGCCAGGCTCTGGTTCACCCCCTGCTCGAGCGACTGGATCGCGCGCTTCGCCCGGAACACCGCTACGCCGTGCTGGCCGGCGGTGTGGCTGCCAACCGACTTCTGCGCCGCGAAGCTCAAGAATGGGCATCCCGCAAGGGAATCGCCATGGGAATTCCACCCCTGAGCTACGCTACCGATAACGCGGCAATGATCGGCGCGGTGGCCTACTACGCGTTTGGCGAACGACGCTTCAGCGACTTAGGGCGCGCAGCGAGTGCACGGCTCGAAGTACCTTCGCAGCATGATTAAGCGCAGCCTAGGACGCAGCGAAGAAGTTGCGCTCCCCCAGCTCGATTGGCATTCGGTCGAAGCCCGTGTGGACACCGGAGCCTACCACTGCGCCATTCACTGCATCAACTACCACGTGGACGGTTCAGAACTTGTCGTGAGCTGGCCCAACGGACGCCAAACACGGCACAGTGCATTTCGCAAGGCTACGGTCAAATCGAGCTTCGGCGACCTCCAAGAACGCTACCTCGTGCACCTCGAACTCAGTGTGTACGGGGAATCGGTCCTTCAGGAATTCAGTCTCTCGGACCGTTCGCGCATGCGCCACCCCATTTTACTCGGCCGTACGTTTTTAAAGCGCGGCTTTGTGGTGGATGTCCGCCGAAAGAACGTATCCGCGAAGTACCTTTCGCGGCAATCTACCCCGCATTCTGCACCGCAATGAACCTGCTCATCCTTTCGGCCAACCGCAACCTCTACTCCACCCGCCGCTTGGTTGAAGCGGCTGAATCTCGCGGGCACATTGCCAAGGTGATGAACATTGGGCGGAGCTATGCCGTACTCTCGGCCAACGAATTGGACATTTACTACGGAGACCACCGTATTGAGGGGGTTGACGCGGTGATTCCGCGCATCGGAGCCTCAATTACCGACTACGGAGCCGCCATGCTGCGCCAACTCGAGATGAAGCAGGTTTTTACGCCGGTAAGTAGCCTCGCCCTTGTGCGTTCACGGGACAAGCTCCGCGCCCTACAAATTTTGGCCAAAGAGGGCGTGGCAATTCCGCGCACAGCCGTGGCCAAGCAGCCTTCGGACGTCGATGCCCTGATTAAAGAGGTGGGCGGAGCTCCGCTCGTCGTCAAGCTCTTAGAGGGCACCCAAGGCAAAGGCGTGGTGCTGGCGGAATCGAAAACGGCCGCACGTAGCGTGATCGAAGCCTTTTACTCACTTGATGCCAATATTTTGGTGCAAGAATTCATTAAAGAAGCCAAAGGAGCCGACATCCGCGCCATCGTCGTGGGTGGTCAGGTGGTCGCCGCCTACAAGCGCCAAGGCCGCGAAGGCGAGTTCCGCAGCAACCTGCACAGCGGCGGTAGCGGAATTCCGATTAAACTGAAAGCCAGCGAACGCGCAATGGCCGTCAAGGCCGCAAAGGCACTGGGACTCAAGGTGGCAGGCGTCGATATGCTGCAAAGTGCACGTGGGCCGTTGATTATGGAGGTCAATTCGTCACCGGGCCTTCGCGGCGTCGAAAGCGTGACGGGAATCGATGTCGCAGGTCACATCATCGACTACATCGCCACCAACCACGGTCAATCTAAGGCCAAGGCAAAGGACAAAATCGGAGCCTAGATGCATCATTTTTGGGGACTTCGCCAAGGCAGCAACCTCATTCTCAGCGAAGAAGAGGCCCGTCATGCGCGAAGTGTGCTAAGGCTCAACGACGGAGACCCAGTGCGCGTACTCGACGGCCTCGGGTCGGCATGGGACGGTCCCATTCACTTTGTGGGCAAGCGCGAGGCAGTCGTTGCTGACGCGGTAGAGCTTTCGAACTACGGTCGGGTCTCGGGGCATTTTCACCTCTACCTCGCCCCAACCAAAAACGCAGACCGCACTGAGTGGCTACTCGAAAAAGCAGTGGAAATGGGGATTCACGCGGTAACGCTTTTGGAATGCGCCCGATCCGAGCGCAAGCATTTGAAGCACGACCGGCTGGTACGCGTCATGCAAGCTGCGTGCAAGCAAAGCCAAAAGGGATTGCTGCCGACATTGAACGGCCCCATACCCTTTGGTCAAGCTGTGGTGCAATGTACCGAAGTGCGAAAGGCGATTGCCGCGCTCGTGGATGGTGTTAATCCAGCTTTTCTGCCAAGTGAGCTGCGCGCATCGCCTGAGGAATCGTGGGCCGTGTGCATCGGACCTGAAGGCGACTTCACCCCAGCCGAAGTCGCTGAAGCCCAAAAGGCTGGCTTTAGTTTAGTGCACCTCGGACCGCACCGGCTGCGCACCGAAACCGCAGGCCTCTACGCCGTGGCTGCCTTTGCCCAGCGTTCCGGAAACGTTTAAAACGCGCTCGAATCGAGGCTGCTGAGCGAGGTAGCCGCAACAAACGCGAGCGAAGCCTCCATCGCCTCGTGGGCGTAGTAATCGCCCGACGTGGCCGGATAAGTCGATCGGAATTGCTTTTTGAGCGCTTCAAGACGTGGGCCTAGGTTTCGGCCGCTTCGTTCTGAAGCCTGCACGGCACAAAGCCACTCCATCGCCAAAATGCGCTGGACGTTTCCAAGAACTTCGTACAAGTCGGTAGCGGCATTGGCACCCATGCTCACGTGGTCCTCTTGACCCGCACTGCTGTCGATGCTGTCGGCACTCGCAGGTGTGGCGCGCTGCTTGTTTCGGCTGACCAAGGCTGCAGCGGCGTACTGCACGATCATCAATCCGCTTTCGACACCGCTGTCGGCAGCCAAAAACATCGGAAGTCCGCGCTTGCCCAGCGTAAGTTGGTTGATG
This sequence comes from uncultured Schleiferiaceae bacterium, assembly GCA_965657195.1. Taxonomy (GTDB): domain Bacteria; phylum Bacteroidota; class Bacteroidia; order Flavobacteriales; family Schleiferiaceae; genus TMED14. The sequence continues at coordinate 25,073 of CBFHNK010000010.1, forward strand.
CGGCGCTCGCTGATGCTACCCCACTCGGCACTCGCAATTTTGGCGTAGTCAAACGCGAGCGCAAGCGGTTGGCCGTGAAAATGACCGGCACTCACCCCATCGCCGCTTTCGGTAAACACCAGCGGGTTGTCCGTTACGGATGCGGATTCTGTAGTGAGGACGCTCAGCACGTAGCGCCATGCGTCGCGGCTCGCGCCGTGAACTTGGGGCATGCAGCGAAACGAGTACGGATCCTGGACGTGCGACTTTTCGTAGTGCCACAGCGGCGAACCCTCAGCCCAGGAGCGAATGTTCTGTGCCACCATTCCTTGTCCCTGGTGCGGACGCAAAGCGTGCACGCGGTCCTCAAACGGAGAAGGCATTCCGTCAAAGGCCAGTAATGAGGCGGTTCCGACCGCATCAGCCAAGGCAGCCACCTGCGCCGCCTTAAGTGCAGACGCCAAACCGACAGCCTGCATGAATTGGGTTCCGTTGATCAATGCTAGACCCTCTTTGGCCTCGAGCACTTGGGGCTCAACGCCGAGCTCTGCCCAAAACTGAGCTGCCGGCTTGCGGTGTCCGCGGTGCAGTACGTGGGCTTCGCCGAGCAAAGCAAGAGACAGGTGCGCGAGCGGCGCCAAGTCTCCAGATGCGCCGAGTGACCCCATGAGCGGAACCTCCGGAAGGGCATCCGACCGGTACAGCTCGACGACTGCGTCGAGTAGTTCGGGGCGAACACCAGAATGTGCCAGGGCCAAATTCCGCGCTTTAGACGCCAGCATGAGGCGAACAATCGCCGGTTCGGCCAAAGGCCCTGCACCGGCAGCATGGCTGATGATCAAGTTGCGCTGAAGGGCGCGCAAATCTTCGCGCGCCACCGCGGTCGTGCACAGCGCGCCAAATCCGGTATTTACCCCGTAGACGACGCGACCGGACTCGATTCCGCGCTCGACTGCAGCTCGGTTTGCGGCCACGAGCTCGCGATCGGACGGACTCAAAATCAATTCCGCCCGGCCCTCGGCCACCAATTGCCAGTCAGAAAGGGTCCACGTTTGAGTAAGATGTAAGGGATGCAGCGCCATGCGGTCAAGGGTTTCAACAAAAGTAGTCCCGGCGGTGTTAGCCATGGTATGAAAACCTACTTTGTCGTTGGGCACCGGAGCGGAATCGGCCGCGCCCTCACGGAACTCATTTTGCACCGCGGGGACGCCGTGGTCGGACTGTCGCGCAGCGAATCAGGCCTAACCCACCCCAATTTAACCGAATTCCAAGCGGACATCCTGAATTGGGACGGTTCGGGCCTTCCGGAGCACCTGGACGGATTCATCTACGCCCCCGGCAGCATCAACCTCAAACCCTTTAAGGGCTACAAGCCCGAAGAATTCCGCAGCGACTTCGAAATCAATGCCTTGGGCGCCGCTTTAGCGCTGCAAAAAGCCGAAAAGTCCTTGCGTGCAGCTCAAGGTGCTGCCCTGCTGTTCAGCACCGTGGCCGTGGGCCAAGGAATGAGCTACCACGCGAGCATTGCCATGGCCAAAGGCGCCGTAGAGGGCCTAGTTCGGTCGCTGGCGGCCGAGTGGGCGCCCGCAGTTCGGGTCAACGCCGTAGCCCCCTCTCTCACTGATACCCCACTGGCTTCTAAACTATTAGGCAACGAAGCCCGAGCCGCGGCGGCCGCAGAGCGCCATCCCCTCAAGCGAGTGGGTCACGTAGGCGAACTCGCGCATGCCGGACTCGCCCTGCTCGACAATCCATGGATCAGCGGCCAGGTTTTGGGCGTCGACGGCGGTATGAGCAGCTTGCGCCCCTAAATGCTTACTCCGGATATTTGGAATGCGTGGGAACCCCGCTTCCGCGCACAGTTCTTCAATTCGTTGGGCGGCCCGCGGCAGGTTGGGTTGCTCACCAGCTTTTCACCCCAAGGCGTCGCCAATGCAGCCGTGTTCAGCCAAACACTTCACGTTAGCGCAAATCCGCCGCAGCTCGGCTTCCTTTTTCGCCCGTTGACGGCAGAACACCAAGGGCTTCGCTACGTGCGCGCCCAAGGCTGCTTTGGTTTTCACGTCCTTTCGGGCGGAATCGCTCAGGCCCAGCAACTTCACCAATGCAGTGCCAAGTACCCCGAGGGCGAAAGCGAACTGGACGCGGTGGGTCTTAGCTGGAAAGCGTTTGAAACGCTTCACGCGCCCCGAATCCACGACGCGGCGGTCGCCTACGGCATGCAGCTTACCGAAGAGCACGAGCTTGCCAACGGAACCATTCTGATCGTCGGTTCCGTAGCTGAAGTGCACGTCCAGCCTTCGGTCGCAGCGAACCAGAGGGGCCATGTTCAGCACCCTGACGACCTGCTTTTAGCCCAGGGACTCGATACCTACCACCACAGTAGCGCGCTTGTAGCGCTGAGCTATGCCCAGCCCGGAACACATCCCAAGGAACTGTAGTCCGATGCGCGGCGTAGCGAAATCCAACCTGCCTCAAAAGGACTGCACACACTGCGGACGGCCCTTTACGTGGCGTAAAAAGTGGGAACGCGACTGGGACCAGGTCAAGTTTTGCTCGGACCGCTGCCGCGCTGAATCCAAGAAAAAGCAGCTCGAATGATTCTTCGGCTCATCCTTGGTGACCAACTCAATCCGCTGCATTCCTGGTTTACCGAGGTTCGCGAGGATGTCGTATATGCGGTGTTTGAGTCGGGTGACGAGCTCCGCTACGCCCCCCACCACCGTCAAAAGATGCTGGCTTTTTTGCACGGAATGCAGCAGTTTGCCCAGCAACTTCGCCAGTCGGGTCACAGAGTGGAATACTGGACTCTTGACGATCCGCGCCAGCAAGGAAGCCTTCGCGCCAACCTTGAGGCCCTAAAGCGCGAACTTTCGGTGGTCACCGACTTGGTCGTTGAGTACCAAGAGCCCGACGAATACCGGGTTGATCAAGCGCTTCACGGAATCGGAAGGCGCGTCCCCAGCGAACACTTTCTCACTGATCGCGGCACGCTGGCCGCCCACTTTGCCGGCAAAAAGACCTACCTCATGGAATCGTTCTACCGGGCGATGCGCGTGCGCCACGGGGTTTTGCTCGATGCTACGGGGCAGCCTGAGGGCGGAACCTGGAACTTCGACTCAGACAACCGTGCATCGTGGGACCCGAAGCAGCCGGTTCCGGCCGAATGGCGGGCTCACCACGACGTTCGCGAGATCGACGCTCGGTTGGACCGCCACGAAATCCCGCGCTGGGGCGACGCGATGGCCGACGACTTCCCCTGGCCCTGCGACCGCACTGAATCTTTGGCGCTCCTCAGCCACTTTATAGCGTACGGGCTCCCCTTGTTTGGCCGCTACCAAGATGCACTCGCCGAGGGGCAGGATTTTCTGTTCCACAGCCGAATCTCGTTTGCTCTGAACACCAAAATGCTTCACCCGCGTGAAGTGGTTGAAGCAGCTGAAACGGCTTGGCGGCGCGACCCTGAGACCTACCCCCTGCCCGCCGTCGAGGGATTTATCCGCCAAATTCTCGGTTGGCGCGAGTACGTTCGCGGAATTTACTGGGCCCAAATGCCCGACTACGCCGAGCTGAACTACTTCAACCACCAGCATCCACTCCCCGACTGGATGTACACGGGCAAAACCCAGATGCGCTGCATGCAGGTCGCGGTGGGCCAAAGCCTTCGAACCGCCTACGCGCACCACATCCAGCGACTCATGGTGGTGGGCAACTTCGCGCTCTTGGCGGGACTCGACCCGAGGGAGCTCGACGCGTGGTACCTCGGCATCTACATCGACGCCCTCGAATGGGTCGAAATGCCCAACACCCGGGGCATGAGTCAGTTCGCTGACGGCGGAATCGTCGGAACCAAACCCTACGTCAGCAGCGGCGCCTACATTCACAAGCAGGGCAACCACTGCACCAACTGCGCCTATTCAGTTGCTGAAAAAGTGGGACCAAACGCTTGCCCCTTCAACGCGCTCTACTGGCATTTTTACGTGCGGAACCGCCCCCTTCTCGAACGCAATCCACGGGTGGGAATGGTCTACCGAACTTGGGACAAAATGAAACCCGACCACCGTCAAGCGTTACTTGAACAAGCTGATCAAAATATACTTAATATTAATTCATTATGATTGTTTGGTGGGTGCGTCACGACCAACGGCTGAACGACAACATATGCTGGGATTCCGCCCGCGAACTCGCGGATGAAACCGGTCGTGAACTGGTCGCAGTCTATGCCTGGAACCACCTTGATCAAGCGAAGGGGATCGGAGGAATTGCACGACTGAGCCCGCGGCGTGCCGAATGGATTCGCGAAGGACTCAGTGCCCTTGGCCACGCTTTAGAAGCCCAGGGGGTAGCGCTGCAGCAAACGCCCGGTAGCATTACCGACTGGCTGCGCGCCCAACGACCGCACACGCTGCTGTTCAGCCGTGCCGTCGCCACCGAAGAACGGCATCAGGAATCCGAAGTCAAGGCGCTTGGAATTCCAACGCGGGCCTTTTGGACCCATACCCTACTCACCCCTGGCGATGTCCCAGGCGGGTTGGACCGGCTTCCGTCCACGTTCACCCCATTTCGGCACCGTGTCGAGCGAGAAGCATTCTCGTTCGACCTCGACGAACTGCACACTGTGGCCAAAGACTTCAGCCCCACTTCACAGAGTGAGGCATTTCCGTTCGAAGCAGGTGAAGCCGCGGCACTCGCTCGACTTCGTGCCTACATGAAGAACCCGAATGGCGCCGCCGCGTACAAGACTCGGCGCAATGGGCTTCTTGGAACCGAGTTTTCGACGAAATTCTCACCCTGGCTTGCCTCGGGCGCTCTTAGCCCAAAGCGGATTTGGCAAGTTTGCCTAGACCTCGAGGATGAACTTGGCGGTAGCCCGGACGTCGAGTGGATTCGCGTCGAACTGCTGTGGCGTGAGTACTTTCAGTGGGTCGCCTACACTGCGGGACCTACGCTGTTTCAGAAGCAGGGATTTCGAGAAGTTCCGCCCAAAAACGGATTTAATGCGAAGGCATTTCAGCGCTGGGTGGACGGCACCACTGGCGATGACTTTGTCGACGCAGGCATGCGCGAACTCGCCAAAACGGGGTTCAGTAGCAACCGCGCGCGGCAAAACATGGCGTCCTACCTCATTCACGACCTCGGCATGGATTGGAGGTACGGTGCAGCCTACTTTGAATCGCAACTCCTTGACTACGACCCCGCGAGCAACTGGGCCAATTGGGCCTACATCGCGGGCGTCGGCAATGATCCGCGCCCCGTTCGCCGCTTCAACACCGCCAAACAAGCATCCGACTACGATGCCGACGGAGCGTTTCGCGCACATTGGCTTCGCCGTGGCTAACTTCGAGCCATGCAGCACGACCTTCACATTATTGCGATTTACTTCCGCGGATTGGTGTACCGCTACGAGAATCCAAAAGGCGGAATTCGCCTTCGCGAATCTCTGCTCCACCAAGAAATGATCCGTCGAAAGGTGCTCCAGCCCCACCCTTTGGATGCGTCCCGCGGAATCCTCACCTTTCGGGGGGAGCGCTGCGCAAAGGACATTGTCCACAAAATGATTCGCCCCCTGCTGTACATCATTTTTAGCGCGCTGCTTGCTGCGGCGCTGTTTGGAATCTAGCATGAAATCGCTGGCTTTTGCGACCGCACTCGCAAGCGCACTCGCGGTGCACGCCCAAACCGAAGTATGGACTGCAGTGAGCGCGAAGTACGCCGTGAGCAAACGCTGGGACCTCGGCGCTTCGTTTGAATCTCGATGGCGAAGCTCAGGCTACCAACAATTCTCGGATCTTAGGCTCACCCGGGATGCGCGAAGCAAATGGAAGTACTTCTACGAATTCCGCGCCCCATTGAATGCTCAGGTGAATCCGCGCCACACCATCGCGCTTGAAAAGTCCTGGAAGGCCCGCTACAAAGGCACTAAAATCGCCGAAATAACCCTCGGAACCCGCTACCACGTCAACCGCGCTGCCCGCGTTCGCTACGGAATTTATGCAGAACGCAAATTTGGCAACTTGACGCCGGAATGGGGTTCTGAACTGTGGATGTCCAATTTTACTCCGTGGTCCGATCCACGCAGGATTCGGCATACCGCTTCGCTCAACTGGGAACCCAATAAATCCTGGAAACTCACCTTAGGGTGGTCCAACCAAACCGACATTCGCCGCAGTGGCGCAATTGACGCCGAATTTGGAATACTGCGGCTCGGAATCCGCACAAAATTCTAGCCTACCACGCAAACCCCGCCAAATCGGCCAAGGCGACACTCAACTGTTCGCCCGTCCGCAGGTTTTTGACCTGAATGGACTGGGTAGCTTGCTCTTGTGCTCCGGCCATCACCGCATAACCTGCACCAATTTTCTCGGCGTAGTCAAACTGCTTTTTGATTTTGGCCGGCTCGGGATAGAGCACGGTGCGGACTCCCGCAGCGCGCAGCGCTTCTGCCACGTGAAAGGCGAAGTCAGACTCTGCTTCGCTGAACTGAAACACCATGGCTTGAGGTCCAGAAGCCAATTCGGGCAACTTGCCGAGTTCCTCAAGGCAGAGTACGATGCGGTCCAGACCAAAACTGATTCCGACACCACTGAGGCCCGGAACGCCAAAAATACCGGTAAGGTTGTCGTAGCGACCGCCACCGCCGACGCTGCCCATGGCAACTCCAAGCGCTTGCACTTCAAAAATGCAGCCCGTGTAGTAGTTCAGCCCGCGGGCCAAGGTGACGTCGAGCTCCAAGCGACCCGTGGCACTTGCCCGCGCAACCAGCCAACGAAGCTCTTCGACCGCAGCAGCCCCTGCCGCTGATTCCGAAAGCCACACTGCCATTCGGTCCAACGTAGTGTTGAGGTCACCCATGGGCTGCAGGGCAGGCTCCAGCGCCGCACATTGGGCGTCGGTAAATCCGCGTTCGCGCCATTCGGCACGGACCCCGTCGGGACCAATCTTGTCGAGTTTGTCCAAGGCCACCGTAAAGTCAATCAGGCGATCGCCCAACCCCGCAACTTCGGCGATTCCGGCCAGTAGACCGCGGTGGTTCACACGAACCACCACATCGAGACCAAGCTCGGCAAATGCGTGGTGGTACATGGCCACAAGCTCGACCTCTTGCCACAGGCTCGACGTACCCACTACATCGGCGTCGCACTGGTAGAACTCGCGAAAGCGACCCTTTTGCGGATTGTCGGCCCGCCACACCGGCTGGATTTGGTAGCGCCGAAATGGCATCGCAAGTTGACCTGCATTCTGGGCCACATAGCGGGCAAAAGGAACCGTCAGGTCGTAGCGAAGCGCCTTGTCTGTCAGTTCCGAGGCCTTCGGTTGCGACGGATCCGCCACCGACTTCATAAAGTCGCCAGATCGCAAAATCTTAAAAATCAAGCGGTCGCCCTCCTCGCCGTACTTCCCCATCAACGTATCGAGGTTCTCGAACGACGGAGTTTCTAAGGGCGCAAACCCGTAGCGCTCGAACACGCGCTGAAGCACGCCCACCACATGGCGGCGGAGCATCACGTCGGCTGCCGCAAAGTCGCGGGTTCCTTTGGCGGGGCGTGCTTGGCTCACTTCACCAGCTTTTTGTACTTGAACTTGCGGGGTTCAATTCCACCACCGAGGCGCTTCTTCTTGTTCTCTTCGTAGTCGCTGAACGACCCCTCAAAGTAGTACACCTCAGAATCTCCTTCAAACGCCAAAATGTGCGTACAGACGCGGTCCAAGAACCAACGGTCGTGCGAAATGATCACCGCACAACCCGCGAAGCTCTCAAGGCCTTCTTCGAGGGCGCGCAAGGTGTTGATATCAAGGTCGTTGGTAGGTTCGTCCAAAAGCAGTACGTTTCCGCCTTCCTTCAAGGCCAATGCCAAGTGCAGGCGGTTGCGCTCACCACCCGACAGCACGCCCACCTTCTTGGATTGGTCTGCTCCGCTAAAGTTAAAGCGCGACAAGTAGGACCGCGAATTCATCGACTGACCGCCCAACTCAAACTGCTCTTGACCGTCGGCGATTAGTTCAAAAATCGACTTTTCCGCAAATAACTTTGAGTGCGTTTGGTCCACATAGCTGATTTTCACAGATTCACCGACCTTGAACTCACCTGAATCGGGCTGGAGCTGGTCCATGATCATTTTAAAAATGGTCGTCTTACCGGCACCGTTCGGGCCAATAATTCCGACAATGCCCGCAGGAGGCAGCGTGAAGTTTAGATCCTCGTACAAAAGCTTGTCCCCAAAGGCTTTCTTCACGTGCAGGGCATCGATGACGTGCGTCCCAAGGCGTGGGCCGTTCGGAATGTAGATTTCAAGTCGCTGCTCCTTCTCTTTCTGCTCTTCGCTGAGCATCTTGTCGTAGCTGCTCAAACGCGCTTTGCTTTTCGCCTGACGGCCTTTGGGGTTCATACGCACCCACTCCAGCTCGCGCTCAAGGGTTTTGCGGCGCTTGCTCGCCTGCTTTTCTTCCTGCTGTAAACGTTTGGTCTTTTGGTCCAACCAGCTCGAGTAGTTGCCCTTCCACGGAATTCCTTCGCCGCGGTCCAGCTCAAGAATCCAACCAGCCACGTTATCAAGGAAGTAGCGGTCGTGCGTTACGGCGATGACGGTTCCGGGGTACTGCTGCAGGTGGTGCTCCAACCACAAAATTGACTCAGCGTCAAGGTGGTTCGTCGGCTCGTCCAGCAAAAGGATATCTGGATTCTGAAGCAGCAGACGGCACAGGGCTACACGGCGGCGCTCACCACCCGAAAGGACCGAAATCGGCGTATCGCCATCCGGAACCTGAAGGGCGTCCATGGCTCGGGCCAAAACTTGGTCCAGTTCCCACGCATTCGACGCATCAATCTTGTCCTGAAGCTCAGCCTGGCGGGCCATAAGCTTGTCCATCACGTCGGGATTCTCGTACACCTCGGGCAATCCGAACTGGTCGTTGATCGAATTGTACTCCTCAAGGACGGCTACGGTCTCGGCCATACCCTCTTTGACGATGTCAATTACGGTTTTGCTTTCGTCCAGTTGCGGTTCTTGCTCGAGGTATCCGATGCTGTAACCAGGCGAGTACACTACATCACCCTGAAAGCTTTTATCAATCCCGGCAATGATTTTAAGCAGCGTGGACTTACCCGATCCGTTGAGACCGATAATGCCAATTTTGGCTCCGTAAAAAAATCCGAGGTAAATATCCTTGAGGATAGCCTTGTTGTTGTTCGGAAGGATTTTGCTCACTCCCGACATTGAAAAAATTACCTTTTTGTCGTCTGCCATGGTTTCTGCGAATAGAACTACAAATATCGCGATTATCGCCGGCGTAGCGAGGCATGAATGTTGTAGGTTTGGACTTTGTGCGGAATTTTCTTTTCTTGCTTGCCCTCACCCTCTCCAGCACTTTGGCATTCAGCCAGGAACGGGTCGTTTTTCAGGGGTTCGTCACCGAAGAACAGTCCATGGAGCGGATTCCCGACGTCATGATTGTCAACGCCCGCAGCGAAGAGCGCCTCGCGACAGATGACCAAGGGCGCTTTCGCCTCAGTGCCAACGCCAACGACACCCTTGTGTTTAGTCGACCCGGATTCGGCTACCGGTATGTCGTGGCACGCAATGCTGATTCCGTTCGGGTTACCATGCCCCCGCGCAACTTTTTACTCGAGGAAGTCCCCGTCACTGCCTACAAACTCACGAGCAACCTTCCCAAAGACGTCGTCCTCAAAGAACCTGCCCGCCCGAGTGGAAGCGCCATTCAGGTTCCGCAGCCCAAAGCGCCTACCCTTGCCAACCCCGTTGATTTTTTGTACGACCAGTTCGGCAACCGTCCGCGCCAGCTTCGCGAACTCGCAGCGCTCGTCAACTCTGACCAGTACCGTGTTCAGCTCGCCCAAAGCCGCAACCGCGAAGCCCTCTTTGAACTGACCGGCTTGACCGAGGCCCGCATTGAAGAAGTACTGCTGTTTTGCCGATACAACCAGAGCGCAATCCATTCAGCCACCGACTACGAACTCTTGGTCAGCCTCATCGACTGCTACCAAGAATTCGAGCGGCGCCAAAAGATTTCGGTTCCCTAGGCCTAGCGGCTGTAATTAGGTGATTCTCCGGTAATCGTCACGTCGTGCGGGTGGCTTTCGGCCACGCCTGCCGCCGTAATGCGCACAAACTGTGCGTCGCGCTGGAGCGCCTCAATGTCTTTGGCTCCGCAGTAGCCCATGCCCGCGCGCAATCCGCCCACAAACTGGTACATCACCTCGCCGACGTTGCCTTTGTACGGAACCCGGCCCACAATGCCCTCAGGCACCAACTTTTTCACGTCGTTCTCGACGTCCTGAAAGTAGCGGTCCTTTGAACCTGCCTGCATGGCCTCGAGCGAACCCATGCCGCGGTAGCTTTTGTAGCGGCGGCCATCCAAAATGATGGTGTCCCCCGGAGCCTCTTCGGTACCCGCGAACATAGAACCCAGCATCACACTGTCGGCACCCGCGGCAATGGCTTTGACGATGTCTCCGGTGTAGCGAATTCCTCCATCGGCAATCACCGGAACACCCGAGCCTTTAATCGCCTGAGCGACCGCCATGACAGCGCTAAGCTGCGGAACCCCAACGCCCGCTACCACCCGCGTGGTGCAGATGGAACCCGGACCGATTCCGACTTTGACGGCATCAGCACCCGCCTCGACAAGGTACTTGGCAGCCTCAGCTGTCGCAATGTTGCCTACTACTACGTCGAGCTTTGGGAAGGCCTTTTTGATCTTTTGGAGGACCTCAACCACGCCGCGCGTATGGCCGTGCGCGGTGTCGACGACAATCGCGTCCACATTGGCGGCCACCAACTCGGCTACGCGCTCGAGGACGTCTCCGGTAACACCCACGGCGGCCGCAACGCGAAGGCGTCCAAACTCGTCGATGTTGCTAAAAGGCTTTGTGCGCTTCTTGCTGATGTCGCGGTACGTAATCAATCCGAGCAACGTGCCGTCGCCTTTGACCACCGGAAGCTTTTCGATCTTATTGCGCTGCAAAATCACCTCAGCCTGCTCCATCGTCGTGTTTTCAGCCGCGGTCACGAGGCCTTCAGAAGTCATCACTTCTCCCACATTGCGCGAGTCGTCGTGCTCAAATCGCAAGTCGCGGTTGGTGATGATTCCGATCAATTTCTTCGCGGAATCCACTACAGGAATTCCACCAATGCGGTACTCCGCCATCAACTTCTTGGCCTCGCCGATACTGGCATCCTTGGTAAGGGTGACGGGATCCAAGATCATACCGGACTCTGCCCGCTTCACTTTGCGCACCTCCATCGCTTGGCGCTCGGCTGTCAAGTTCTTGTGAAGGACGCCGATTCCGCCCTCTTGGGCCATGGCAATGGCCATTCCCGCCTCGGTCACCGTATCCATTGCTGATGAGGCTATCGGAACCTTGAGTTCAATGTTGCGGCTGAACCGTGAAGTCAAGCGCACGTCGCGCGGAAGCACTTCAGAAAAGGCGGGAACGAGTAGGACGTCGTCGTAGGTGAGGTACTCACCGAGAAATTTGGAGCCGAAATCAGCCATGGCAACTTGGGATTAAGTTGCATGCAAAAATACGAAATCCGCCCCGTTGCCGGGGCGGATTCCACAAATAGTTATGAACCTAATCGGTTAGTACAGCAAATTCAGGGTTCCGCGGCGCTCGACCACCTCTCCTTCGATACTGCGGTAGCGAAGCTGGTACGTGTAAACACCTGACGGCGCGAACTCCCCGTTCATCCGACCATCCCATGCCTTGTTCTCGTTCTTGGTCTCAAAAACGAGCTGGCCCCAGCGGTCAAAAATCTCTAGACTGTAGCTACCAGAGCTCACGTAGGCTTGAGCAGGCTTCCACACACGGTTGGCCGCCACATCCGACTTCGGATTAAAGCTGTTCGGAATAAACACACGAGGCGCAAATTCTGCCACGGCAACCGAAGAATTCGAACGGAAGATGCTTCCGTCGGCATCGCGGAACACGAGCGGATTTGGACCCTCAACCGCCACCACGCGGTACTGCACGAGCCCTGAGTAGTCTCCCAACGGACGCGTATTATCCAAGAAGAACGTATCTGCCGTAGATCCCATCAACTGGTACCCACCGTTCGGCATAACCGCGCGGTAGATTTCGTAGCGGTCCACCCCGCCCATGTAGTCCTGGTAAGGGTTCCACGTCAAGAAGTTCGTAAGGTTGTCGTTCTCTTCCACTTCAAGAACCATGGTACGACCAATATTAGAAGCCGTATCAATGTTTCCACAACTGTCAGTGGCTACGATACGGTACACATAGCGGTGGTCTTCAGGATTCGCAGTAAAGTCCTTGTAGCGGAATTCCCACGGACCCGTAATCGGCTTGGGAAGACGTCCCAACGACCTAAATGGCCCACCCAATTCGTCGGCACGCTGGACGTCAAAGTCCACGATATCTGCGTCCTTGTCGATGAAGCACACCAACTCTACCGCACGGTCTTCACGCACACTCGTCTTTGCGAGGTACAGTAATCGCGAACCTTGCACTGCGAGGCTATTGATGCATATACGGTTCGATGAGCTAAACAAAGTACCTGACGTATCAACCGCTTTGATGTAGTAGCAGTACGTCGTACCACCATTTAAATTGCGTTGATTGAACGTAGAATCATTCGGACCAACGAGTCCAATCATGCTCACCGTCGTGGCGCCACCATTCGGAGTCTCTTCCATCCACACCTGGTAGTTCTGGACCGCACCCCAACCTTTATACGTGTTCCAGCGCAAGCGCATCACACCCTCACACGGATCCATATTTTCAGTTAAGACAATATTGTTCGCCGCGCGAACTAAAAGATCGGAGCTAATGTTCCCGCACGAGTCCGTAGAAACAACCTTGTAAAAATCTTTTACCGTTTCTACAGAGCCTTTAATCTTGTACGGCATCGTCGCGCCGGGCTTCACTGTGTCAATAGGCACCCAGTTGCCGGCCGCATCTCGGCGTAGTACGTAGTAGTCCACAATGTCGTTGCTCGAGCCCGGAGTCCAAGCCATGAACACTTCACCGTTTTGAGTGGTAACGCTATCGATGACGAGCAGATCTGTATTGACTTGGTCAGAGAAAAAGTCGGATTCTGTGGTACTTGCGCATCCTGAAATGGTGCGTATTTGGTACTCTAAATTCTGACCGCATACGTTTACGGTATCGCGGTAGGTCAGCAAATTCGTAGTCGCAATCATTCCCCATGCCCCAGCAGGAAGTTGACGGCGCCACACCTCGTATCCTTGCGTATAGCTCGAAGAACTTGCGTTCCACGCTAGATCTGCAACGTATGAATTCGTCGGAGGCAATGAAGTCAAGGCCATCTGAATCGTTTGCAACGTATCGGTCGGAACCGAGATGTACCCACATCCCCCTTTGGTGCGAATGTAGTAGTAGTGTGCACCCGTTCCCGGAGCATTATGGGTGTAGGACAACTGGTTGTAGTTAAACACCGTATCAAGCACCGCAAACGGAGCCGTTGGATTCGTCGAGTGGTAAATCACGTAGGCATCGAAGTTCATACCCGTATCCACGGGGTATCCCCAAGACAGATCGATTCCGCCCGTAGTGTTGAGCGAAACGCAGGCATTAGACATATCGGGAGGGACTGGAATCGTCGACACCACATTAATCAGCACGGACTTCACCGAGACGGCGGGAATCGGACAGAAATTGTCCTGCATGCGCATCGCGAAGGTGTATTGATTGGTAGGGGTCCCACATTGGGTGCCTTGGTAGGCAATGTGGTTGCACGAAGTCTGCCAGTTGAATAACACTTCGTTGTTCAACGGATTCGTCAATGTGGCCTGAGGCGCTACCGGTACGACGGTCGCACAAGGCGGGTTTAAACAGCCCGAAGCCGTGTTCGTAAATGGAACCCCAAACTGACCACCACTTGGCTGAAAGGCAATCGTTTGCGGTAAGAAGTTGGGTAAAAGTTGGGGATCCTGAGAGACAAGGTTGAACCGCACCTGCTGTCCTGCAAAAACGGTCGCCTCGTAGTACGCGGTATCGTTGTTAATAATTACGGGAGTAATTGGTGGGAACCCGGGGATATTCGTAATTGCCAATGTCGGCGGCGTATTGGGCTGACCCGTCGGTAAATTCGGGCAATCACTTCGAATGGCCATAGGAATATCGCGGAACACTTCTGCAATCTTTTGTCCACAGCGAAAGGCCGATACTTTAATGGATGTTGCAAACGAACCACCTGAAGAAGGAGTGAGCGTAATATTTCCGGTTATATTATTCAACTGCGGGGGTACGCCACCGTTGGGTAACGGGCTGGTCGCAGAATATCCCGTAGTGTAGTTAATGGTAGCGCCGTTAGAGTTCAAAGATGGAGCCCAGTCGTAGTAAATGGAATCCAAGTCGTCGTCAAACGCAAACTGGGCGTACGTGTACTCGTATCCGGTACAAATGACGGATTTTGGTGGCTCCAGAAAGCGAGGAGACGAATCGTAGCAGGGATTCGTGTTCTGTGGGATTCCGTTGATACTATATGGATACATGACGGCGCGCAAGTACAGGTTAGTACCACCCGGAT
>CBFHNK010000011.1:0-39210 GCA_965657195.1 uncultured Schleiferiaceae bacterium
TCGCGTGCAACATTTTTGGCGCGGGCTTTCCTCGAAACTTTATTCCGGACTTCTCGTGGGGCGGTCCGCAGGGTATGACCGAGTACCGCCTCGACAAGGCATTGGCCACGACCGAACGGGTGCTCGCACGCCGCGGTCGGCCATTGGATGCTGCCACGACCGACATTTTGTCCGAAATTTTTGCGCAAACGGCACACCTTCGCGGTGGCACGGCCATTGCCCAATAGTCGGCCCATGGAAGTACCCCGCTTTTCACTCCTGTCTGAGGACACGGACCTTATTCCGCTTATCACGAACGAAGAAGACAACTCGGTTCCCGAGGCTGATCTTGCTCCTGAATTGGCCCTGCTGCCGCTGCGCAATACGGTGCAGTTTCCGGGCGTGGTCAGCCCAATTACCGCCGGACGCGACAAGTCCATTCGCCTGATCCAGGAGTCCCAAAAGGGCAAAAAGCTCTTTGGGGTGGTGGCGCAGCGCAATGCGGACACCGAAACGCCGACGGCTGACGACCTGCATCTCGTCGGAACCTTGGTGCAAATGGTCAAGTCCTTTCGCATGCCGGACGGTAACATTACTGCCATTTTGCAGGGCAAGCGCCGCTTTCGCATCCTTGAGCTCCTGACCGACGAGCCCTACCACCGTGCGCGGGTGGAGTACTTGGACGAGGCAGTTCCGACCGAGGGAGATACCGAATTCACGGCGCTCATGTCGACGATTCGCGAGCTTTCGCTCGAGATCATTCAAGAGAGCCCCAACATTCCGACCGAGGCCCAGATTGCGGTCAAAAACATCGAATCCGACACGTTTTTGCTGCACTTCATTGCGAGCAACACCAACCTCGAAGTCGAGGCCAAGCAGCTCCTGCTCGAAGAAGACGACCTGAAGAAGCGCGCCCAGCAGGTGCTCAAGCACTTGAGCCACGAAAAGCACCTGCTCGAGGTCAAAAACGACATCGCCAACAAGGTGCGCGTCGAGTTTGACCAGCAGCAGCGCGAGTACTTTCTGCAGCAGCAGATGCGCACCATTCAAGAGGAGTTGGGCGGAAACAGCTTTGAGGCCGAGTTCGAGTCCTTTCGCCAGCGTGCTGCTGAAAAGAACTGGCCTGCAGAGGCGGCCCAGCAGTTCGAAAAGGAGCTGGCTCGCTTGCAGCGCATGAATCCTCAGGTTCCGGATTTCGGAATCCAGCGCAACTACCTCGAGCTCATGCTCGACCTGCCGTGGAACCACGTGGTCAAAGACCGCCACGACCTCAAAAAGGCGCGCAAAATCCTTGACCGCGACCACTTTGGACTTGAAAAAGTCAAGGAGCGCATCCTCGAACACCTCGCCGTGCTTGCGCTTAAGGGTGACCTCAAGAGTCCGATTTTGTGCCTCTACGGGCCTCCGGGGGTGGGCAAGACATCACTTGGACGCTCTGTGGCTGAGGCACTTGGCCGACCCTACGTGCGCATGTCGCTGGGCGGAATGCGCGACGAAGCCGAAATCCGCGGCCACCGCAAAACTTACATCGGAGCCATGCCAGGCCGCATTCTGCAGCAAATCAAAAAGGCGGGCGCGTCCAACCCAGTGCTGGTGCTCGATGAAATCGACAAGCTCGGCATGGGCGTTCAAGGTGACCCCTCGAGTGCGCTTCTTGAAGTCCTGGATCCCGAGCAGAACCACGCGTTTCACGACCACTTTCTCGAGATGGGCTACGACCTGTCCAAGGTTTTGTTTATTGCTACGGCAAACAACTTGGGCGGAATCCAGCATGCCCTTCGCGACCGAATGGAACTCATCGAGGTCACCGGGTACACCCGCGAAGAGAAGGTCAAGATTGCCCAAAACCACTTGATGCCCAAGCAGCTGCGCGAGCACGGACTTGAGCCCAAGGCGATCAAGCTCGAGGCCGCCACGGCGTCGGCCCTGATCGAGGGCTACACTCGAGAATCAGGCGTACGCCGACTCGACCAGCAACTCGCCAAGCTCGCCCGAAAGGCAGCGTTGGCGCGTGCCGAGGGCAAGGACTTTCCGTCCAAACCGACCGCCGCGGACCTGACTGAGATCATGGGCGTGGCGCGCTTCCGCAAAGACGACTACGCCAACGAAGGCGTGGCGGGTGTGGCCACGGGCCTCGCCTGGACCCCAGTGGGCGGCGACATTTTGTACCTCGAATCCACGATTGCCCCTGGGTCGGGCCGCATGAGCATCACCGGAAACCTCGGCGACGTCATGAAGGAGTCCGCCACCCTGGCGCTGACCTTTCTCAAGGCCAATGCTGCGGAATTCGGTCTGGAACCCGAGCACTTCAGCCAGTACGACATTCACCTTCACGTGCCTGAGGGCGCGGTGCCCAAGGACGGTCCTTCGGCCGGAATCGCGCTCCTGACCGCCCTGACCTCACTCTACACGCAGCGTCGCGTGCGCAACGCCCTGGCACTGAGTGGCGAAATCACGCTGCGCGGCAAGGTGCTTCCGGTGGGCGGAATCCGTGAAAAACTCCTGGCCGCCAAGCGGGCCGGAATTAAAACGGTACTGCTCTGCGCCGACAACGAACGCGACGTCCGCGAGATTTCCGAGGTCTACCTCAAAGGGCTCGAGGTGCGCTACGTCAAAACGATGCGCGAGGTGCTTGAGTACGCCGTAACCGACAAAAAGGTGAAGAACGCCAAAGTTCTGAGTGTGCGCAAACCTGCAGCCGCGGCTACTGACGCGGCAATTCCGGCCAAAGCGTAACTTGCTAGGGTGAGAAGAGGCCTGTTGCTCGTGGTCCTGGCGGCTCCCTTATTGGGAGTGGCACAAAACCTCGCATGGTCGTCGATGAACACGGCGGGCCCCGCACGCTGGACGGCGTTGGCCGGAGCAGCTTGGGCTTATCCTTCTGATGCCGGAGCCTCTACTTTTAATCCTTCCCTGGCCGCAGGCCTAGATCGGCGTCAGGCCGTGCTCAGCACTGGCTCGCTGCCCAGCGGTCTGCGCTTGGGGCACATGAGTGCGGCCGGGTCCGCCAAAAAATGGCACTGGGCCGTCGGAGTCGACTACCTCAACTCAGGCCGTATGCCCGAGACCAACGAACTCGGCGGAATCGTGGGCGAATTTCGGTTTCAGGAATCCCGGCCGCGCGCCACGTTCGCGCGGGCATTCGAGCTCAAGGGCGACCGCCAAATCCTCGTTGGGGCCACGGCGCGCTGGACCCTTCAGACGGCCTCAAACTTCGTAGCCCAAGCGCTCACCACGGACCTCGGCGCGACCTATGTCGGCGACAGCGGACGCTTCCACGCGGCCCTCGTCCTTCAGCACGCTGGACTCAGCCTTGACCCCTTGGGCTCCACGCCCGAAGCCTTGCCCACCGCCGTGCATGCTGCGATCAGCCGCAAATTCCGCTACGCGCCCTTTCGCATCCATATTGCCGCCCGCGACCTGCAGCGCTGGAATTTGGCCGGCTACGAACCCCTTCGCGAAGTGCGCGATCCGTTGACGGGTGCGGTGACGTATAATGCGCCGTCCTTCACGAACCTCGCCCTCAGGCACTTGGCCACCGCCGTCGAAGCTGAACTGGGCGGACGCCTCCGCCTTCAGATCGGCTACGACTTTCGGCGTCAGCTCGAAATGCAGCTGCCCACCCGCCGCACCAACGCGGGCCTGAGCTTTGGCTTTGGCCTCAAAGCCGGCAAAAGCCAGTTTCAGTGGTCCCAGGCCGTCTACCACGTCGCGGGCCGATTCACGCAATTTTCCTACACTCGGAACCTATGAACACCCTCCGCATCGCCGTGGACGGCTACGCCTCAACCGGAAAGTCGACGCTCGCCAAGCGCCTCGCATCTGCCCTTGGCTACCTGTACATTGACACCGGAGCCATGTACCGCATGGTCGCCCTGTTCGCCATTCGCAATTCGTGGGCTTCTCCCGACGGAATCAATGCCGTCGCCATCAACGCATCGCTCGACCAAATTCACCTCGGATTCGCGCGCGACGCGCAGGGGCGGAACCGGGCCATCATCAACGGCGAGGACGTCGAAGATGCCATTCGGAGCATGGACGTCAGCCGTGTCGTGAGCGCCGTATCCTCGCTAGTACCGGTGCGCCGCCGCCTGGTCGCCCAGCAGCAGGCCATGGGCCGCAGCCACAGCGTCGTCATGGACGGTCGCGACATTGGAACCGTGGTCTTTCCCGACGCCGAACTCAAACTCTTTGTAACCGCCGACGCCGACGTGCGCGCCCAGCGTCGCTTTGCTGAAATGGACGCCGCCAACCCCGGCAGCGTGTCCTTCGAAGAAGTCAAGGCCAACCTGCTTCAGCGCGACAAAGAAGACCGCGAACGCCTCGACAGCCCCCTGCTGCTCGCCGACGACGCCATTGTGCTCGACAACTCAAAGGTTTCGCCCGACGAACTATTTGACCAGGCGATGCAGCTGGTTAGCAAGGTTAGCAAGGTTAGCTGAGATTAGCAAGATTAGCTCGTTAGCGAGGTTGGCTCGTTAGCGAGGTTGGCTCGTTAGCAAGGTTGGCTCGTTAGCCTACTGCAGCTGGTTTCTGGTTTCTTGTTCGGTGAAGCGGTGGTTGGCCAAGCGGCGAACTCTAGAAACAAGAAACAGCGCGCTAAAGACGTGAAGCGCCCCAACCCGTTCGGAACTAACCGGATTTTACTTTTTTACAAAATTCCCGAAACGGGTAAATTTCACGATTTCAATTACTTAATCGAGAATTCCGTGTAGAAAATAGCTTTAAAGCGGCTCTAGCCGCGAAGCGGCCCTAGCGCGCAGCGCGAAAGGCCAATGAGCTAACCTGGCTAGCGGTTTAGTTGCTTTGCAGACGGGCAATCACGGTTTCGCCTCCGCTCGGCTTGTCGCCGATTTTGCAGAGGACTTCGGCGTCGAGGGGCAGGAAGATGTCGACGCGCGACCCGAAGCGAATGAATCCGACGTCTTCACCCACCGAAACAGGTTGGCCGGGCTTGACGTAGACGGCGATGCGGCGGGCAACGGCTCCGGCAATTTGGCGGATCATGACTTCACCGTGGTTGAGGGTTTCAAAGACGAGGGTCGTGCGCTCGTTTTCGGTGCTTGACTTAGGGTGCCACGCGACGAGGTACTTGCCCTTGTGGTACTTGGCAAACACGGTGCGGCCGCTGACCGGTGCGCGGTTGACGTGCACGTTGAGGGGCGACATAAAAATGCTGATTTGCGTGCGCTTGCCTTGAAAGTACTCGGGTTCTTCGGCCTCTTCGATGACCACGACGGTTCCGTCGGCGGGCGCGATCACGTCGCCGGCCTCGGCGACGGTGGTGCGGGTTGGGTTCCGAAAGAATTGAAGTACAAGGCCAAGAAGGACGAGGGCAAGGACGAGGTATGCGGATACGGCCCAATCGGGGGCGCTCAACTGGGTCAGCAGAATGTACGGAACGGCCAGGATGAGGAGGCTGACGAAAATGGTTTTGGTTCCTTCGCGGTGAAGCATATCGAGAAAGTTAAAATGTTTGGAACACTAAGAGGACGAGGACCAGCGTGATGCTCGAGAGCAGGTAGCTGTCAAGGCGGTCAAGGAATCCGCCGTGCCCCGGAAGAAAGACCCCAGAATCCTTTACGCCTGACTGGCGCTTGAAGTAGGATCCGATGAGGTCGCCGATGGGGGCGGTGGTGGCGACGACGACCGCGAGTACGACGGTAAGCTTGAGCGACACGTCTAGGGCGAGGTGAAAGAGGCCGTAGGCGGTTCCGATAGTAAAAAGGATGCCGGTGATTAAGCCCTCCCAGGTCTTTTTAGGCGACAGTACCGGAGCCATGGGGGTGCGGCCAAAAAGGCGCCCGCCCACGTACGCCATGGAATCCGAGAGCCAGATAAGGATGAATACTGCGAGGATGGATTGGCCGCCGCCGACGCCCCACAGCCAACCTGTGGCAAGTGCGCTGGCGAAGGTGTAGAGGAGTCCGGCCGAACGCTGGCGCGGGTTCAAATTAGGCATTCGAATGAGCTCGACGGCCACGCCCAGTAAAAGCAAAAACAATAGGGCGGGCGTCCAGGGCAGTCCGATGCACAAGAACGCGACAACTAGGGCATAGACCAGGCCCCAGAGGCTGCGCTGCATCATAGGTCGGTAAATAGGTGGTCTTCGACGAGGAAGAAGTATAGCTCGCGTCCCTTATTCGGGTCGACTTTGGCTTGAAGGACCGCCTCGTCGCGCTTGCCTTTGAGCGTGATGATGCTCAGGGGGCGCTGTTCGCGGTGGTACTTGTTGATGGCGGACATTCCGTCTGAAAGGCTATTGACCACCTGCGACACTCGAGCCACTACCAAGTGGATGGCGGGGAGCTGGGCGAACTTTAGTCCCTGTGTTTGGGCGTCGGTGATCATGATTCCGCCGGTTTGGGCCACTGCCGCATGGCACGTGGTCGCCATGGCGTCGGCCTCGAGGGGGTTGTCGTAGATCACCTGGAGTCCTGCTTGGGCAAACCACGCATGCAGCGACTTCTCGGGAACAAAAAACTGCGATTGACCCGTTTCGGCGCCTACTGCTTTGAGGTTTTCGACGACTTCATCGGCACTGCCACAGTACAGGAAGAGTCCGGCACTCTGAGTGAACCTGCGTACAAAGGCCAAATCCACGGGATCAGTGATGCCCGCATAGGGTTTTTGGGGATCAGAAACCTCATCCCCAGCGGATTGAGGAGCACCACTGAGTACGGTAAGAAATTTTCCGATCCAACCCGCCATTCTGGGGCGAAAATTACGGATAATTTATACGCAATCCACCGAATGCCTTAGGCATTTTTTGCCTCGTCGCTCGGAGCCTGCGGCTCGTCGTTCGTGGCTTCTAGCTCCTGGTTCGGAGCCTCGGGCGTCTCGATGCTTACCTCGGGCTTGGCCTCTGAATGTGCGGCAAGGCGCTCTTCGCGGCTCATCCAAGGGCGCTCTCCGAAGATGGCGACCAAGTTGTCGCGGAAGATGACCTCTTTCGTCAGCAGTTCTTTGGCAAGGGTTTCGAGCTTGTCGCGGTTGGCGCGAAGCAGTTCTTTGGCGCGCTCGTACTGGCCTTCGATGAGCTTGCTGATCTCTTCGTCGATCACCTCGGCGGTGCGCTCTGAATAGGGCTTGTCAAACTGGTATTCGTTCTGGCCCGAAGAATCGTAGTAGGTAATGTTTCCGATGCGCTCATTAAGACCGTAGACCGAAACCATGGCGCGGGCTTGCTTGGTGACCTTTTCAAGGTCGCTGAGGGCTCCGGTGGTGATGCGGCCAAAGATGACCTCTTCGGCGGCGCGTCCACCCATGGTGGCGCACATCTCGTCGAGCATTTGATCTTTAGAGGTCAATTGGCGCTCTTCGGGCAGGTACCATGCGGCACCGAGTGAACGTCCGCGCGGAACAATCGTCACCTTAACCAACGGAGAGGCGTGCTCGAGCAGCCAGCTCACGGTGGCGTGTCCTGACTCGTGGTAGGCAATAATCTCTTTCTCTTCGGGAGTGATGAATTTGGACTTCTTTTCGAGCCCGCCGACGATGCGGTCCACGGCATCCAAAAAGTCTTGCTTCTCGATAACCTTCTTGTTCTTGCGTGCGGCCACTAGGGCGGCTTCGTTGCACACGTTGGCGATGTCTGCTCCGCTAAAACCAGGGGTTTGGCGCGCGAGGAACTCGACGTCTACGTCTTCGCCAAGCTTGAGCGGGCGAAGGTGAACTTGAAAAATTTCGATGCGCTCTGAAACCTCGGGAAGGTCCACATAAATGATGCGGTCAAAACGTCCGGCACGCATGAGGGCGCGATCCAAAATGTCGGCACGGTTGGTGGCGCCCATGACGATGACGTGCTCGTTGGTTCCGAAACCGTCCATTTCGGTAAGGAGCTGGTTGAGCGTGTTTTCGCGCTCGTCGTTGCCGCCGCTGAATGCGTTGCGACCGCGGGCACGACCGATGGCGTCGATTTCGTCGATAAAGATGATGCTCGGCGACTTTTCTTTAGCCTGCTTGAAGAGGTCGCGCACACGGCTGGCTCCGACACCTACAAACATCTCGACGAAGTCGGAACCGCTCAGTGAAAAGAACGGAACCTTTGCCTCTCCGGCTACGGCCTTGGCGAGGAGGGTTTTACCGGTTCCCGGAGGCCCGCTCAACAACACGCCCTTTGGGATTTTACCGCCGAGGTCGGTGTATTTTTTGGGGTTCTTCAAGAAGTCGACGACTTCGAGGACTTCGTCTTTGGCTCCGTCGAGGCCCGCAACGTCTTTGAATGTGATTTTGACCGCGTTGTCGGCGTCAAACATTTGCGCACGGCTCTTGCCGATGTTGAAAATTTGTCCTCCAGGGCCGCCGGCACCGCCACCGCCCATGCGGCGCATGAGGAAGAACCATAGTGCAGCAAACAGCAAAATCGGAACCAGCCACGCAAGCGCTTCGCCCCAGTAGTTGGGCTCGTCTTTGTACTCCACGCTGACTTCGCCGAGGTCGGGATTCTGTGCGTAAAAGCGTTCCATGGCGCGGTCAAATGATTCCGCAGGCATTTCAAACACGTAGTGCGGACCCTGATTGGGCGCGTCGCCAATCGACGTTTTGGCCAATTCCTCGTACTCTTTCACGGCCGCCAGCGTGTCGGCCTTGATGAATACGTAGACTTCTTTGCTGTTGACCACCTTGACGCGGTCGACGTGTCCGCGCTGAATGCGCGTGCTGAGCTCGTTGAAGTTTGAGGGTTCGGTTTGGGTTCCGAACTGGCTCTGAGCGAATTGAAGCCCAAGCAGTCCCACAAAGACTGCGATGTAAATCCAGCTAAAGTTGAATTTGGGGAGGCCGCCCTTGGGCGCAGGCCCGGGCTTTGGGCCCTTGTTCTTTTTGCTCATCAGTAGTTAAACAGCTTCAACGAGGTATTGTTGCGGAAGCGCCACCGAGGGAGCATCTGCCCATAATCCTTCAAGATCATAAAAAGCGCGGGCTTCGCGCTGAAAGAGGTGTACTACGGTCGAGACGTAGTCCATTAGCACCCACTCAGACTGCTGGGCGCCTTCGACGTGCCACGGCTTGTCGTTGGCTTCCTCGCGGACGCGTTTGTGTACCGCATCGGCCATCGCGTTGACCTGGGTGGTGGATTGCGCCTCAGCGACAATAAAAAAGTCGCACACGGCGTTGTCGAGCCCGCGAAGGTCGAGTAGTACGAGGTTTTCGCCCTTGATGTCGCTTACGCCTTCGATGGCGCTGCGTACAATCTGGGGAAGTTCAGCAAACGTTGCAGTCATTCGGTAAAATTACCCGCGGTTAAGCACAATTTGGGTGCCAATTTCTGAATGTGGCGGAATTGCCGCCGAATTCGCCGCATTTTTGCAGAATGCCGCCCGCAATAGATACTATTAAGCACATCAAATTCAGCGAGTTGCCCTCCACTCAGGCTTGGGCGCACGCGAATTCCGACCAATGGAATCAGGCCGGATGGACTGCCATAACGGCAGGTGCGCAGACCGAGGGGCGTGGCAGTGGCGGAACCCACTGGGCCGACATTCCCCATTCCAGCTTGCTCATGACCCTCGTGAGTCCAGCGCTGCAGTGGACGGCGTCCTATGTGTTTGTGCGCCATGCACAGGCATCGCTTACCGTCGCGGAATGGCTCGAGTCCCGCGGGTACGCCGTGCAGCTCAAGTGGCCGAACGACCTGTACCTCAACGGACAGAAGTTGGGCGGATTCCTCACTGAAGCCTACTGGCAAGGCGGCATGTGCACGCGCTGGTTTCTCGGAATCGGCATCAACGTCACGCAAGCACCTGAGGGCTGCGCCTGGCTACCGGGCCTTGAACTGGACGGAATGGCCGAGCAGCTGGCGGCCCTACTTGCGTCGCACCTCGAGTCTCCCGTCGGTTCTGATGTTTTGGATCGCTACGCATCCAAGCTGCTGGGCTGGCGCCAACTCAATCGCTTTCGCGATCGGTCCTCGGGCGAAACCTTTGCCGCTACGCCCAAATTCCTTTCACCCGACGGTCGCCTCGGAATCCAGTTGGAGCACGGAAGTGTTCGCTGGGTGGGCCACAAGGAGTTGGAGTGGCTGGTTGGCTAGTTGGCGAGGTTGGCGAGGTTGGCGGGGTTGGCGAGGTTGGCGGGGTTGGCTCGTTTGTTGCTAGTTACTTGTGGCGCCACCGTTGCGAAGGAGAAACAAGGAGCTAGCGGCCTCAAAGCCTTGAGCGCCAACAAGAGGCGAGAAGCAACGTGTGCGTCAAAGGCGCCACCGAGCAGCTAGAAACAAGTAACGGCGAGCGCCTTTGGCGCGAGCGCAACTACCCCTTAGCGTCACTCCACCCCTTGGGGTCGAGGCGCCAGCCCGAGAGGGCTTCGAGTTCGGTTTGGGTCAAGGTTCCGCGCGACTGAGCTGCCTTGAGAAGGTGGTCGTAGTCGCTCAAGGTGCGGAGCTTGCAGTCGGCAGTCGTGAACGCCTCGCTGGCGGCGGGGAAGCCGTAGGTGAAGATGGCAGCCATTCCGAGGACGTGGGCGCCGGCATCGCGAAGCGCGTCCACCGCTTGGAGCGAAGATTTGCCGGTAGAGATAAGGTCTTCGATGACGACGACCCGGGCGTTTTTGGGCAATTCGCCTTCGATGAGGTTTTGGCGTCCGTGCTCTTTGGGCGCTGAACGTACGTAGACCATCGGAAGGTCGAGTTCTTGAGCGACGAGGGCGGCGAGGGCGATGGCGCCCGTGGCTACTCCGGCGATGACGTCTACAGCGGGATACTGGTCGCGAATGAGTGTGGCCATTTGCTCGCGCAGGTAGGTGCGGACGCGCGGATGCGAAAGGGTGACGCGGTTGTCGCAGTAAATCGGCGACTTGAGTCCAGAGGCCCAGGTAAAGGGTTCGTCGGGACGCAGCGAAACGGCTTTAATTTGCAGTAAGAGTCCGGCCAATGTTTCGGCCGACGTAGCTTCAAAAATCATGGCACAAAAGTACAGCGAGCAACCCGTCACTGCGGCGGGCGGATGGGTAGAAAATTCATTCGGAGAGGTTCTATGGATCCACCGTTTGGGTCAGTGGGATCTGCCGAAGGGTAAGTTGGAGTCCGGGGAGGCCATCGACGAATGCGCCGTGCGCGAGGTCGAAGAGGAGTGCGGAATCGGCGGAATTACCTTGGGATCAAAACTTTGCGAGACGCTGCACCGCTACGAGATGAAGGGTGTGGCGTACGTCAAGACGACGCACTGGTTCCGAATGAAGGTGGACGGAAGGCCCGAGTTGACGCCCCAAACCGAGGAGGGCATTGAGGACGTGCGCTGGATGGCCGAAGCCGAGTGGCGCGAGGCCGCCAAGGATACCTACGCGACGATTCAGGAGGTGATGCGCACCTCGCTGGGCACGAAGAGCGTGTAGTCTCCGCCGTAGCGAATGACTTCGCGCACGTGGCTCGAGGCAATAAAGGCGTAGCGGGCACGGGTTTGAAAGAACACGGTTTCGATGTGGGGTTCGAGTTCGCGGTTGGTTTGGGCGATGGCTTTTTCGAATTCGAAGTCGGCGGGATTGCGCAGGCCGCGGACCATATAGGTGGCTCCGATGGACTTGGCAAACGTAATGGTGAGTCCTTCGTAGCTCGCCACCTCAACGTGGGGCAGGTCGGCAAAGGATTCGCGGATCCAGGCCATGCGCTGCTCGAGCGAGAACATGTACTTTTTGTCGGTATTCACGCCGATTCCCACGACCAGTCGGTCAAAGAGTGGCGCGGCGCGGCGCACGACGTCTTCGTGGCCGAGGGTGAGGGGATCAAAAGATCCGGGGAACAGCGCGGTCTTCATGGCGGTTGAGGGTGGTTTCGGCGAGGTCCGTGGCAAAGCTTCGCATTGAGATTCCTGCCGCGGCAAGCTGGCGCGGAACAATGCTCTCTGCGCTCATTCCAGGGATGGTGTTGATTTCGATGAGGACGGGGTCGGTTCCGTCGGCGGGAAGGATGAAGTCGGCGCGCACAAATCCGCGAAGCGCCATGCCTTCGACGAGGCGCTGGGTGGCGCGGCGAACGGCTTCGGCGGCGGAATCTGCGATGCGGGCCGGCGTAATTTCTTCAGAGGCGCCCTGGTACTTGGCTTCGAAGTCAAAGAAGGCCTTTTTGGGTACGATTTCGGTGATGCCGAGGATGCGGATCCCGTCCGGGGCGACGAAGGCGCCGCAGCCCAGTTCGGTTCCGACGACGCCCTGTTCGACGACGAGTTCGTCGTCTTCGTTCCAGGCGACGTCGCGGGCCTCAGGCCATTCGTGGGCTGACGTGATTCGGGTGACACCGTAGCTGGAACCGCTGCGGCATGGTTTGACAAAGAGGGGGTAGGTCTGGGTGGCCAAGAAGTCGTGGACGGCCGACTCGTCGGCTCCGCGCCGAAGGTGAACCGACGGCATCACCCGAACGCCCAAGCGCTGGGCCACGGCGTTGGTCCACAGCTTGTGAAAGGTGAGCGCCGAGGCGGCGGGACTGCAGCTCGAGTAGGGGATGCCGGCTTGCTCCCAGGCCATGGCGAGGGTGCCGTCTTCGCCCGGGTGGCCGTGGATGAGGTTGAGGATGGCGTCGATGCGCCGCTCGGTTCCGTCGACGTCAATGATGGTCCAGGTGCGGTCGCTGAAGCGCAGGGGCAGGCCTGAGGCGTCGAACGCCTTCCAGCCTTCGCCGGGGTGCAGCTCGAGGCGCACGGGGTCGTAGCGCACGGGGTCGAGGACGTCAAACACGTGGCTTCCGCTCAGAAGCGAGATGCCGAATTCACTAGAGTAGCCGCCCATGGCTACGGCAACAAGGGGACGCATGGGCCAAAGATAGATGCCTCGGACTACCTTTGTGCCAATGGGCAATCTGTGGCTGTTTCTTAAAAGCAAGACGTTCGCGGTCAACGCGGTGCTGGCGCTGCTGTTTTTTATCGTTTTGGGCATGTCGGCCCAAACCATTCTTAAATGGGTAACGGGGTTTGGCGAGGTCCAAACGGTTCCGGATTTAAGCGGAATGAGTTTGGAGGACGCGCAGTCTGCCTTGGCGGAACTTGAGTTGGAAGGTGTTTTACTGGATTCCGCCATGTACCGCCGCGAGCTGCGCCCCCGCGAGGTGTACCAGCAGTACCCGGTCGCCGGAGCCGTCGTGAAGGCCGGCCGCCAAGTGATGCTTACGATCAACCGGTCGCGGCCCGAATTGGTGCGCTTGCCGGCCATTAAAGAGCGCACGTTGGCGCGTGCCGAACTCGACCTTCGTTCGCGCGGATTGTACGTTTCAGACATTCAGTACGTTCCTGATGTAACCGACGGTTTGGTTTTGGAAGTGGAATACAACGGACGCCCCCTTGAAGCAGGCAGCCGCGTTCGCAAGGGCGCCGGACTCACGCTGCGTGTGGGCATGCGGAGCGGCGACCTCACGCAAGCCGTGCCCGATGTGACCGGCCTGAGCTACGGCGAGGCCAAGGCGCTGCTGCAGCTTTCGGGTCTCGGAATCCAGTGGATGGAAGGTGACACGACCTCTGCAGCGATTCAGTCCCAGAGCCCGGTGAACTCCAACGGCGCGCCCGCGCTTCCTGCTCAGGCTAAAGTTCGCGTATGGCTCAAGTAAGAGCTTGGTTTGTTGGCCTTTGGCTGGTGGCGATTGCGGCATCTGCCCAGCCCGTCGAGCAGGCCCTGGTGCCTTGGGGTGGGGCGGCTACGCACACGTTTCAGTCGTTTAAAACGTTTTCAGACACGTTAAGCCTGCCGCTGAGCGCGGGTTTTGACCACCGAATTCCTTCGGGGTGGACCTCGCGCGGAGTCCAGGTGTCCCAAACCATGGCGCGCAAGCCCTTGAGCCTTGGGGTCGCTGTATTTGACGGAATTTCGGCCAGCGGTGCGCCCTACCGACCCGGCGTGCTGGCCACTGACACCATCGGTGACGCCCTGTACAGCCCGTGGTTTGCGGCTCCGTCAGGGGCGGTGCTCGGGTTTCGCGTGCAGCAGGGCGGCTTTGGCGACCCGTGCGAGTCCAGCGACAGCCTGGTGGTGCACGCTTGGAGCAGCGCCGATACCGCGTGGGTTCGCATGGGCGGAATCCGAGGCGGACTTGCCGACGACCGCTGGAAGGCCTACACGTTTGCGGTTCCGGCCAACGGATCCTCGGCGACCCGCGTGCGCATCGGCCGTCACGGAGCCCCTTCTGGCGCCTTTGATGTGTTTTTGGTGGACTACCTCGAGCTCAGCGCCACGCAGGGCTTGGGCGATTCCGCCTTGTTTGACCCGACGTGGATTGCCCCTCCGGCCCGACTGCTCAACGTCTACCGCGAGGTTCCGTGGTTTCACTACAACCGGGTACTGCTCGAGCGCGATTCGGTGCGCACGCCCTACCGACGCAACGGCATCGTTCCGGTGGGCGGATGGCAGCTCAACCTCGGCAAGTTGAGTTGGACCGACGCTACAGGTACTGTGCTGCAGAGCCGCCTGACGGTTCCGGTCGTGTCAAACCTGCTGCACAACGTGGCGACCCCGTTTAATTTGGCGCTGAACCGTCCGCAACTTATTCCCACAGGGCCCTTTGCCTGGAACCTCGCGTACTGGTTTGACGGCGAAGCCGTGGGCGACCGCAGCAACGACACCGCCCGAATTCGAATCGAGTGCGACCAGCGCTACGTGGTCGACGATGGCAGCATCGAGCGCGGCTACGGCGTGGCCCAGGGCGTCGAGCCCCGCTGGGCGCAGCGCTACCAGTTTTTGCAGGCCGATACCTTGCGCGGAATGGACCTCGAGTGGATTCCCGCCGGCCCGCAGGGCGAGGGGGAGCGCTTTCGCCTCGGGGTCTGGACCATCGATACCGCCGGCTTTCCGGGCGATGCCATTTACGTGAGCGATTCGCTGTACGAGGTGGCTTGGAACTACACCGGCCAGCTCGGCCGCCACTACGTGCTTGACACGTTGGGACTTGTGGTGCCGCGCGATGTGTACCTCGGAGTCGTCATGGAGACCTCAAATTCGGACCAGGGCATGCCCCGCGCCGTGCTGGGCCTTGACGTGCACACCAGCGCCACCAAGGCATTTGGCGAGGTGGGCGAGTGGTTTTTGAGCCAGCTTCCGGGGGCGTTGGCCCTTCGTCCGTTCTTTCGCGGAACCCCCGGCGACCTCAGCACCCGCGAGCCCGAGCGCTCCGTTGGTTTGACCGTCGCACCCCAACCCGCACGCGATTGGGCGGAGGTTCAGGGGGTCGGACGCCGCCTAGAGGTGTTCAATGCGCTGGGTTCTGCCGTCGCAACGGCTCTGCGCCCCGACGACGCACAGCCTTGGAGTCTAGACCTTCGCGGCCTGCCCGCAGGGCTGTACCTGATCCGAAGTGATTCTGGCCACGTAACCCGACTGATTAAGCAGTGATCGAGTTCGACGACGAGCTCGAAGAGGGCGCTGGCACCGAAGAGGAACTCTACGTTCACCACCGTTTTGTGGCCGACGCGGGCCAAAAGCCGCTGCGCGTCGATAAGTTTCTGTTCAATTTTCTCGAAAAAACCTCGCGCAACCGCATTCAGAAGGCGGCCGAGGCCGGAGCCATTCGCGTCGACGGCCTGCCCGTCAAGTCGAACCACCGCGTCAAGCCGGGCGAAGAGGTTACGCTGGTGCTGGCGCAGCCTCCGCGCGAATTTGTGCTAGAGGCCGAGCCCATCGACCTCAACGTCGTCTACCTCGACGACGACCTCGCGGTGATCAACAAGCCCGCGGGCATGGTGGTGCACCCGGCATTTGGGCACTTTACCGGAACCCTCGTGCACGGCCTGCTCTACCTTTTTCAGAATTTGCCCGGCGCGAGCGGCGAAGTGCGCCCCGGCTTGGTGCACCGCATCGACAAGGACACGTCGGGCCTGCTGGTGGTGGCCCGAACCGACTACGCGCTCGCCTTTTTGGCGAAGCAGTTTGCCGACCACAGCTGCGACCGCGAGTACCACGCCTTGGTGTGGGGCAATGTGCGCGAGGATCGCGGAACCGTGACTGGCCACATCGGACGCTCGCTGCAGGACCGCAAGGTGCAAGCGATTTTTCCCGACGGCAAGCACGGAAAGCACGCCGTCACCCACTACGAGGTGCTGGAGCGCTACCACTTTGCCACGCTCGTGGCCTGCCGGCTTGAAACGGGCCGCACCCACCAAATCAGGGTGCACATGAAGTACTTGGGGCATCCGCTGGTCGGCGATGCGGTGTACGGAGGCGATAAGGCTCCGCACCGCCCCGAGCTGCCCAAGTTTGCCCAGTTCGCCCACAAAACGCTTGAAATGCTTCCGCGCCAAGCGCTGCACGCGCGGCTGCTCGGTTTTGAGCACCCCTCGCGGCCTGACGAACGCCTCGTGTTTGAGGCTCCGCTGCCCGACGACATGCAGGCGGTGCTGGAGCGGTTTCGGCGCTACGCTAGCTGCTAGTTACTAGTTGCTCGTAACGGGCTTACTCCTCGTAAAGTCCCTCGTACTGCGCAGCGTACATCTGCAAGATGGGCTTGCGGCGCAGCTTCAGTGTGGGCGTCACATGGCCTGCGGCGATGCTCCACACATCCGGAGTAAGAACGAACTTTTTGACCTTTTCCCACTGGCCGTACTGTGCGTTGGTGGCGTCGATTTCGCGCTGAATGCGAGCGACGATACGCGGGTGGGCGACCATCTCGGCGGGGTTGGTCCATTCAATGCCCTTGCGGGCGCACCACGACTTCACGAAGTCGAACTGGGGCTGCACCAAAAGCACGGGGTACTTCTTGTTTTCGCCGGCCACCATGCACTGCTCGATGAAGGGCGACATTTTGAAGGCGTTTTCCATGGCCTGGGGCGTGATGTACTTGCCTCCGGCGGTCTTGAAAATTTCTTTCTTGCGGTCGGTGATGCGCAGGTAGCCCTCAGCGTCGAATTCGCCAATGTCTCCGGTGCGGAACCATCCGTCTTCAGTCATCACCTCGGCGGTGAGGTCGGGGCGGTTGTAGTAGCCCATCATGACGTTGGGGCCCTTGGCGAGGATCTCGCCGTCGGCATCCAGCTTCAGTTCGACGCCGTCGATGGCGGTTCCGACGGTACCCAGCTTGTGGCCTTGGCCGGTGGGCAGGTTAACCGCCAAAATGGGCGACGTTTCGGTGAGGCCGTAGCCCTCTTGAACGTTGATGCCGGCTCCGGCAAAGATGCGGGCGAGTTTGGGGTTGAGTGCGGCGGCTCCGCTGGCGACGGCCAAGGTTTCGCCACCCAGCGCTTCTTGCCACTTGCTAAAGATCAGCTTGCGGGCCAGCTTGAGCTGGGCATAGTAGAGCGGGCTCAGGCCCTCGTGCTCGTAGCGCTCGGCCAGGCCAACGGCCCAGAAAAAGAGTCCGCGCTTGATACCCGTCAGCGACTTGCCCTTGTCCATGATTTTGTCGTACACCTTCTCGAGCAGGCGCGGAACCGCCGTAAACACCTGCGGATGTACCTCGCGCAGGTTGTCTCCGATGGTTTCCATCGACTCAGCGAAGTAGACGCCGACGCCGTTGGTGAGGTAGACGTAGACACAAACGCGCTCGTAGCTGTGGCACAACGGCAAGAAGCTCAGGGCTTTGCCCGTGGGGCCGACGGGCAGGCGCGAGGCCCCTGCGACCGCGTTCGAGGCGATGTTGCGGTGGCTCAGCATGACACCTTTGGGGGTGCCGGTGGTTCCGGACGTGTAAATCAGCGTGGCGAGGTCCTCTTCGCGCACTGCGGCCTTGCGGGCCTCGAGTTCGGCGCAGTGGGCGTCGGTGGCGCGGGCCACGACGTCGTCAAGGCAGGCGGAACCTTCGGTCGGCGTAAACGTGAACACGCCTTCGAGGCTGGGCACATCGGCGCGCAGCGCCTCCATCTTGTCGCGGAGCTCTGGGTCGCTCACAAAGCAAAAACGCACTCCGGCATCGTTCAAAATGAACGTGTAGTCAGCCTGCGAAATCGTCGGGTACATCGGCACGTCCACGCCGCCCGCGCTGAGGATGGCTTGGTCGCAGAGGTTCCACTCGGTGCGGTTGGTGGTCGAAATAATTCCGACGCGGTCGCCCGGCTTCAGGCCCAAATCGATTAGGCCGCAGGCCAGTTTCTCGGCCTTGGCGATGAATTCAGTGGTTGACATCGACTGCCACTGGCCGTTGACTTTGGTGTTGAGGGCGTCGGGGCGCGGATGCTTTGCCGCCGCGTAGTGGGCGAAATCAAAAAGGCGTTTGGGTGCGTTCATGCGTGAATGCTCGTAAGTTACTTGCGGCGCTCGCCGTGGATCCACACCTGGGAAGGCGAGGTCTGCGGTAGGGCCATGGGGGTTAATTCGTTTAGGTTTACCTCAAAGATGGTGAAGTCCGCCCAATTTCCAATGCGGATTTCGCCGCGGTCGTACTCCTGAAAGGCAGCGCGGGCGGCGTCTGCGGTCATTCCCTTTAGGGTTTGTGCCAGGGTCAGGGCGTTTTCGGTTTGAAAACCCTCAGCGGGGTGGCCGTCCAACGCGCGTCGGGCCGTGGCGGCCAAAATCGTGTACATCGGGTTGGGGTGCTCGATCGGGAAGTCGGTTCCGAGCGGAATCCATCCGCCGTTTGCCTCGCGCAGTGCCCGGTACGCGTAGGCGTGCGGCATGCGGTCCGGCCCCAATCGATCCGGAGCCCAATCCATATCACTCGTCGCGTGGGTGGGCTGCACCGACGGAACAATACCGTTGCCAAAGAGGATCTGGTCTTCGGGACTTACCACCTGGGCGTGCTCGACGCGCCAGCGAAGGTCTTTTTGTGCGGCTGCGGAACCGAGGGCTTCGCGGTAGAGATTGATGATGAGGTGGTTGGCGGAATCTCCGATGGCGTGCGTGTTCATCTGCCATCCGGCCTTGGCGAGGCGGTCGGCGGCGGCCTTTAGGTACTTGGTGCCGCGCAGGGCCAGACCAAAGTGGTCGTGGCGGTCGTGGTAGGGGGCGCGCAAGAGTGCTCCGCGGCTGCCCAACGCGCCGTCGCTGTAGAACTTAAAGCTTCGCACCGAAAGCCAGTCGGTCTCGAGGGTGCCGCGGTTCAGCCAGTGGTCGAGGGCTTCGGGGCTCTCGGCAACCATGACGTACAGGGGCATGCGCAGCGTTCCGGCCTGCTGAAGGCTGTCGATCAGCATGATGTCGCCAGTGGGCAGTCCGGCATCGTGCACGCCAGTCAGGCCGAGATCCACGCACCAGCGCTCGGCGGCCTGCAGGTAGCGGATTTTTTCTTCACGCGAAGGCTCGGCGATGCGCAGTAGGGTTTCGGCGTTGTCGACCAGAACTCCAGTGGGTTTGCCGGCGGCGAGCAAGATTTCGCCTCCGTCGATGCGGGTGGCGGCAGTGATTCCGGACTGGGTTAGGGCGACTTGGTTGCAGACCACCGCGTGGCCGTCGATGCGCGAAAGAACGATGGGCTTGTCGGTGAGCCCGTCGAGATCTCGGGACGTGGGCCATGCCTTGTCAGCCCAGTCGTTTTGGTCCCATCCGCGGCCGCGAACCACGGCGACCTCGGGGTGGTCGGCGACGTACTGGCGGACGCGGTCGACGCACTCGGCCCAGCTGCGGGTTCCGACCAAGTCCACGGTCTCTAGGGCCTGGCCAAGTGCCAGAAAGTGGGCGTGGGCATCGATGAACCCGGGGTAGACGAACGACCCGCTGAGGTCGGTGGTGTCGCGGGCCGCAGGAACGGCCTCGGTAGCCGGAACCACCGCCGCAATCCGCCCGTCGCGCAGGGCGAGGTGCACCGATCGGTAGCTGAGGCTGTCGCCGTGAAATTCCGCGATGCGGGCATTCGTCAGAACGGCGTCAAACTCAGGTGCCGTGCTGCAGGCCGCAAAAAGCCCAAAAATTCCGAGCAAAAGGGGGGAGTAAACTGCCTTCATAGCCGCAAGGTAGGCAGCCGCCGCCGTACCTTCGTGCCTCAAACGACGCGCATGGAATCAACTGCCCTTACTACCGTAGCCCAAGCCCAAGAGCTCGGCCTTTTGCCCGAAGAATTTGACGCGATTTGTACGCGCCTTGGCCGCGTGCCCAACTTCACCGAGCTCAGCATGTATTCGGTGATGTGGAGCGAGCACTGCTCGTACAAAAACTCGATTGTGTGGCTGAAGACGTTGCCCAAAGAGGGTCCGCACATGCTCGCCAAGGCCGGCGAAGAGAATGCCGGGCTCGTCGACATTGGCGACGGACTTGCCTGCGCGTTCAAAATCGAGTCGCACAACCACCCTTCGGCCGTTGAGCCGTACCAAGGTGCCGCGACCGGCGTGGGCGGAATCAACCGCGACATCTTTACCATGGGCGCCCGTCCGATTGCGCAGCTGAACTCGCTGCGCTTCGGGAATCCGAACACCGACCGCACCAAGTGGCTGGTCAACGGGGTGGTCAAGGGTATCGGCGACTACGGCAACAGCTTCGGAATTCCGACCGTCGGCGGCGAAGTATACTTTGACGACTGCTACGAGCAGAATCCGCTCGTAAACGCGTTTTCGGCCGGAATCGTCAAGGTGGGCGGCCAAATCAGCGCCAAAGCGCGCGGCGTGGGCAACCCCGTGTACATCGTCGGTTCGTCAACGGGCCGCGACGGCATCCACGGGGCCGCATTCGCGTCCAAAGATTTGAGTGAAGACTCAGCCAACGACATTCCGTCGGTTCAGGTGGGCGACCCCTTTCAAGAGAAGTTGCTCCTCGAGGCGACCATGGAGCTCGCCAATACCGGAGCCGTCATGGGCATGCAGGACATGGGTGCCGCGGGCATCACCTGCTCGACCACTGAAATGAGTGCGGGCGGAAACGTCGGCATGACGATTCACCTCGACCGCGTTCCGACCCGCCAGGCCGGTATGCACCCCTGGGAAATCCTGCTTTCGGAGTCGCAAGAGCGCATGCTCGTCGTAGTTCAGAAGGGCCGCGAGGCCGAGGTCCAAGCCATTTTTGACAAGTGGGACATTCACTGCGCCCTCATCGGTGAGGTGACCACGGGCCCCAACGTGCAGTACTTCTGGCACGGCGAGCTGATCGGAGACCTCCCGGCCGAGCACCTCGTGCTGGGCGGCGGAGCCCCCGTCTACCACCGCGAGTGGTCTGAGCCCGCGTACTACGCCGAGTACCAAAAATTCAACGTGGACAGCGTGCCCGTGCCGGCCGACCTCAAGGCCGTGGCCGAGCGCGTGGTGGCGCTTCCGAACATCGCGTCAAAGCGCTGGATCTACGAGCAGTACGATTCAATGGTCGGAACCATCAACCGCTCGACCAACGACGCCAGCGACGCGTCCATCGTCAATTTGCGCGGAACCAACCGCGCCCTCGCCATGACCGTGGACTGCAACAGCCGCTACGTGCACGCCGACCCCGAGGTAGGCGCCATGATTGCCGTGGCCGAGAACGCCCGCAACATCACCTGCTCGGGCGGAACCCCCAGCGCCATCACCAACTGCCTCAACTTTGGCAATCCCTACAACCCCGAGGTGTACTGGCAGTTTGTCGGAGCCATCAAGGGCATGGGCAAGGCCTGCTTGAAGTTCGAGACCCCCGTAACCGGCGGTAACGTGAGCTTCTACAACCAGACCGCCATTGGCAGCAAGGTCGAGCCCGTGTTTCCGACCCCGACCATCGCCATGATTGGCCTGGTCGACGACGTCAAGCACGTGACCACCCTGGGGTTCAAGTCCAAGGGCGACTTGATTTACATGATCGGTAGCAGCCGCAACGACCTTGCCTCGAGCCAGTACCTGGTGCACGAGCACGGAATCACGGCCTCGCCCGCTCCGTACTTTGACCTCGATGAGGAATACGTAGTACAGCGCCAAGTGGCCGAGTTGATTCGCGAAGGCGTGGTGGCTTCGGCCCACGACGTGTCTGAAGGCGGACTCTTCGTGACCCTGCTTGAATCCGCCATGGCCGGTGGCCTTGGTTTTGACCTCACCACCGACGCCGAGATTCGTCCCGACGCCTTCTTGTTTGGCGAGGCTCAAAGCCGCATCGTGGTGAGTGTTCGCCCCGAAGACGAAGAGCGCTTCTTAGACATCATGATGCGCAACGGAGTAGAATTCGACCTTTTGGGCCACGTGACCAAAGGCTCGGTGCGCGTCGACGACGAAGACTGGGGAATGGTTTCAGACTACCGCCAGCGCTACGACAATGCGCTGAACTTCAGTTCGAAGAACTAAGGTAAATCCTTCGCAAGACCGCTTCAACACGACGGGTCTCCTCACGGGAGGCCCGTCGTATTTTTTGAGTGCTCAATGCTTTTTTTGGAACGGTTTGGATTTGGTCCAAGCACACTGAGGCTCGAACTCCGTTCAGCGTAGTTTCAAATCGACTTGGGTACGGTCGAATTGTGGTGGTTAGTGGGACCACTACCACGGTCGCAAGTACATTGTTTAGTACAGTTGGCGATAGCAAGAGCGCCGGGCGTGTTTTTGCCATTCGTGCACCGAACACCGGCCCGAGGTCAACACAATAATAGCAAAGTGGAGTTAGTGAATGTCCCATGACGGCCAAGACGATTCAGCTAAGTGTGGCAGCATCAGTTCGTCTTGTTTGGCCGTTGCCTCAGTATGCATCCAATGACGCATTTTTTCGGCATCGCGTACTTGAGCGCGCGGCACCATCCGAATGGGTCGTTTCGATGATTTAGGTCGGTTCACCCGGCAAAGGTAGATTTTTTGATGGTTGCTCATAGCGGCAAACTTCGGCATCCCGACCAACCAAAGTCGGATGCAAACGTATGCTTTGCACTTAGCTCAAAACGGACCGCAAAGCGGTCAAAAGACTAGCGAAGCTTCGCCCCGCAGTGCTTTTCGGCTCCCTCGAGCATGCGCTTTACAGCTCCCTCAACCTGCTGGTCTTGAAGCGTTTTGCTTGAGTCCCTAAAGGTGAGGCGAACTCCGTACGACATCGTGCCTTCGGGCAGCCCTTTGCCTTGGTACACATCAAACAGCTCAATCGCTTCAAGCGTTTTCACCGGAGCAGATTTGAGGCCTTCGACCAGCGTTCCGTAGGCAGTGCCCACTGGGACCACCAAGGCCAAGTCGCGCACCATTTTGGGGAACTTCGGTGGCTCGACATAGGCTGTACGTACTTTTTGTGCGGCTTCAACCACGGCGTCCCACTGCACGAGGGCGGCGAGCACGGGCTTGTCGACGTCGGTGGCCGCAAGGGCGTGGGAGTCCGGCCAGCCGAGGTAGGCAAGAGCGGTTCCGTCTTGGCCGACAAGATCGAGTCGTCCGGACCAAAATCCGGCCACGTCGCCACCGGGGCGCTCGGTGAACGAAATTCCGAGGCGCTGAAGCAAGCCAGTTACAAGGCCTTTGAGCACCCCAAATGAGGCCGAGGTGTTGGGGCGGCTGTAGTGCGCGTCGGGGTAGGCGCCGCAGATCCAAATGCCCAACTCTCCGGATTCGTAGCGGCCTTCGGCGGTCTGGCCGTAGCGGCGTCCGAATTCAAAAATGGCCAACCGGTCCTCTTGGCGTTTAAGGTTGTAGGATATGGTTTCGAGTCCGCTGTACAGCAAAGTGGGGCGCATCACGCCGAGGTCCTGGCTGAGCGGGTTCAGTACGTGCACGATTTCTTCGGCCGGAATCGACGGATGCTCAGCAAACCACGACGCGCGGGTCAGCGACAAATTCATGACCTCGTTGAGGCCCTGAGCCACGAGGTAGTCGGCGGCTACGCGGCGAAGCGATTCCGCATTGCGGCGGGGTTCGGGCTGGCTGCGCACGCGCAATCCTTCGGGCTCGGCGAGGTTGTTGAATCCCCAGATGCGCAAAAGTTCTTCGGCTACGTCGGCTTCGCGGCGCACATCCCAGCGGTAGACGGGCAAACCAAGGGTCCACACGTCGCCCTTTTGGGCCACCACGTCGATGTCGAGCGATTCGAGAATCCCTTCGCATACCTCGTCAGGCAGGCGTTCGCCGAGCAGGCGCCCGATGCGGTCCATTGAAACTTCGAGGGTAGGAGCCACAAACCGTGGGTCGTTGGCGCGCACCCAGTCAAGGCCTTCGATGCGCGCTTCGGGGAACTGGGCTTCGATCAGCGTCCAAAAAAGTTCAAGGGCGGCGAGGCCCATGGCAGGGTCTACGCCGCGCTCGTAGCGAAAGCTGGCATCGGTGTTTAGGCCGTGGCGGCGGGCCATCGACCGAGTTACGACGGGGTCAAACCAGGCGGATTCTACCACCACCGAAGTGGTCGACGCCGAAACGCCTGAGGTTTGGCCTCCGAACACTCCGGCCAGGCACATGGCCTCGGTGGCGTTTGCAATCACTTGGTCGTCAGGGTGCAGCGTCCGCACAACGCCGTCAAGCGTGGTCAAGGTTTCGCCCGTATGGGCACGGCGAACCACGATGCTTCCGTGGACCGCTGAGGCGTCAAAGCAGTGCAAGGGGTGACCAAGGGCGTGCATCGCGTAGTTCGTGGCGTCGACCAGCGCGTTGATGGGATTGAGGCCAATGGCCTTAAGGCGCTGCTGAATGGGCTCGGCTGAAGGTTGGTTGCCAACGACGCCGGTGATTTTCAAGGCTCCGTACTGGGGGCAGGCGGCGGAATCTTCGACCTTGAGCACCGTAGCTCCACCCGTTGCACTGCTGAGGTCCACCGTGGTGGGCTCGGTCCACATCACGTCCTGGCCGTCGCGCAGCAGTGAGGCGCGCAGGTCGCGGGCCACTCCGTAGTGGCTCATGGCGTCCATGCGGTTGGGGGTCAGGCCGATTTCGAGCACGTGGTCGCTCTCGAGGCCCAGGTATTCCGCCATGGGCTGACCCACGGGGGCGTCGGGGCGCAGCACCATGATTCCGGCGTGGTCGTCGCTGAGGCCAAGTTCGTCTTCAGCGCAAATCATGCCTTCAGAGGGCTCGCCGCGCAGTGCGGATTTCTTGATCACTAAAGGTTTGTCGCTGCCGGCGGGGAAGAGTTCAGCTCCGACGGTGGCTACGGCCACTTTCTGGCCTTCGGCCACATTGCTGGCGCCGCACACGATGTTCAGCCATTCCGGGGCACCTACGTCGACTTTGGTAACACGAAGGCGGTCGGCGTTGGGGTGCTGGCGCACTTCGCGGACTTCACCGACGACGATTCCGCGCAGCCCGCCCGGAAGGGCGTCAAAAACCTCGGACTTTTCAACTTCGAGTCCCGTAGCGGTAAGGCGTTCGCCAATTTCGGCGACGCTAAGTGAGGTCGGAAGGTAGTCCGAGAGCCAGTCCAATGAAATGCGCATGGCGCAAAGGTAGTTCGGTCTAGACGAGGCCGAAAATCACCGCGGCATAAAGCGCAAAGCGGGCAAACCGAAGTAAGGCGGCCCATAAGTACCACTGAAACCGGTACCCGACCATGCCCGCAATGGTTGACACCAGCGGAAACGGCAGTGGGGTGAGTGCCGCAAGAACCACGAGAAGTCCGCCAAATCGGCGTATTTGGGTGAATTGGGCTGCGAATTTTTCGTCGACCCAGCGCTTCACTCTAGGGAGCCGATGAAGCTGCTGGCCAATTCCGTAGCTGATGACCCCGGCTAGGTAGCTCAGTGAGGCAAGGATTCCGACCATAAGCCACGGGTGCGAGAGGCTCTTGGTCCAAATGATAAAGAGGTCGGGGGGGAGGATTCCGACCACAATTTCGCTCGCGAACATCGTCAGCGCCACGAGGTACCAAGGCAACTGTCCCGTTACCCATTCGGCGGCCGAGGTCAAGTCAAAAACGTACTTATTGAGTGCCCAAAGTGCGATGCCAAAAAAGAGCAAGGCCCAGCCCATCTTGCGAAGCCCCTCTTTCATAAAGGTGTAGCCCCCGGTAATGATGTAAAAACGGTGCGTAAGACGGACCGACCGCCAGAAGGGGCGAATTTTGGGCTTGGGCAGGTGCAGTCGGGGCTTCATCGGACTAAAGGTACACCCTCACGGTCCGCAGGAATCGGGCCAAAGTCACATTGCCGCCGGCCGTTTAGCTAGGCGATTCGCCCCCAGGCCATTCGCCCCCGAGCGTAGTCGCTAAATCGCGCCCTCAAGGCCGCGTGGGCAGGTTGTTCCAGCTGCGGATCTTCATCCACGATGCGCGCGGCGGCGCGGCGCGCCCATTCGACTAGCGGGCCGTCGTGCACCAAGTTGGCAAGCTTGTACTCCATGACCCCAGACTGGCGGGTGCCCATCAGGTCGCCCGGGCCGCGCAGCTGCAGGTCGACGTCGGCAATTTCGAATCCGTCGTTCGTGCGCACCATGGTTTCGATTCGGGTTACGGCGTCGTCGCTGAGTTTCGACGAGGTCATCAGCACGCAGTAGGACTGCTCGGCACCCCGGCCTACGCGTCCGCGAAGCTGGTGCAGTTGACTGAGGCCGAATCGTTCTGCGTTCTCGATCACCATCACCGACGCGTTGGGAATGTTTACACCCACTTCAATCACCGTGGTCGCCACCATGATGTGGGTTTCGCCGCGGGCAAACCGCCCCATCTCCCATTCTTTGTCCTCGGGGCGCATGCGGCCGTGCACAATGCTGACTTGGTATTCGGGCTGCGGAAAATCACGGCACACGCTCTCGTAGCCGTCCATCAAATCCTTGTAGTCGAGCTTTTCGGATTCCTCGATGAGCGGATACACCATGTATACCTGCCGTCCCAGCGCGATTTCTTTTTTGAGAAAGCTCCACAGCGCCAGGCGGTTCGAGTCAGTGCGGTGCAGCGTTTGAATCGGTTTGCGCCCCGGCGGCAGCTCGTCAATCACCGACTGCTCGAGGTCGCCGTACATACTCATCGCCAGGGTGCGCGGAATCGGCGTCGCCGTCATCACCAGCATGTGCGGGGCAGGTCGGTTTTTCGCCAGAAGTCGGGCGCGCTGGGCCACCCCAAAGCGGTGCTGCTCGTCGACCACCGCGAGTCCGAGGTTGCGAAACACCACGGGGTCCTCGATGAGCGCGTGGGTTCCGACCAAAAGGTGCAGATTGCCGTCGGCCAGATCAGCCAGCAGCTGTTTTCGGGCGGAACCTTTGACGCTTCCTGTCAGCAGCCCCACGCGCAGTCCGAGGGGCTCGGTCCAGGTTTCGAGCGACCGCGCGTGCTGCTGCGCCAAAATCTCGGTCGGAGCCATCAGCGCTGCCTGAAATCCGTTGTCTACCGCGAGCAGCATCGCCATGAAGGCAACCAGCGTCTTGCCCGACCCCACGTCACCCTGCACAAGTCGGTTCATGGCGCCTCCCGAACCCATGTCGCGTCGGATTTCGCGAACCACCCGCTTTTGGGCTTCGGTGAGCGGAAAGGGCAAAATTTCTTCGTAAAACTTGGTCAGGTGCGTGCCCACACTGGCAAAACGGTGACCGGCCCTGCCGCGCCCCTGCTGAAGTCGCTGGTAGGCAAAAAGCAGCTGGTCGAGAAAGAGCTCTTCGAACGCGAGTCGGTTGCGGGCGGCAGCGAGGGCTTGGGCCGACTCGGGGTGGTGCATCGTCCGTACGGCCACTTCGCGGCGGGGCCATTTTTGGGCGTCGCGCAAGGTTTCGGGCATCCAGTCGCTTCGGTCGCGGGCTGGATCCTCGAGCAGCGCGTCAATTTTGGCGGCCAAGCCTCGGCTGTGCAGCTGCATGGACCCCAACTTCTCGGTTGACGAGTACATCGGGGTCAATCCCGCGGCCGCCGCAGGTCGGCTCGCGGCACGCTCGACCTCGGGGTGGGCCATGTTCAGACCGTTTTTAAACGCGTTCACACGCCCAAAAACCACGACCTCTTCACCCACCGGCAAGCCCTTTTCAACCCAGCGCAGTCCCTTGAACCACACCAATTCGAGCTCGTCGGGGCCGTCCACCAGTCGGGCGGTCAGCCGGCGTTTGGGACCGGTTCCGACCGTTTGCACACCCGTGAGGAGTCCGCGCACCTGAACCTCGGCCGGACCCGGCTGCAGCTCGCGAATGCGCAGCACCACGCTGCGGTCGATGTATCGGTAGGGGTAGTGCGCGAGCAAATCCCCAAACGTGCGCAGACCCAAATCGCCCGCAAGGGCTTCGGCCCGCAACGGACCAATTCCTTTCAGGTAGGCGAGGGGGGTATCGAGCCAGCGCGAGGACATACCCAAAAATAGGGCTATCTTCCGCCGTCGCTATGGAATACCGTTCCCAAAATGCCCGCCAGCGCGAACTTGGCCTGCGCACCGCCGACGGAGCGCTGCTCGCCGTCCTCTTTTGGGGCGGAGTCGCCCTGCGTTTCGGCGACCTTCAGGCCGAAAACCCCGCCTACTTTGACCACTACCTGCGTTTGGCGCAGTGGCTCGGAATCTTCTGGTTTTTACTCGGTTGGGTGGGTCAGCCCTACCAACTTGCCGTGGGAGTCGAACTGCGCACCGTCCTTGCCCGATTTGTGCGCCAAACCGGAATGCTGCTGGCCCTGACTGCCCTGCTGGTGGTGTCGCTCAAGACCTACGTGTACTCGCGCATTTTTTTGGTCGGACTCTTCGCGTCCTACCTCAGTTTGGGGGCGCTCCTGCGCGTGGCGGTCGTTCAGGCGGGTCGTCGTCGGTTTCGGCGCGGAATCGGACTCGTCGGCGTCCACGGCCTCGGCGCTTCGCCGATGTGGGACCTCATTGCACGCGAATTGGCCGAACGCCCTGACTACGGCTACCGCTGGTTGGGGACCGTGGAATCCCTCGACGGAGTTGATTCGGATGCCGCCGAACTTTGGTTGACTCCGGACCGGGTGCTGGCCGAACTCGATGCGGCCGAAACCCGCGGGCTCCGCTTGCGTGTGGTTCCGGACCTGGCCGCGTTGCCCGCGTCACGTACCCAGTGGTCCGCCCTGGGCAACGTGCTGCTGCTGGACTGGCGCCGCGAACCCTTGGCTTCGGGCTGGGCGCCCACGGTGAAGCGGGGTGTTGATGTGCTGGGTTCCGCCATAGCATTGATGCTGCTCGCGCCGTTGATGGCGCTGATTGCGCTTTGGGTACGGCTTCGCAGCCGCGGACCCGTGCTTTTTGCACAGGCGCGCTACGGGTACAAGGGAGAGCCCTTCACGATTTGGAAGTTCCGAAGCATGGACGCCCATGCCAACCCTGACCTTCAGGCGGTTCCCGGCGACGCGCGGGTGCTGCACCCTTGGTTGCGTGCGAGCCACCTCGACGAGCTGCCCCAACTCTGGAACGTGCTTCGCGGCGACATGAGCCTCGTCGGACCGCGCCCCCACATGGAAAGCGACACGCAGCGCTACGCCGACGCGGTTCGGGGCTACGGAATCCGCCATTGGGTGCGCCCCGGAATCACCGGTCTGGCCCAAGCTCGCGGGCTGCACGGCCACACCGACGAAGCCTCAATGGCTGAGCGCGTCAAAGCCGACGTCTACTACGTCGAGCACTGGTCGGTGGCGCTCGACCTCAAAATCATGCTGGCTACGCTGCTTCGGGCGCGGGGTTGGGTGTGAGTTCGGTCTGCTTAGGCAATTAGCAT
This sequence comes from uncultured Schleiferiaceae bacterium, assembly GCA_965657195.1. Taxonomy (GTDB): domain Bacteria; phylum Bacteroidota; class Bacteroidia; order Flavobacteriales; family Schleiferiaceae; genus TMED14. The sequence continues at coordinate 29,277 of CBFHNK010000011.1, forward strand.
TTCGTGCAGGACTGACTTGATTTGGTTTACCTCTTTGGGTTTGAGAAAACCCATGGAATGGCCAAGTCTTTGGCGGTCTATGCTGCGCAACTGATCCAGAACCACCCAAGCTACTTGCTGTTCAATCTGTACGCGTACTCGGCTGGGATAAGCTTTACTTGTTCGGGTTAGCGGAGCTATGATCAGTGTGCGGAGGTGCCTGTTCATGGAGTCAGGACTCACAACGACGCAGGGTCGGGTTTTTTGAATTTCGCTACCCACGGTGGGGGCAAGGTCTACCCAGTAAACCTCATACTGCTGGCCTACCATGGATCAATGAGATCACTGTCAAGGCTATCAGAAATCAATAAATGGTCTGCACCATCTGCATGCATCTGAGCAAAAGCATCGTCCCAACCTTCTCTGGGAACCCGTGCTGGGCGCAGTACCATATGGTCGCGTTCGAGAATTAATTCAAGACGTTCTCCAATTTGATACAATTCGAGTACCGCCTTTGGAAGGCGTATACCCTTTGAGTTTCCGATAGCGACGAGAGGAAGATCCATTGTAATTACTTTGTGATTACAAATGTATCATTTTTATTGAGTACGGCAAAGCCACTTAAGCGCAACGTCGTACTGTTCCACAATCACGGCCCAACGGTAGCCGCGGTCAAGGGTCGCGCGGTGGTCGCGGATCAGGCTTGCTCGCTGATTCCAAGCGTGAGCGAGCTGCTCGCGGGCAGTTTCAGTGGTAAAATAGTGGGCCGAATCGCCCAAAATTCCGCGGTTGAAAGCATTGTCGTGGGCGGCAATCGCGCAGCCAGCGGCCATGGCTTGAAGAAGGCCGGGATTGGTTCCGCCCGCCGAATGCCCGTGGATGTAGAGCCCGCAGTGGGCGCGCAAACTGTCGAGCAGGCCCGCGTCGAACTGGCCACCCAAAAGATGTACGTTGGGCAGCTGCTGAAGGGCGCGACCCTCAGGGTTTGCGTAGGGGCCGACCACCACCACGGGTGTCACGGGGCTCAGCGCCTTGGCGGCCACCAGGACGTGGTTTTCAGGAACCAGTCGGGCAATGATGAGCGCGTAACCACCGGGCTGTAGGCCCAGCGAGGGGTCAAGTTCGCCAGCCGTTTTAGGGTCGTCGACGCCGTACGCGATTTCGGCGATGGACTTTGGGTACTGGGCCGCGTAACGGGCCATTTCGGGGTGGTCGGCGACGAGCAGGTCGGCAGAACGGGCCGCAGTGCGCTCGGCCCACTTGAGGTAGCGCTGCACGGCTGGGCGGTACTTGCCGCGCATCCACTCGAGGCCGTCGAGGTGCACGGCGAGCGGAGCGGTTCCGCGCAAGAATTTGAGGGCAAGCCACGGGGCGGATGAGGTGGTCCCGAGGGTAAGGTGGACGTCGGGCCGCTGCTTGGCCGTGTCGCGAAGGCTCAGTAGGTCGTAGATGAACTGGCCGGCGGAACCCATCCACGGCTCAGGATCCCGGTGGATTCGTCGGCGCACGCCCGGGTGCGACCACTCGGTGACGGGGTGGGTCGACGAGGTGGCCACACCGACGCGCCACCCGCGGGCTGACAGCCCCTGGGCGAGGTGGTCGACCAGTTCTTCGTAGCCGCCGTATCGGTTGGGGATTCCACGTGATCCCGTGATGCTGAGGCGACCCCGCAACCCAGAGTAAATCTGCTCGAGCTGCTCGGCGGCCCGATCCCAGGTGAGCAGCGGTGCCCGGTCAGAGCCCAACTCGACGTCGGCATGCGCGTCGGCGGCGCGCACGGCGGACTCCCAGGCTTCGAGTTCAAGGGGCGCCACATGGACCTCGTCGCCCCACTCGGCGGCGCCCAAGACTCCGGGCGCGGCCACGACCTGGCATCCGGCGCGGCGCGCTTCGGCGACCGTGAGGCCGTAGGTTTCGCTCAGCGACGGGACCAGTACGCCCCGTGCCGCTGCGTAGGCCACGGCTAAGGCCGCGGGTTCGAGGCGTGGAAGCCATTCGACATCAGCGCCCGCCGCGCGGGCCGCCCGAATCGCTTGGTGAAGTTGGTTTCGGTAGCGGCCGTGGTTGGGCGCACAATCGCCGTACAGCCGTAAAGGTTCTGTGAACCCTCGGCGGGCCATGACGCCCCACAGTTCGACCGCATAAACTTGGTTTTTTAGGCCTTCAACGCGGGCCGGAATCAGCCATCCGTGCCGAAGGTGGCCGTGGGGACGTGCACCTAGCGGCAGGTGGTCTGCGCCTGGGGGGACGACGTGCACGCTGGCTCCGAGGTCCCAGCGCGAGCGAAGCGTCGAAGCCTCTGCCTCAGTCGTCGCGACCAGCGCGTCGGCGGTCCACGCGAGGTCCGAGCTCAAGCGGTCAGGGCGCAGCACCGACCAGCCCGGCCAGCGGTCTTGGCCACGAAGGGCCCGCACCGCGGCCTTGCCCACCTCGACCCATCCCTGAGGAACCTTGGCCGCAAAGGGCGCCCGCTGCGCGTCGTAGGCGCGGTAGTCCACCAGAACACTGCTGACGACCCAACGCAACCCAGGGTACGTCCGGCGAGCCTGCATGCAGGGAATCTGATCAGCCCAGCGGCCCAAGTTGATGGAATGAAGCACGTCCCAGGGCTCTCGGGCGAGGAGCGCCTGCAGGTGCGCTACCTCGGTAACCACCTCAACGCGGTGGCCACGCTGGGCTAAAGCGGCTGCAGTCTGCTCGAGCTGCACAGTGTCACCTCCGGGCTGCGCCCAGAGGCTTTTGCGGGCGAAAAAAAGCAGCTTCACGGGCTAAATGTACTGCGGCAACGGCGTACCTTCGGGGGGAACAACGAACTCCCAGTAGCCATGGCCATTCCCAAGTTTCTCGTAGGCGACAACACCGACCACCCCGACAGCGTATTTCTGATTCACACGGAATACCCCCGATTTGTCATGGATCTCGACACCGACGAGATCGAGTGGCTCGACGACGTCGACGGCGAAGACGAGGCGGACTTGACCGACGAAATGGCGAAGCTCCTCGGTGAGGCCCAAGCATTCTACCAGCGCGAAGTCGACCGCTACGAAGACCTCGAAGACTAAGCCCTCATGAGTTTCTGGAACCGACTTCAGTGGCGCCAAAACGCGCCGCTCGCCCTTCCTGTGGTCGCCGGTCAGGTGGGCCACATTGCGGCGTCGGTTGCGGACTCGGTTATGGTGGGCCGTCTCGGAACCATTCCCTTAGCGGCCGTTTCACTGGCCAATAGTATCCTCTCGGTTCCGCTCGTATTTGGAATCGGAATGGCCTACGGCCTCACCCCGCTGGTCGCTCACGCCCACGGCCAGCGCCGCCGAACCAAGGGGCAACAGCTGTTTAAAAATGCCGTAGCCGTCAATGCTGCCGCCGCGTTGCTGATGACCGTTATGGCGTACGCCATGGCCTGGGGCGCCGAGCAAACGGGCCAGGATCCGCGGGTTATCGACGCCTACCGCGACTACTTTTTTATCGTGTCCCTGAGCTACGTGCCCTTCATGCTCTTTATGGCGGGCAAGCAGTACCTCGAGGGCTTGGGCGAAACCAAAATTCCCATGCGCCTCAGCATTGCAGGCAACAGCTTGAACATCGTGCTCAATGCGCTCTTGATTTTTGGATGGTTCGGATTCCCTGAGTGGGGAATGATGGGCGCCGGCGTGGCGACCTTGATTGCCCGAGTCGCGATGATGCTGGGTATGTACTGGGCGCTCTTTAGCCAAAAGCGGATTGATGCTGAGGTTTGGGCTGCCGCTCGCGTCACACTGCACCGCGTGTGGGCGCTGCTCAAATTGGGGGTTCCGACGGGATTTCAGTACATCTTTGAGGTTTCGGCGTTTGCGCTTTCGGCCTGGATTATCGGAACCTACGGGGCCACAGCCCTCGCCGCCCACCAGGTGGCCATCAGCTTGGCGAGCATTAGCTACATGGCCGCTACGGGACTCGGAGCTGCCGCCACGATTCGCATCGGCCAGTACCTCGGGCAGCGCGACCACGGGTCGGCGCGCGAAGCAGCGACCAGCCTGTTCGGGCTGACGGTGCTCTTTATGACCTTTACCGGGCTGCTGTTCTTGTTTGGACGCAACCTGTTCCCCTTCTTGTACACCGAAGACACGGCGGTTGCGCGGCTTGCAGGTCAGCTCTTGATCGTGGCGACGCTCTTTCAAATCTCTGATGGGATGCAGGCGACGGCGCTTGGCGCGCTGCGCGGAATCCAGGACGTCAAAATGCCCACCCTGTTCACCTTTGTGGCCTACTACGTCGTGGCGCTTCCGCTCGAGTGGATCATCGGTACCTATTTTGACTTCGGAGCCGTCGGCGTATGGTTCGCCCTGGCCGTGGGACTGACCCTTTCGGCCGGAGCCATGACCTGGCGCTTTTACCGCCGATTGGCGGTCATGGCGGGCTAAAAACTAAGGATTTACGCGTAGCGTTCCGCGTCGGCCCCGCTGATCGGGCTGCCGCCAAGGATGTGCAGGCGCTCGACCACGTTGCGAAGCTGGCGCACGTTGCCGGTCCAGTCCATGTGCTGCAGGTGTGCCATGGCCTCGGGCGTCATGCGCTTGGCGGCGCCGTCCAGCATTCCGAGAAAGTGCTCCACGAGCAACGGAATGTCGTCGCGGCGGTCGTTCAGCGGCGGAACCTCAATGACAATCACGCTCAGGCGGTGGTACAAATCTTCGCGGAACCGCCCCGCGGCGATCTCTGCCTTGAGGTCTTTGTTGGTCGCCGCAAGAACGCGCACGTTCACCGAGATGGACTTGCCGCTCCCCACCGGAGTAATGCAGTTTTCTTGAAGCGCGCGGAGCACCTTGGCCTGGGCCGATAGGCTCATGTCGCCGATTTCGTCGAGAAAAAGGGTTCCGCCGTCGGCCAACTCAAACTGGCCTTTGCGGTCCTTAATAGCGCTGGTGAACGATCCCTTGGTATGTCCAAAAAGCTCTGATTCAATAAGTTCAGACGGAATCGCCGCGCAGTTCACCTCGATAAAGGCCTGGCGCGAGCGTGCTGAGAGCTGGTGAATTTGGTTGGCTACGATCTCTTTACCGCTGCCGTTGGGCCCGGTGATCAGCACGCGGGCGTCGGTCGGAGCCACTTTTTCGATCACTTCACGCACCTGCTCGAGGGCCGCTGATTCGCCGACCATGTCGAACTTTTTGTCGACCTTTTTGCGCAAGCGCTGGTTTTCGGCCACCAACTTTTTGCGGTCCAAAGCCTGGCGAATGGTGGTGATCAGGCGGTTGAGGTCGGGGGGCTTGGCGATGTAGTCGTAGGCTCCGCTGCGAATGCAACCCACGGCCGTGTCCAAGTCGCCGTGGCCGCTGATCATCACAAACGGCGTATCAGCGTACAGCTTCATCGCGTGGGCCAGTACCTCAAGCCCGTCGCGCTTGGGCATCTTGATGTCGCAGAGCACGAGGTCGTAGCTCGACGCATCCAGTGCTGCGATAGCTTGGTCTCCGTCCTCGGCCTCGTCAATGGCGTGCTTGGGGTCCTCGTTCAAGAGGATGTTTCGCAGTACGTTGCGAATTGCTTTTTCGTCTTCTACCAGAAGTATGCGCGCCATGGGGTCTTGGGGTCTTGTATGCTGCTCCAGACACCCTCTTTGAGGGCGAAACCGCTAAGGAGCATGCGGCGTGCATTAAGTCGGGCCAGAACGAGGTCGATTTGCCGCGCACTGAGGTGCAGCGTTTCGGCCCGCATAGCGAGCATGCCAGGCATCAAAATTCGTGCCTCGGTGGTGGCGGATTGCACGGCGTCCGATGTGGCGCGCCACGCGTTCAAATCAAACTCCGCCCGGGATTGGCCCAGCTCGAGTTCGGGGCGGCCCACTCGGTGGGCCATCACGTTGTACAGGGTGTCGAACGAACCGCTTGATCCCAGCAGAATGCGGCACGGATTCGCCGCGAGCGCATCCCAAAGGGGCGCGAGTTCGCGGTCGAGGTGGGCGTCGATTTCAATCCATTGCGCGGCTGTTGGCGGGTCGCTGGGCAGAAAGCGCTCAAAGAGGCGGGTCACGCCCAGCGTAAAGCTCTGGGCCCAGAGGTTGCGTCCGGACTCGCGTAGGATGAACTCGGTGCTGCCGCCCCCGATGTCCATGATGAGGTGGTGCTCGCTGAGCTCGGGCCACGCTTGGGCCACGCCTTCGGCGATGAATGCGGCCTCTTGGTCCCCGTCGATGATGTTGATGGGTTGGCCGGTCTCGCGCTCGATGCGCGCAGCGAGTTCGGATCCGTTGGACGTTGTGCGCATGGCAGAGGTCGCAAACGCAAAACTGCGCGAGGCCCCGTAGTGGCGCGCGCTCACCAGGTGCTGGGCAATTGCGGCGACGGCGCGGTCGGCAGCTTCAGGGGTGATGACCCCGTCGCGAAGTCCGCCGGCCCCAAGGCGCACCGGAATCTTGTCGCTGAACACGAGGACGCCGTCGGCGTTCCGCACCAAAAGATTGAAGGTGTTGGTGCCTAAGTCGAGAATGGCGGTGGCGCTCACGACTTCGGAGCCTCTTTGATCCACACGTCCATTTGCGGAAAGGCGATGGTGATTCCGTTTTTGCGAAACGCCTCGTCAATGGCAAACCGCAGGTCGGACTTCACAAATTCGATGAGAAAAAGTTGCGTCGAGTAGAAGTAGAGGCGAAAGACGAGCGCGCTGGAACCAAAGTCGCGAAACTGCACCGAGGGCTCCGGGTCCTTAAGCACATGGGCGTTTGCCAGGCCGCACTCGAGCAGCACCTTTTCGACAAGCCGCGTATCGCTTCCGTAGGCGACGCCCACTTCGACGTGAAAGCGCGAAGTCGTGGCTTGGTGGGCCCAATTGATGACCCCTTGGGTGGTCAAGCGGCTGTTGGGCAAAATCACTGAAATGTCGTCGCGCGTCTTGATTTTGGTGGTCCGAAGGCCGACTTCGTTGACTTTGCCGACGATTCCGTCGACCTCGACAATGTCTCCGGCAGAGACGGAACGGTCGCTGAGTAGCACGATTCCCGAAATAAAATCCTTAAACGTGTCCTGCAGGCCGAGTCCCAGACCTACAAAAAGTGCGGTCGACGACGCGAGAATGACGGTGATTTGCACCCCGATAAAATCAAGTGTAAACAGCACGCTGAGCGTCCACACCACATAGGTGATAATTTGGCCCAGGGCGTATGCGGAACCGCGCTCAATCCGTCGCCGAAGCACCGCCCGGTTGAGGGCCGTGCGAATCAAAAACGTGAGCGTTCGAGTGATTGCGAGAATGAAAAGTACCTGCCCCACCTCATAGACGGTGACGTCGAAGTTTTTGTAGGTAAGGAGCTGGAATTCCAGCAGGTTTTGCAGCGTCATGTTGGCCTAAGTTACGGCTTCATTCGGATCCACTTCCAGAGGTCGGCGTAGGTGGGCTTTTTGCCGTAGCTCAGGATTCCGACGCGGTAAATGCGCCCGGCGATCCAGACGGTGCCTAAGAATCCGAGGACCATCAGCGACATGCTGGCGGCGACTTCGTACCAGGGTACTCCGAACGGAATCCGAATCATCATCGCAATCGGTGCCGAGAACGGAATCATGGACATCGCCACGGCCAAGGGTCCGTGCGGATTCTCCATGATGCTCGTGGCGAGAATGAAGGTCAGTACCAGCGGAAGGGTCAGCGGAAGCATGAACTGCTGCGTGTCGGTTTCGCTGTCCACCGCCGCGCCCACGGCGGCAAAGAGCGCCCCGTAGAAGAGGTAGCCCGACAAGAAGTAGAATACAAACATTCCGAGTATGCCGGGTAGGTTCAAGCTGTCAAGGGTGCTGAAGGCAGATTCTATTCCGCCCAGTTCAGGTGCCGCCTGACCCGCGGCACTCAGGGCAGCCACCTGCTCGGGATCCGGTGACAGCAAGCCCAGCGCTCCGATGGCGGTCGAGGCAAGGGCGGTGAGCGAAATCCAGATTCCGAACTGCAGAAGGCCCACCGTGGCAATGCCCAGAATTTTGCCGAGCATCAGTTGCGCCGGCTTCACCGTGGTCACGAGCACCTCGACGATGCGCGAGGTTTTTTCTTCAATCACGCCGCGCATGATTTGGGCCGCGTACAAAAACGTGAACATGTAGATCAAAATTCCCGAAATAAATCCGACGGCCGTTTTGACTTCGGCACCAGACGCCTCGCTGCCTTCGTCACTCAGTTCAAACGATTGGACGCTGGCTTCTGATTTGGCTTTGGTCACGACCGCGGGATCCACGCCAAAGTGGCGCAGTTTGCCCTCGTAGGCGAAGCGCTCGAGTAAACTCTCAAGCTCGCTGGCAATACCAAGTGGAGCCGTTTCAAGCGTGTACAGTTTGGCGTTCTTGAGGCTGTATTCGGGGTCGTTGTTGACGGATTCGGGAACGTACAGCAGTCCGTCGACGTCGTCGCGGGTGCGAACGAGCTCCAAGGCTTGCTCTTCGCTGACTTCTTTGGGGTCAAAATACGCTAAGTTCGCCCCATCAACCTTAGGAGTGCCGGGTAGCACGTAGCTGTGGTCGACGACGATGAGGTTGAGGTCTTCGGCTTCGCTCGACATTGCGATGAGGGTCGGAGCCAGCATCAGCCCCACAAACAGGACCGGGCCCAGAAGGGTAACGACCAAAAAGCTCTTTTTGCGAATGCGCGTGGTGATTTCGCGTTGGGCTACGAGAATAAACGGTTTCATACGCCTTGTACGGTTTGAACAAATAAATCGTGGATGCTCGGAACCACCTCTTCAAATTGGTAGACGTTGACCTGCGGTGCCAAGGCGGTGAGCAGGCGCGACGCGTCGTCAATTTCGGCGCGGAACCGGGCCGCCACAAGTCCCTGGGCCTCTGGGCGGTGTTCGGTCAGCTCAGTGCCCTCGGGGAGGTTGAGGTTGGTCGGTTCTTCGCTTCGGTAGCGAAGTACGAATTGCCCCGAGCGGTGGCGGTCCTTGAGCTCTTGGATGCTGCCGTGCAGTACGTTTTGGCCCTGGTTGACCAGCGCAATGTGGCTGCAGAGCTCTTCGACGCTCTCCATTCGGTGAGTCGAAAAGATGATGGTTCGTCCCTCGCGGTTGAGGCGAAGCATTTCTTCGCGGATTAGTTGGGCATTGATGGGGTCAAATCCCGAGAACGGTTCGTCAAAAATGAGCAGTTCAGGCTCGTGCAGCACGGTCGTTATAAACTGCACCTTTTGGGCCATGCCCTTGGACAGGTCGCTGACCTTTTTATCCCACCAACTCTGCAGTTCCCAGCGCTCAAACCATGCGCGAAGGCGTTGCTTGGCGTCAGAGGCAGAGAGTCCGCGCAGCTGCGCCAAGTACATGGCTTGCTCGCCGACCTTCATGCTTTTGTACAGCCCGCGCTCTTCAGGAAGGTAGCCAATGCGCTGGGTGGCGTCTGGCCCAAGCGGAGCCCCAAAGAGCTCAATTCGGCCTTCGTCGGCATCCAGGATGCGGTTGGCGATGCGAATAAAGGTGGTTTTGCCGGCTCCGTTGGGTCCGAGCAAGCCAAAAAGGCTGCCGTGCGGAATTTCCATGTCGAGGCCGCGCAGTGCGTGGTGCGAGGCATAGCGCTTGTGCAGGCCGGTGGCGGTGAGGGCGTTCATGCGAGTTGCGAGTTGCTGGTTGCTAGTTGCTGGTTTCTGGTTGCGGTGCAGACCACGAGGTTAAAGATCCGATAGCTTCGTCCACCGAGCGCACCTGGTCCACGACAAGGTAGCTGCGTTGGTCTTTTTGCTTCATCTGAAAGCGCTGCGGATTGCGCTGCAGGTCCCGCAAAAACTGACCCAAAACGTGCTCTGGAATCGAAAAGTCAGCGTCGTCCGGGAAGTAGGCCATCAGCTTGCCCATTTTGATGCGGATTTTCTCCATGCCCATACTTTGGCCGAGCCACCGAATGTGCAGCGAGCGCAGCAGATTTTCGGCGGCCGCCGGCAGGGCTCCGAAGCGGTCGACCAAACCCAGGCGGTAGGCATCGAGGGCCTCGGGGCCGGGCAGGGCGTCGAGCTC